>NZ_CAJQQI010000053.1 GCF_905480415.1 uncultured Algibacter sp. | reverse complement strand
GTGCCTATACCGGTTAAAGGTGTTAGAGAGCCTTGACCCCTTATGTTTATGGTAACAGGTTCTCCAAGTTGCGGATTGGTTTCTATTAGTAAACCGGAGATCTGTCCTTCTAATAATTCATCAAACGTATTAACAGGTTGTTCAATACCAATATCTTTTGGGTTGACAGTTACAATGCTGCCAACCACTTCTTGTTTTAATTTTTTAGTGCCATATGAAGATGTAATAACGACTTCATCTAAAGTAGATACGTTTTCTTCTAATAATATTTCAAAATTTGTTTTTTCTCCAACAGGAATTTCTATGGTTTTGTGACCTAAATATGAAACTTTAAGTATCATATTATTTATGTCATTTCCTTTTAAAAGATATGTGAATTCACCATCCATATTTGTAACCACTCCTTTTGAAGTCTCTTTTATTAAAATGGTAGCCCCGGGAAGCGGGAAATTATCAGAAGCACTTAAAACTATTCCTTTTATTAGGCGTTCACTTTGTTGGCTATTTGTGTTACTGGAAGACGGTTTGCTTTCAACCAATAAAATTTGATTGTTTTTTAAAACATAAGAAACCCCGCTCCCTTCCAAAAGTTTTTTTAAAGTGCTTTCTAAAGATTTATTATTTACGGAAATAGTTACTTCTTTAGTAGCATCAATTTTACTAGAGTTGTATATTACTCTATATGAACTTTGTTGCTCAATTTGATTTATAACATCACTAAAAGATTGCTCTTTAACATCTAAACTAATTCGCTTAGTTTGAGCAATGCTACTTGCACTTAGCAGCATCAAAGTGCATACAAGTAAAACTGTTTTAAATATTTTATTCAAAATTAATAATCATTTACGGTTAGTTATTACTAATAATAATGGTGTTATCATCCATTTTAATATAGGAAAAAGGGGTGTCATTAATTAACAAATCTAAAATATTTTCGACACTTGAATGTTTTAAACTAATTGTGCCACTAAACTTTTGAGTTTTCAACGAATTGTTACGATTCTCTATTTTTATATTGTAAAATTGCGTCAGTTTATTTGAAATATCACTGAAATTTGAATCTTCAAAAATAAGTTCGCCATGAACCCAAGACGTATAGAGTTTGGTGTTTATTTGCGAGATATTAAATGCTTTTGAAGTGATATCCCAAGTTGCTTTTTCATTCGGGCTAAGTATTACTTCATTGCCGTTATTACTCGATAATAAAACAGAACCTTCAACTAAAATACAATCGGCATAGTGATTTAAACTAGAAGTGTTAACGTTAAACTCAGTTCCTAAAACTTTTATTGCTATATGGTTAGCTTCAACCATAAATGGGCGTTTTTCATCTTTGTTAACTTTAAAAAAAGCTTCACCTTGTAAAAACACTTTTCTGTTGCCAGTGGTATTAAATTGTTGTGGGTATTTTAAGCTACTTCCTGCATTTAAATGAACAATGCTACCATCAGATAGTGTTACTTTAAATGTTTTTCCAAAAGGAATATTCAAAGTATGAAAAGTAATAGGTTGTGAGACGCTTTCCAAGTTATACACAATTTCGTGAGCATTCTGTAAGGTAATAACATCAACTAATTGCTTTTTTATAGTCGTTTTGTCTTTGGCTAAATCAATTTTGGTATGGGTTTCTTCAATTTCTAAAACCACGTTTTTTGATTCAATAGAATCTCGTTTTTCTGCTAACCAAATAAGTGAACCTAAGCTTAAAAAAACAATAAAAATAGCAGCATAATTAAAAATAGATGAGAATTTGATGGGTTTGGTTTTTAGCGTTGTCTCTTGAACTTGATGCCAAGTATTTATCTTTTCCGAGTCCGAAACACAAGTCATACCCCATACTTTTTTAAGATCAATGAATTGTTTTTTGTTTGCTTTAGAAGTTTCAATCCAATTAAAAACTTGAGAAACTTCTTGCTCGGTTGCTTCTCCGTTTAAGTATTTTGTAATTAAACTTGAAATCATATTTTGTGTTTAAAACCTGTGTTAAGTTATATTTTTATTAGGTAATTTCAATTAAATTGTCTCATAATAACGCAAGACAATAACAAATTAAAGATGGCTTTAATATTAGTACACGCTAACCTTTAAAAACCCTAACTAAAAATTTAAATTTTTTAAAAAAGGTTTTATAATGTAAGTTTTATAGGAGGTATAATTTACTAAGAAATTAGGATTGAGACAAAAATAAGCGGTAAATACTCGGTTAATTTTAATCTCAAAATTTTTAGCGCGGTAGTCATGTGTGCCTCAACTGTTTTTACAGTAACATTAAGATCTTGGGCAATTTCTTTGTTTTTTTTATTTTCGTAACGCTTTTTATAGAAAACAACTTTTGATTTTTCAGGTAAATCATCAATAGATTTTGTTATCAGTTCTTCCAATTCAGTTAAGGCCAAAGAATCAAAATTCATAGACTTTAATATGTCATAATCTAAAGCGCGTTCTTTTTTATTAAGGGTTTTACTTTTATAGCGTTCCTTAACTTTATTATTACGTATAACATTTAAGCATTTAGATTTCGCATAGGTGTAAAGAAAAGATTCAATCCCATTAATTTTTTCAATTTGCTGTCTATTTGTCCATAAATTTAAGAAGGCCTCTTGGGTGATACCTCTAGCCTCAGGTTTGTTGTAAATAAACTGAATGCAAAACCCTAAAATAGCGTCATAATATTTATTAAAAAAATACTCAAAAGCCCTTTCATTACCTTTCTTTAGGTTGTTAAGTTGGAGTAGTTCTTCTTTGCTATATAATTTCATTTAGGATAATTATAAACGTCTTTAATTAATATAGATGTCTATTGCGATAATTTATAAAAATACAATATTTAAAGAAATAAATTTGAAAATAGATTTCATCTAAGTTTAATTAATCTTTCTAGAACGAATACTTTCAATAACAACTGTGGCTAGAATTATTGATCCGCCAATAAACGTATTTAAAGTAGGTATTTCATTTAAAAAAATAAAGGCAATGATAATCCCTAATATTGGTTGTGTACTGCTTATAATACTGGCGGTACTTACTGTAAAATGGTTCAAACTATTTACAAGCATCGTGTGCCCAATGGCTGTAGTAAAAACTGCTAAAAGAATAACATAAGGATACTGTGTTTTAATCCCTGATGTTTCTAAAAAAAACATAACCGGCAATAAAACAATAGTAATAACAAATAATTGATATAACATTATGGATGAACTATGATAGTGTGCTACCAATTTTTTAGATAGAATATTACGTAAAGCATAAAACAAAGCTGAAAGTAATCCAAATAAGATGCCTTTTACATGAGTGTTCTCTAAGTTAAATTCGGGAACAAGTATGTACATGCCAAATAAAACCATAAAACCGAGTATAATATATTTGGGATCGAATTTTACTTTGATAAATATAGGTTCTAATAAGGTTGTTATAATGGGGTATGTAAATAACGAAAGCATGCCAATGGCTACATTAGATAGTTTTAAAGCATAAAAATAGGTTATCCAATGTGCTGCCATAAATAGCCCGCTAATTATAGTTGTTGGGATGTGTTTTTTTGAGCTTATTTTTAGACTAATTCTTTTAAATCTACAAAACCCGTACAATAAAACCATAGCTATAATGGAGCGCCACCAAATTATTACAGGAGTTGGCATATCAATAAACTTTCCTAGGGCTCCAGAGGTGCTTATAAAAAGGGTTGCTAATAATAGTAATAAAAGGTGATTAGAATGTTGGTTTTTCATATTAGAAACTAACACGTGCTGGTTATTGTGACACCAAAATTATTTTGATAATTCCGTGAAATATTTATAAAATAGGGGAATAGTTTCGATGCCTTTTAAATAATTAAAAACACCAAAATGTTCGTTTGGTGAATGTATAGCGTCACTGTCTAAACCAAACCCCATCAAGATGGTCTTGCTGCCTAACTCTTGCTCAAAAAGAGATACAATTGGAATGCTACCACCGCTTCGTTGCGGAATTGGTGTTTTATCAAATGTTTCTTGATAAGCCATGCTTGCTGCTTTATATCCAATATTATTTATGGGTGTTACATAACCCTGCCCGCCATGATGTGGTGTTACTTTTACGCTAACGCCTTTTGGTGCTATACTTTCAAAATGGGTTTTAAATAATTGTGTGATGTCTTTCCAATCTTGATGAGGAACTAAGCGCATAGAAATTTTGGCATACGCTTTACTAGCTATTACTGTTTTTGCTCCTTCGCCAGTGTAACCGCCCCAAATACCATTTATATCTAATGTTGGTCTAATAGCATTACGTTCATTTGTAGTGTATCCTTTTTCGCCGTAAACCGCATCAATATCTAATGCTTTTTTATAGTTTTCTAAACTAAAAGGGGCTTTTGCCATTTCGGCACGTTCTTCTTTTGAGAGGTCTTCCACTTTATCGTAAAAACCGGGAATAGTTATATAATTATTCTCATCATGAAGTGAGGCAATCATTTTTGCCAAAATATTAATAGGATTGGCTACAGCGCCACCAAATAAACCTGAATGTAAATCACGATTGGGGCCAGTAACCTCTACTTCAACATAACTTAACCCTCTTAACCCTGTTGTAATTGATGGTACATCATTAGCAATCATTCCTGTATCTGAAATTAAAATGACATCATTCTTTAATTTTTCTTGATGGTTTTTTACATAGGTTGAGAGGTTTACACTACCCACTTCTTCTTCGCCTTCAATCATAAATTTCACATTACATGGCAACTGGTTTGTAGCTGTCATAAACTCCATGGCCTTAACATGCATATACATTTGACCTTTATCATCACATGCGCCACGGGCAAAAATGGCACCTTCAGGATGTGATTCTGTTTTTTTAATTACTGGTTCAAATGGTGGAGAGCTCCACAGATCTATAGGGTCTGGTGGTTGTACATCATAATGCCCATAAACTAAAATGGTTGGTAGGTTTTTGTCAATTAATTTTTCACCATAAACAATGGGGTAACCTTCCGTTTCGCAAATTTCAACAGCATCGCATCCCGCTTTTTCAAGACTAAATTTAACAGCATCTGCTGTTTTTAAAACATCGTTTTTGTATGTTGAATCAGCACTTATCGATGGAATTTTTAAGAGTTCTATTAACTCATTTAAGAATCTGTCTTTGTGTTCTGAAATATAGGATTTGATGTGGTTCATTGAAGTTTTTATTAGGATGTATTCAAAAGTATAAAAAAGAATGTTTTTTGATACTATAAAGTTTGCAATTTAAAAATGTTGTTTATATTTGCAACCCGATAATTATCGGGACTAAGCGAGAGTGGTGGAATTGGTAGACACACTAGACTTAGGATTTAACCTAATTATTAGTGTTAAAATATTAAAAATGCAGGCGTGGTGGAATTGGTAGACACGTTAGACTTAGGATCTAATGCAGCAATGTGTGGGAGTTCGAGTCTCCCCGCCTGTACAAAAGTCGAAGAGAAATCTTCGACTTTTTTTGTTTAAAATCGTTAACAATTTTCATTCGGGTACAACATAGGTACAACATTTTCCTGTTAAGAAAGAACAAATTATAAAACAATTAGACATTTTAGAATCTTCAAAATCAATCAACATAAAGTGATTTAGACCTAATCTATGTTAATCTATGATTTCTCTGTTTTCAATTTCAAATTCTGTTTTCTTTCGATCGTTATAGCGGGCGTTTTCTTTTGTAAGGATATCTATCGGTGAGTAAATTTTGCTAACTGGTTCCTTCTTTTTTACTAAATAATCAGTCATTAAGTGTATCGATTCATAGCCTTGATCAAATGGTTTTTGAGAAATTAAAAAGGAAATTTTATTTGCTTCCAAACATTTTATATTTTGAGGGGTATTATCAAAACCAACTAGTTGAATTTTATCTGAGTAAGTTTTTTCTATACTATTTGCAATAAGAGATATACGACTTGAAGGAACAAATATTCCCTTAATATTACCATGTTCTTTTAAATATGAATTTAATTTTTGTTTGGCTTTTTTTATGTCTTTAAGATTGTCAATTTTCAAAGTCTGAGTTTCTACTTGAAAATCGTTTTTGATAAAATAGTCATTAAACCCTTCAATTCGTTTAGATATATGGTGGTAATTTGTAACATTAAGTCTAGTTTGAACGACTAAAAAAGAAGTTTCGTCATGTAAGCTTAAATGCATTAATTTTCCAGCCACATAACCACCCAAATAGGAGTCTTGACCTATAAATGAAATGTTATTAAATCCATTTAAATCAATATTAAAAAAGAGATAAGGGATATTCTTTTTTTCTAATTCATCTGTAATTTCTTTTGTTTCTTTAATAAATACGGGTACAAGTATAACAGCGGTAGGATTTGACTCCATCAAGATTTTGAATTGGCTTAAGTAGGAGCTAGCATCAAATTGATCAAAAGTGAAATTATTGACTTCAATACCATAATTAGCAACCTCTTGGCTAGCTTTTAATACACCCAAATAAGGCGATTTCCAAAATAAATTGTCAGTATCATAATTGGGCATTAGAGTGGAAACCTTGAAGTTGTTTTTCATCGCCAATGCACTTGCAACGGGATTCACTTTAAAATTATGTTTTTTAAAGATTTCTTTAATGCGAACTTCTGTCTTTTTAGAAACTCCACCTCTGTTGTGAAGCACTCTATCTACAGTGCCCTCCGAAACTTTAGCTTCTCTGGCAATTTCTTTAATTGTAATCATATACTTCTATGATAATTTAAATTGAATAAATAATTTTCATACTCCAATAAATGCAAATATACTGCGGCAATATCAACTATAGTTTTAAGCAAGTTAGCAATATTTTTTAAAATTTTTGTGTTCGCACACGGCTATTTAATTACATTTGTATTTCAATGTTCTGATTTTTTTAAAATAGTTTCGTGTACGGACACGAAAAACCACAGATGAGTATTGATTTTAAATAATTTTCAAAATAATGAGTAAAGTCGTTGTAGTAACAGGAGGAGGAGGTGTATTGTGCAGTACCTTAGCAAAAGCACTTGCAAAAGAAGGGCATAAGATTGCCGTGCTAGATTTAAAAATTGATGCAGCAAATGAAGTTGCCGAACAGATTAATACAGAAGGAGGAATGGCTATTGGGATTGCTGCCAATGTGTTAGAAAAGGATTCTTTAGAAAATGCAAAGAAGGAAGTAAATAGTCAGTTGGGTTTTTGTGATATCTTAATTAATGGTGCTGGAGGGAATCATCCTTTAGGTACTACTTCAAATCCATATTTAGAAGAACAAGATCTTTTAAATAAAGAAGATAGTTTTAAAACGTTTTTCGATTTAGATCCTAGTGGAATTAAATTTACCTTCGATTTGAATTTTATTGGAACCTTGCTTCCAACACAGGTTTTTGCTAAAGATATGGTGGGGAAAGAAGGATGTAGTATTTTAAATATTTCATCAATGAATGCCTTTACACCACTAACAAAAATTCCAGCTTATAGTGGTGCAAAAGCCGCTGTTTCTAACTTTACACAGTGGTTGGCCGTACACTTTTCAAAAGTAGGAATACGAGTAAATGCATTGGCACCAGGATTTTTTCTTACAGATCAAAACAGAACACTATTGACAACTGAAAAAGGGGATTTAACACTTAGAGGAAATACAATCATTGAACAAACCCCAATGGGTAAATTTGGTAAACCAGAAGATTTAGTCGGAACAACCTTGTGGCTATGTGGTGAAGGCTCATCATTTGTAACAGGTGTTGTAATACCTATAGATGGCGGGTTTAGTGCTTTTAGTGGTGTTTAAAAATATATAGATATAAATCATGAGTTTAAGTTTAGAAAAAACATGGAGGTGGTATGGGCCAAATGACCCAGTATCTCTTTCAGACATCAAACAAGCCGGAGCAACTGGAATTGTATCTGCCTTACACCATATCCCTAACGGAGAGGTGTGGCCAGTTGAAGAAATTCAAAAGCGTAAAGAAACTATAGAAATAGCAGGGTTAACTTGGTCGGTTGTAGAAAGTGTTCCTATACATGAAGATATTAAAACGCATTCAGGAAAATTTCAAACATATATCAATAATTATTCTCAAACACTTTTAAATTTAGGTATCTGTGGAATTGATACGGTGTGTTATAATTTTATGCCAGTGCTAGATTGGACACGTACCAGTTTGAACTATGAAGTAGAAGATGGTTCAAGAGCCTTGCGATTTGATGCAACAGCGTTCACCGTTTTTGAAGTGTTTTTATTGAAAAGACCTGGTAGTAAATCGACTTATAGCGAAAAGCAATTGGCAAGTGCCGAAGCAATGTTTGAACAAATGACCGACGATGATAAAAAATTGTTGATTAAGAATATAATTGCTGGATTGCCAGGAGCAGAAGAAGGTTATACTTTGGAAGAGTTTAATGCCATACTTGCAACTTATAATAGTATTGGTGAAAAAGAATTGAAAAAGCATTTGTTTTATTTTTTAGAACAAATTATTCCTGCAGCAGAAAGGGCAGGGGTTTTAATGTGTATTCATCCGGATGACCCACCATTTCCTATTCTTGGATTGCCTAGAGTAGTTAGCACAGAGAATGATATCAATGATTTGTATAGAGCAGTTGATAGTCCAAATAATGGTTTAACATTTTGCACTGGTTCTTTTGGAGTACGAGAGGATAATGATTTGACAGGTATGATAGAACGATTGGGAAGTAGAATTCACTTTATCCATTTAAGAAGTACACAAAGAGATGTTTTAGGTAATTTTCATGAGGCAAATCATTTAGAAGGAGATGTTGATATGTATGGTGTTATGAAAGCTTTAGTACTAGAACAGAGAAAAAGACAGTTAGCAGGAAGAACAGATTTAAAAATGCCCTTGCGTCCAGATCACGGTCATCAAATGCTAGATGATTTAAATAAAAAAACAAATCCGGGTTATTCTGGAATTGGAAGATTAAGAGGCTTAGCAGAATTAAGAGGCTTGGAATTGGGAATCTCAAAAAGTTTATAATGAAGAAAGAAATAACATTAAAGAAATTTATTACAGATAATTTTTTGTTAAATTCTAAAGAGGCTGAAATTTTGTACCATCAGTATGCAAAAGACATGCCTATTATAGATTATCACAATCATTTATCGCCAAAGCAAATAGCGGAAGATAAACCTATGGAGAATATTTCTGAAGCATGGTTGGGTGGAGATCATTATAAATGGAGAGCAATGCGTACCAATGGTTCGAACGAAGAATTGATTACGGGTTCTTCTTCAACCTTAGAAGAAAAATTTCAAACATGGGCAGAAACCGTTCCTTATACATTGAGAAACCCATTGTTTCATTGGACACAACTAGAATTGAAACGCTATTTTGATGTTGATGAAGTTTTACAACCAAGTACTGCAAAAGAAATTTATAAAAAGGCAAACGAAGTTTTAGCAACTAAAACACCGGCTGATTTATTAAAAGAGATGAACGTTGAGGTTATTTGTACAACAGACGATCCAACAGATGATCTTAAATACCATCAACAAATTGCAAAGAAAAATATATTTACAAAGGTGTATCCTTCATTTAGGCCAGACAAATTGTTTGGTATCGATGGAATTGAATTTACGGACTATTTAAAAAAGTTGGAAGCTTGCGTTTCATTTTCAATTACTGATTTGTCAGATTTACTAAAGGCTATTGAAGACAGGGTTGATTTTTTCCATGAAAATGGTTGTCGCGTATCAGACTTTGGAATGAGTCAAATATTCGCACATGATTTTACGGAAGAAAAAGCCAATGTGATATTAAAAAAGAGCTTGATAGGAGAAGATATTTCTAGTGACGAAGTAAATTTATACGCATCATGCATTCTATTTAATTTGTGTAAAATGTATCATTCAAAAGGTTGGGTGCAACAATTTCACTTAGGTACTTTACGCAACAATAATAGTAAATTATTAAAACAAATAGGCACAGATACTGGTTGTGATTCTATTGGTGATTTTAATCAAGCTGAATCAATGTCGAAATTTTTTAACAACTTAGATTCAAAAGGAATATTAACTAAAACAATCTGCTACAATTTAAATCCATCCCAAAATGAAGTTTTTGCAGCTATGATGGGAAATTATAGTGAAGAAGGGATTCCTGGTAAAATGCAGTTCGGAACAGGCTGGTGGTTTTTAGATCAAAAAGACGGAATGGAAAAGCAAATGAATGTACTTTCAAATATGGGACTTTTAAGTCGCTTCGTTGGAATGTTGACTGACAGTCGTAGTTTCTTATCTTTTCCTAGACATGAGTATTTTAGAAGAATTTTATGCGATTTAATAGCTGAAGATATAAATAAAGGATTGGTGCCAAATGATATCGATTTTTTAGGAAATATGGTTCAAGATATTTGTTATTATAATGCCGTAAATTATTTTGAGTTCAATTAAATATTAGGTAAAAATAATAGTAATAATAAGTAATACAATAGAACAATTAGAAGAATGAAATATAAAATACTACTAATGGCAATGCTTGTTCTTGGTTTGTCATCTTGTAAAAAGCAAGGAGGAACAAAAGTACTTTATTTGGGGCATAGTTTGCCACAATCACACCCTGTTCATAAAGGGATATTGGAATTTCAGAGAGTATTGGATGAAAAATCTGGTGGAACGGTTCAAATAAAAGTTTTCCCCGATGCACAGTTGGGCTCAGAAAGAGAGGTTTTAGAGTTGTTACAAATAGGAAGTCTCGCTGCAACTAAGGTTAGTGCAGCTACTTTATCTAATTTTGTTCCTGAATATCATATTTTAGGAATACCCTATTTATTCAGAAGTAAAGAGCATCAGTTTAGCGTTTTAGAAGGAGAAATTGGGAAATCCATTTTGGAAAAGGGAAGTAAGTTTTGGTTGCGAGGTCTCTGTTATTACGACGCTGGTAGTCGAAGTTTTTACACGAGTGAAAAAGCAATTAGAACACCTGAAGATTTAAAAAGTCTTAAAATAAGAGTGATGAACAATCAAATGGCAATTAACATGGTAAATTCTATGGGAGGGTCAGCCACACCGCTATCATACAGTGAATTGTATACCGCAATTCAACAAGGGGTAGTAGATGGTGCTGAAAATAATCCACCATCGTTTGTGTCGTCTAATCATTATGAAATCAGTAAGTATTATACCTTGGATCAGCATTCATCAGTGCCAGATGTTCTAGTAATTGGAACAAAATTTTGGGAACAATTAACAGCGCAGGAAAAAGTTTGGGTACAGGATGCTGCTAATGAATCTTCTCAGGCTCAAAAAGTGTTTTGGAATGAATCTGTTGAAGAATCAATACGAGTGGCCAAAGAACATGGAGTAGAGGTAATCATTCCGGAAAAATCGTTGTTTGCTGAAAAATCAAAATCTGTAGTAGAAGGGTTTGTCAAAGAATATCCGGCGTTCGCTCCAATTGTCAATCAAATTAAAAATCAATAGTTGTGAATAGATCTACACTTATTTTTAATAAAGTAAATAAATTTCTTGAGAGATTTATGATAACAATTTTTGCTCTTTTAGTATTGGATGTTTTGTTTCAGGTACTTTCGAGATATATTTTACGAACCTCTTTTACTTGGACAGAAGAATTTGCTCGATTTTCATTGATTTGGATGACCATAGTAGGCGCAGCATATCTAAATGCTAAAAGAGAACATTTGTCCATGGATTTTTTATATCAAAAGTTCTCAGCATCAAATAAAAAGATAGCGTCAATTCTTATAGAGGTATTGATATTTCTTTTTGCAGCCATCGTAATGGTTATAGGTGGTTTTAATTTGGTTTACACAACCTTACATTTAGAACAACTATCAGGAACCTTGAGAATTCCGTTGGGATATGTATATGCAATTTTGCCAATTAGTGGTTTACTGATTATGTGTTTTTCGATATACCATATTTCAAACATTTACACTAACAAAACCAATAATTAATTATGAGTATCGAAGTTTTAAGTATTATCGTTTTGTTTGTTAGTTTCTTTACCCTTTTGTTGTTAAAGGTTCCAGTTGCCTATAGTATTGGAATTTCAACAACCTTAAGTTTGTTATTGAATATTGATAAAATGCCGGGTATAACAACCATTGCCCAGAGAATGACTACGGGAATTGATAGTTTTGCCTTATTGGCAATTCCATTTTTTATTCTCGCAGGAGAGATTATGAAACAAGGAGGAATCGCCAATCGATTAATCAATTTTGCAAAATCATTGGTCGCAAGTTTACCTGGAGGTTTGGCATATGTAAACGTATTGGCATCGATGTTATTTGGTGCTATTTCAGGTTCTGCATTGGCTGCAGCGTCAGCAATAGGAAGCATTATGACCGATAGAATGGAAGATGAAGGCTATCCTCGAACATTTAGTGCTTCCGTAAATATTACCTCTTCAACAACAGGACTTTTAATTCCTCCAAGTAATATTCTCATTGTGTATGCTTTGGCAAGTGGAGGTACTGCATCTGTAGCTGCTTTATTTATTGCGGGTTATTTACCTGGAATATTAGTAGGGGTTGCCATAATGGGGTATATCGCTTTTGTTTCAATTAATAGAGGCTATGCCAAAGGAAAACGAGCAACTTTTAAGGAAATTTGGACCTATTTTAGAAAAGCCTTTTTTAGTTTATTATTGTTGGTCGTTGTAGTCGGTGGAATTGTAGCAGGGATTTTTACAGCTACCGAAGCATCTGTAATAGCGGTACTATATGCTGCAGTTTTAGCTTTGATTTACGGTGACATGAAAATGAAAAATTTACCTGGAATATTATTGTCAAGTGGAAAAACAACAGCTGTTGTAATGTTTTTGATTTGTACATCAATGGCCATGTCCTGGTTATTTTCTTTTGAAGGAATTCCAGAAATGATCAGCACTTTTTTATTAGAGTCGTTAAATAATAAGTTCGCTATCTTTTTAGCGATCAATATTATTTTGTTGATTATCGGGACATTTATGGATATGACTCCGGCAGTGTTAATATTTACACCAATTTTTCTGCCAGTAGTAACCGCATTAGGAATGGATCCTGTTCATTTTGGAATTGTGATTGTTCTTAATTTATGTATAGGCATTTGTACACCTCCGGTTGGAACACTCCTATTTGTAGGTAGTGGCGTTGCTAAAGTTTCCGTAACACAAGTAATAAGGCCTTTGTTGCCGTTTTTAGTAATAATGGTAATTGTATTAATGCTAATAAGTTATATTCCAGAATTATCCATGTTTTTACCAAGATTATTCAATTTATAAAAATTAACAATGAAAAAAGTAATCACATTTGGAGAAATCATGTTAAGATTGGCTCCACAAGGATTTTTAAGATTTTCACAGGCCAATAGTTTTGATGCTATTTATGGGGGAGGTGAATCTAATGTAGCCGTTTCTTTGGCTAACTATGGAATACCTGTAGATTTTGTAACGCGTTTACCAAAAAATGACATTGGGGAATGTGCCATGATGGAACTTCGAAAAAGAGGTGTTGGAGTAGATAAAATTGTGTATGGTGGTGATCGTTTAGGAATCTATTTTTTAGAGACTGGAGCAGTATCAAGAGGTTCTAAAGTTGTTTACGACAGAGCTCATTCTGCCATTGCTGAAATAGAATCAGGAATGATAAACTGGGAGGAAGTATTTGATGGAGCTGAATGGTTTCATTGGACAGGTATTACACCAGCTATTTCGCAGGGAGCAGCCGATGTTTGTTTAGAAGCAGTAAAAGCTGCCAGCAAATTAGATTTAACTATTTCTACCGATTTAAATTACCGTGCAAAACTTTGGAATTATAATGGAGATAGAGAAACTATAATGACTGAACTAACATCTTATTGTGATGTTATTTTAGGGAATGAAGAAGATGCTGAAATGCACTTTGGAATTAAACCTGAAGGATTGGATATTACAACACAAGGACACGAGGTGAAAGCAGAAGCATTTTTATCTGTTTGTCAGCAAATGATGATAAAATTTCCAAGAGCTAAGAAAGTAATTACAACTTTGAGAGGCTCAATTTCTGCATCTCACAATACTTGGGCTGGTGTTTTATATGATGGAACAAAAATGTATGAAACACGCCAATATCAAATCACAGATATTGTAGATAGAGTAGGTGGAGGGGATTCATTTATGGGAGGTTTAATCTACGGATTATTAACATTCCCTGAAGATGATCAAAATGCATTGGATTTTGCAGTAGCGGCATCGTGTTTAAAGCACACCATTAAAGGTGATGCGAACTTGGTAACTGTTGAAGAAGTAAATAAATTAATGGGAGGTGATGCCTCCGGAAGAGTTGCTAGATAAAAAAGAAGATTATTAATTAGGTTTGTTTTATTGGATAGCTGGGCTATTCATTTAGTTCAGCCTTCCTTATTAATCATCCATTTAAATAACAGCTCAATAAACAACTAAAATAATGGCACAATTTACACGTATAGAAGTTGCAACTGCAATGAAAGAAACAGGGATGATTCCACTGTTTTTTAGTAATGATATTGAATTAAGTAAAAACGTTTTAAAAGCCTGTTACGATGGTGGGGCTCGGTTAATGGAATTCACAGCTCGTGGCGATTTCGCTCATGAAGTTTTTGGTGAATTAACAAAGTACGCCATTGCTGAATTACCTGGTATGATTATGGGTGTTGGGTCTGTTACAGATGGAGCTGCAGCATCCTTATATATGGCTTTAGGGGCAAACTTTATTGTGACTCCAGTATTAAGAGAAGATATTGCCATTGCTTGTAACCGCCGTAAAGTGCTATGGTCTTCTGGCTGTGGAACGTTGACTGAAATAGCTAGAGCTGAAGAATTAGGCTGTGAGATTGTAAAATTATTTCCTGGAGATATATACGGACCTCAATTTGTAAAAGGAATCAAGGGGCCTCAACCTTGGACAAGTGTAATGCCTACAGGGGGCGTTGCTCCAAACAAGGAAAATTTATCAGGATGGTTTAATGCAGGTGTAACTTGTGTTGGAATGGGATCTCAATTAATTTCAAAAGAAATTATTTCGAATAAAGCTTATGCAAAATTAGAACAAGAGGTAGAAAAAACGCTAGCTCTAATTCATTCAATTAGAAATAATAACAAATTTTAATTTAACTATGCGTAACCTTATATTAAAAATTTTAACCGTTACATTTTTACTTGGATTTTCAAATCTAAGCTTTTCTCAAAATTACAAGGAACCAATCGATTATGTGAACCCTCAAATAGACACGCACAAATCGCGATGGTTTTTCTTTGCTTCAGCAGCAAGACCTTTTGGAATGGTAGGACTAAGCCCAAATACCCAAGTAAAAGGAAGTTGGAAATCTGGTTATTTATACGATTCATTACACGTGCGAAATTTTTCCCATATACATGGCTGGCAACTATCGGGTATTCCTGTAATGCCCACAGTTGGAAAATTTAAAGGGCATCTAGGCATGGAAATCTATAAGTCATCTTTTAGTCACGATGATGAAATTGTAAAGCCTGGTTATCATAAAATTGTTTTAAAAGATTATAATATTAAGGCAGAATTAACTGCTACGTCAAGGGTAGGATTTCACAAATACACGTATCCAAAAGATAGCATAAAGCATGTGATTTTTGATATAGGTGCCGCGTTGGGGCATTCTAAAATGGATTCGGCTCATGTTCAAAAAATTAGCGATTATGAAATTGAGGGCTATAGTATTATGAGCCCTACCATACGACGTCCAAAATCAACTTATGTCTATTTTGTTGCGCGTTTTGACCAACCCATCACGAATTTTGGAACTTGGAAAAACGGAAAATTAATTAATGCAAAAATTGATGAACTGACAGGAGAAAATATTGGAGCTCATGTTGCCTTTGACAAAGATCAGAACAATGTTTTACAAATGAAAGTAGCCATTTCTTATACAAACATAGAACATGCTCGATTGAATATGGATACCGAACTCAACCATTGGAATTTTGAAGATGTTGTTTCAGAGTCACAAGAAGAATGGAATAATTATTTATCTCGGATTAAAATTAAAGGAGGAACTGAAAATCAAAGAATAAAATTTTATACAGATCTTTGGCATTCTTTATTAGGGAGAAAAGTGATGAGTGACGTAGATGGGAAGTATGCAGATATGACAGGCATTGAAAAGAAAATTCGTCAAGTAGCATTAAATAAAGATGGATCTCCAGTACATCATCAATATAATTTTGATGCTTGGTGGGGAAGTCATTGGACTTTAAATGTTTTATGGTCTATGGTATATCCAGAAGTTATGAATGAGTTTTGCGCGAGTATGGTGGAAATGTATCGTTATGGTGGTTTAATTCCTCGTGGACCATCTGGTGGAAACTACACCTATGTTATGATTGGTGATCCGGCCGTTTCATTTTTTGCAACAGCATATAACAAAGGAATTCGCAACTACGACGTTGAAAAGGCCTATGAAGGTTTGTATAAAAATGCCTTTGAAGGCGGTATAAGAGATCGTGCAGGATATGAACATAGAGATAATCCTCAAGGTGGTGGTATGAATTTCTATGTAGAAAGAGGTTATGTTCCTGAAGGTATTAAAAAACCTGGAATGCATAGAGATGGGGCATCCATGACCATGGAATATGCCTATCAGGATTGGTGCTTATCTCAATTATCAACGGCTCTTGGTAAAACAAAAGATGCCAATTTTTTTAAGGAACGTTCTAAAAATTACAGAAACCTTTGGAATCCAGAAACAAAGTTTATCCACCCTAAAAACATGGATGGTTCTTGGATTTCGAATTTTGAACCTATAGGGGAAGGATTTAATATGCTTGGATTTTGTGAAAGTAATTCTGCAATTTATACAAATTATGTTCCTCACGACATTGATGGATTGATAGCATTACTTGGAGGTAAAGAAAAATACACAGCGTTTTTGAATAGTTCTTTTGAAAAAGCAACAGGTAATAACTTTATAACGGAGCATGGAAAACACGCAGAAAGTTGGGTAGATTATGAAAATCAACCCGGAACACAAATGGCACATTTGTTCAACTATTCTGGAGCGCCTTGGCTTTCTCAAAAATGGGTGCGTACTGTAAAAGAAACTACCTTTGGTGATGTCTCTCCTTATGGGGGCTACAATGGTGATGAAGATCAAGGACAAATGGGGGCTTTGGGTGTTTTAATGGCCATGGGACTATTCCAAATGGATGGTGGAGCTTCTGTAAATTCTTCTTATGAAATGACCACACCACTTTTTGATGAAATAGAAATCAAATTGAATTCAACTTACTACCCTGGAGATAAATTCATAATCACTACTGAAAACAGTTCAGAAGAAAACATCTTTATACAACACGCTAAATTGAACGGTGAAAATTGGAGACATTTTAAGTTTTCACATGACATTTTCTCAAAAGGAGGTGAATTGAATTTGCTGCTTGGAAGTAAACCTAATAAAAACTGGGGATTAGATTAACATGAAAAAGGCAATTTCATTTTGTTCATTAGAGTACTATTAAAATAGAAAATTTATCATATAATTTTATTTCAGAAGATGGGTTTAACTTCATTTTGTAATTAAAAGTATTCAGATAAATGTTTTGGTATTGAAAAAATAAGATTAATTTTACACGTGTAATATATTAAAATAACTTAGCTAAAATGGTTTATTTACAATCTAAATTAGATAAAAAAATTAAAGTGATTCACACACTCTTATTTCTAATGTGTTTTAGTGGTTCTATTTGGTCTCAAAAGAAATTAACCGATAAAACAGATGTATTTATTGGGACGGGTGGACATGGACATACCTTTCCACATGCCATGGTGCCATTTGGAGCCGTTGCCGCTGGACCAGATTGGGAGACCAAGGGGTGGGATGCCGCTGGAGGTTATCATTACGATGCTAAAAGTTTATTGGGGTTCAGTCAGGTACATTTGAGTGGAACAGGGTTGACAGAAGCAGGCGATTTATTACTCGTACCTACAGTTGGGAAAATACAAGTAGAACCTGGTAAACACGACGAACCTGATTCTGGATACCGATCTCGGTTTTCTCATGAAGATGAATCTGCCGAACCAGGATATTACCAAGTTCGCTTATTAGACTATAATATCAATGCTGAAATGACTGCAACAGAACGTGTAGGGTTTCATAAATATACCTTTCCAAAAACGGAAGATGCTCATATCATGTTAGATTTGGTGCATCATATTAATGGCGGTGGAAGCGGTGTGAAATTGGCTCATGTTCAAATCAAAGACAATCAAACGGTAACAGGCTACCGAATTACTAGTGGGATATGGGCGCCCAACAGGCAATTATATTTTGCTGTGAAATTTTCAAAGCCATTTAAATCTAAGGCCATTTATGATCCTAAAGGGTTGTATGTAAATAAAAGTAAAAAGTTTTTGGCAGATGCTGTAGATCATACATCAGCAAAAATGAAAGTGGTTTTTAATTTTACAACCGAAGCCGAGGAAGCTGTAATGGTTAAAATTGCGATTTCTTCCGTATCCATGAAAAATGCATTAGAAAACGTAGAGACTGAAATTCCTCATTGGGATTTTGATAAAGTGAAAGCTGATGCAAGTGCTAGTTGGGAGGAACAACTTCAAAAACTAGTTGTCAAAGGAACACCAGAAAGAGAAGCTAAATTCTATGCCGCTTTGTATCATAATAACATACATCCAACAATTAATCACGATGTTAATGGAGAATACAGAGGAATAGATAAGGAAGTTCATCAAACCAAGGCTTATACACATTACACCATGTTTTCACTATGGGACACTTTTAGAGCGACACATCCACTTTTCACCCTGATTCATCAAGAAAGAACAGCAGATATTGTAAGTACCATGCTGGATTTTCAAAAGCAGAACCCGCGAAAAATGTTGCCTATGTGGTCCATGTATCAAAATGAAAACACCTGTATGATTGGATTGCATTCCTTTCCTGTTATTGCAGATGCTTATATGAAAGGGTTGACCAAATCCAATCCTGAAGATTTATTAAAGGCCATGGTTATTTCTGCAAATCAACCAGGAATAGACAGTACTGCTGGTCGAAATATATACCCTTCCTATTATGGACAAATGCATTATTTAAAAAAAGGCTATCATCCCAATGATTTAGTGAGAAATGGAGTTTCAGTCACTTTAGAGCATGCCTATGATGATTGGACGCTGGCACTTGCTGCAAATAAATTAGGAAACACAACTGTTCAAAATGAGTTCCTAAAAAGAGGGCAATATTACAACAACGTTTGGGACAAAGAATCCGAATTTTTTAGAGCTAAATTGAACAATGGTAAATTTAGAGTACCATTTGATCCAAGAGCGTATCACAGAGAAGATTTTCATGACCGCGATTATACCGAAGGAAATGCATGGCAATATTTGTGGTTTGTTCCGCATGATGTTTATGGTTTGGCTGATATGATGGGTGGAAAAAAAGCAATGGCCAACAAACTTGATACGCTCTTTACATTACCCTATACAGGAGAATCTAGTGTTGGTGATGTGTCTGGATTAATTGGAGATTATGCACACGGTAATGAGCCATGCCACCATGTAGCCTATTTATATAACTATGTTGACGAGCCTTGGAAAACCCAAAAATTAATTCATCAAATCGATAAAGAATTTTACAAGGCAGCACCCGACGGGTATATTGGAAATGAGGACGGCGGACAAATGTCTGCCTGGTATGTTTTTAGTGCGATGGGATTTTATCCAGTAAATCCAGCGGGCGGAATTTACATTTTTGGTTCGCCACTTTTAGAAGAAGTTGAGATGAATTTAGAAAATGGAAATAAATTTAAAATTACTGCCCATAATTTATCAGAAGAGAATATATATATTCAGTCGGTAAAATTAAACGGGAAAGCCTATAAAAATGTTTGGATCAAACATGAAGATATTGTTAAAGGTGGAGCATTGGAATATGTTATGGGTTCAAAACCTAGCAAATGGGGACTAAAAACAAATCCAGTGCCTTATGCAGATGGGTCTGTAGATTAATAAATAAGGTTAGAACCATAAATTAAAATGAAGAAACTATTTACCTTTATTGGTGCGTTGTTCGTATTGCTTTCTGTTGAAGGACAGTCAATTAAAAGCCCTAATGGCGATCCAGAACTGGATCAAATTCGATTAGAGCTTAAATCATCACCAACCAAAAGAGTAAATTTTAAATTAAGAGCTATTAAGATGAAACTTTGGGCTGCAAGCCTACAACAACAGGGTATGCATTTAGCCGATTATGTAGCTGTTGATAATCGATTGAATAAAATTACAAGATGGAATAATCTATGGAGTGGCAATAAGCCTCAGGTGTTTTCGGATGAAGAAATGTACAAAGCCTGTCTGGTTATTGATGATGGTTATGCTGTTTTGGAATCCTATCAAAAATTGGTAAGTAGCGGTGCATCTTTGGCTTTTAAGAATGATACAACTCCAATAAATTCGGAAGCCCAGAAAGAAATTCCATGGACTTCCTATAAAGGGAATGAAGGCTTATCTGGTTACACAGGTGCTTTAGGTCCAACCAAAGGAGAAAAAGCTTGGGTTTTTCCCGTTGGATTGGCATGGGAATCGAAACCTGCAATTGAAGACAATCGCATTTATGTGGCCTCTCCAGGAGTTAGGACAGCGATGTACTGTTTAGACTTAAATACAGGAGACATTATTTGGAGTACAAAGCAACTCATAGAAATTATGGGCGATCAATTATACCATGCTCCAAATAATCAGTCGAGTCCAGTTATTTTGAAAGATCATATTATGTTCCGTGAAATGGGAGCAAGAGGAAATAGAGGACCCACGAAAGACGTTGTTTTGGTGGATAAAAAAACGGGTGAAATTGTAAAAGAAATTGAGGTAGGTCATGTAGATTATAGAGCAGGACATGCGCCATTTGCTGCCAACGAAGAGATTGTTGTATATCCATTTGGTGTTCAGGATATTCATAACAAGCCACCGGTTACACAGGCATTTGATCGTGTGATAGCAAAGAACATAAAAACAGGTCAGAAACTTTTTGAAATGTATACAGGTTACACCTTTGCAGAACCTTTGTTAGATAATGAAGGCTGGGTTTATCAAGGTACTTTAGAGGGGTATTTATATGCTTGGAAAGGTGAAAGAAGATTAGGAAATAGACCAAAACCCAATTGGACATTTAGAGCAGAAGGAGCTATTAATGATAAAGCCGTTGTACATGGGAACTTTGTGTTGTTTGGAGCAAATGATGGTACATTTTATTGTTTAAATAAGCGTTCAGGTGAATTACAATGGAAATATAGTGTTGAAAACGTAGAGCACAAATCGTATAGACACTTTTCAGCGCCTTTTGCAGCTGAAGGGAAAGTAGCCGTGGGAAGTGCAGATAAAAACTTTTATGTGTTTGACATTAATACAGGTGAACTTTTACTGAAAAAAGAGGCTGATGATTGGATTCGTTCGGCTCCTGTTTTTACAGGTGATAAATTCTTTTTTGCAACCATGAAAGGATCATTTTATGGTGTGCAATTAAAAAATGATAAAAAACAAAAAGAACTTTTCTATAAGCAAGTAAGTCACCATCCTATTTTAGCTGATTTGTCTATGAAGGATGATAAAATTGTAATCAATGATTCTGATTTATACACACATTGTATCAATGTAAAAGGAGAAGAAGTATGGAAAAGATCTGCTATTTCAAGTTTTGAAAAGGATGGTAACAGAGTTTTTAGTGATCAAATAGCTGGTGGCGCTTATTATCAATCTAAACCGACAGCTGCAGATAATATGATCTTTTTTGGAACACCATGTAGATTTGTATATGCTGTAAATGCTCAAACGGGTAAAGAAATTTGGAAATTTGAACTTGGAGCTTCTATTTCAGGAGCACCCACTTATTATGAAGGAAAGATTTATGTTGGGCAACAGGGAGGCGAAGACGATTTCTATTGTATTGATGCCAAAACTGGAAAACTTATTTGGAAACAAAATGTGGACTGGGTGTGGGGCTCTGCAACCTGTTCTGATGGGATGGTTTACATTCCAGGAGTTGATGGATATGCTTGGGCTTTGGATGCCAATACAGGTGCCATGATCTGGAAAAAACCATTTTCATTATCGGTTTGTAGTGAACCAGCAGTAGAAGGAAATACGGTAATATTTGGAAGTTGGGATAACTATCTAAAAGCGTTTGATAAAAAAACGGGTGAATTATTATGGAAGTATAACGGTGCTGGTACCGATTCTGGTGTTGCAATTATTAAAGATGGTCGAATTTATGTGAAGAATAAATGCATTGATTTAGAAACGGGTGAACTCATCTGGGAGTTTGTTGATGGCAAAAATATTTTTAATATTACACCGGCAATTCATGACGGAAAAGTATATATGTCTTGCTGGCATGGACTTGGATTAGGTGGTATTTGTATTGAGGCAGTGGTATATTGCATAGATGCAGAAACGGGTAAATTAATTTGGAAACAATTGGGTGCTGGATTAAGTAGTCCAGTTATTGGAGGCGAAGGAGATGTATACTTCCCGAGTATTTCCGATCCTTATTTTTACTGTGTAGATAGCGAAGGAAATGGAGATGGTACAACAACCGTAAAATGGATGTATCAAATGGGTAATAAAGTTGAAGAATCTTGCACGGCCTTATATAAAGGAAAGGCTTATGTGATGTCTTCAGATGGTTATATTCATGCAATAAGATAGGGGTTATTTTACGCTTTCTCTAAATATAATTTCCCCGCCAATAATATTATTTTTTTCATATGGTTGGTCGTTTATCATAGCAATTAATTTTTCCACAGCAACAAAACTTGCTTTTTGCAAATCTAGTTTTACTGTAGAAAGTGGGGGTTGCACTAAATTAGAAATATTTAGGTGTCCGAAACCTACAATACTTATATCATCGGGAATTTTAATCTGATTTTTTTCGCAGGCTTCGTACACCCCTAGCGCAACAAAATCATTAACACAAACAATAGCTTCGGGTAATTTCGAATTGTTTTCAAGATACTTTTGAAACACTTTATAAGAATTTTCTTTATCGAGATCCGCATTTAAAATCCAATCTGTTGGAACATCTAACCTTGCATCACTCATGGCAGTTTTAAACCCAATAAGTCTGTCATAGCAAATATTTACTTCTTGCGATCCGGTAATATACATAATGTCTTTATACCCCCTATCAATAAGTAGATTTGTAAGTTTATATGACAAGTTGTAGTCATCAAAAACGATGCTTTCCACCTTCTTTATTGACCGCGGTTTTCGATCGATATAAATTAATGGTTTTTGATGCTTTAAAATCAATTCGTATGATTTGTCTTTGGCTGAAGTAGAAACAGAATCTATGATAATGCCATCTACATTCATAGAAAGTAAGGATTTTACATTGGCCAGTTCAGATTCTTCGTTTTCAAAGGAAACCATTAAAATAATTTGATAGCCTAAAGCTTGAGCCTTGGTATACATTTCTTCTATAATTGTTGAAAAAAAGGAATGGTTAATTTTCGGCACTACAACCCCGATAGTATTTGTCTTTTTAGTTGATAGACTCCTGCCGACAATATTTGGTATATATCCCAATTCATCTGCCAATGCTTTCACTTTCTTAACAGTGCTAATAGCAATGTCCGGATGGTCTTGAAGTGCTTTGGTTACCGTTACCCTCGATATTTTAAGAAGATCGGCTATATATTTTTGGTTGACTTTCAAAATAAAATAGTTGTTTTAAAAACTTATGTGCAAATATAGAAAAACATACATTTTAAGTGTCATCCTAGATTTCTATAATTATAAGCATTCTCAATGGTTAACAATAATTATCCTTGGTTTATAGATCAAATATAGTTTAAAAGATAGCAAAAAGTATTACACGTGTAATACTTTTTGCTATCTTTGATAAAAATAAGTAATTTATTAAACTTTCTTAATCAAATAAAAATTATGGAAATTATTTATGCCCTTGTGGCAATACTAGCTTGGGGTTCATGGATTGCTCCATCACAGAATGTTAAGATTGAAGGCAACAAACGAGAACTTTTTACATAACCATCGCTGTGCTTGCTTTGACTTTAATAGCCTCAATATTCGTTGACTTTGATGGATTGAATTCCACCACGTTTTGGTATTCTTTTTATGGAGGACTTATTTGGGCTATTAGCGGATGGAGTACTTTTGTGGGAACAAGTAATCTTGGAATGGCAAAAGTATTTGGTATATGGGCGCCCATGAATATAGTAGTGTCTGTTCTATGGGGCGCATTACTTTTTGGAGAGTTCTCTGATGTGGAGCTTAACGCCTTGTTATTAGGGGTATTGGCTTTTGTGATTATTTTGGGAGTAGTTATAGCGGTAATTGGAGGTGTTATTCTCATGAATTTTGAAAATTTAGTTAAATAAAAATATTATAAAATGAACAAATATAAAGTACCTAGCAAGCCACATATTTACCAAAACTTCATTAATGGACACTATAAAAATTCGTCTGGTAATGAAACTTTTGAACGTGAAAGTCCGGGGCATGGAGCTATTATAGGTCAATATCCGTTAAGTAATAAAAAAGATACTGAAGAAGCTATAGCAGTGGCTAAAAAAACCTTTAAAAGTGATGAATGGTCTAGTTTGACGGGAGTTGATCGCGAAAAAATTATACGAAACGTTGCTGCTATTATTAGAGAAAGAGCCGAGGAATTAGCACTAATAGAAACACTTGAAAGTGGGAAGCCTATAAGTCAGGCTCTGGACGAAATGGAATGGGCTGCTGGAATTTGGGACTATGCTGCTACTTTGGCAAGACATATTGCTGGTGATGTAAATACGAATGTTGGTAGAGATATGACCGCCATGATGCAAAAAGTACCAGTAGGTGTCGTAGGAATGATAACACCTTGGAACTTCCCTCTATTGATTATTTCGCAAAAATTACCAATAGCCTTAGCTGCTGGTTGTACAGCCGTCATAAAACCTTCTGAAATGACTCCTGGAACAACGTTGTTATTGGGTGGTATGTTAAAAGAAGCAGGATTGCCAGACGGTGTTGTAAACATTGTAGCGGGTTATGGAGACCCCGTTGGAATGACCCTAGCAGAAAGTAATGATGTAGATATGATTTCATTTACAGGAAGTACAGCAGTTGGGAAACATATTGTTCGCGCCTCAGCAGGAAACTTGAAAAAAGTAGAATTAGAACTAGGAGGTAAAAACCCTCAAATTATATTTCCAGATGCCGATATAGATGCGCTTATTGATGCTGTCGTATTTGGAATTTATTTTAATATGGGAGAGTGTTGTAATAGTGGAAGTAGAATCATTATCCACGAAGATATTGCAGCCGGATTTGAAGCGAAAGTAATTGCTCATGCCAAGAAAGTTAAGGTTGGCGATCCCTTAGATCCTACCGTTAAAGTAGGAGCTATTATCAATAACAACCAGTTTGATAAAATCATGAAGTATATTGAATCTGGAATCGCCCAAGGCGCAAAAGTAACATTAGGAGGAAAGGCATTAAAAAGTGACCGAGGATCCTTTATTGAACCAACTATTTTCTCTGATGTAACGCCTGATATGGATATTGCTTGTGAAGAAATATTCGGACCTGTACTTTCTATCCTAACCTTTAAAACAGCCCAAGAAGCCTTAGATATTGCCAATGGAACTGATTTCGGACTTTCGGCAGGTGTTTGGACAAAAGACATTGATACTGCCATGTACATGACACGTAATATTGATGCAGGAACTGTTTGGGTAAATAACTGGATGTCTGGGTATCCTGAAATTCCATTTGGTGGAATGAAACAAAGTGGTTTGGGAAGAGAATTAGGACCGCACGCAGTTGACGAGTTTATGGAAACTAAATCTGTACTAATTAAAATGGGTGCCACACCTGGTGATTGGGTGGGATAAGCCTCGAATTTATGAAAAATACTTCTTAATTAAATGAAGTGTATCGTTATTGTTCTAAGACAAGAACGACTACGAATACAATAGTTATTAAAAAATTACACGTGTAAAATGAATAAATTTCAAATAGTATCAGCGGCAGAAGCAGTTCTTCATATTAAGGATGGGGATACCGTTGTTTTTGGTGGTGCAGGTGCAGGACATGCGGTACCTGATAAAGTGATGGAACATTTGGGAGCACGATTCAAAAAAACAGGACAACCAGTTGGCCTAAGAACGGTACACCCTTGTGGTATTGGAGACAATGATACAAAAGGCTT
>NZ_CAJQQI010000052.1 GCF_905480415.1 uncultured Algibacter sp. | reverse complement strand
ATTTGCTTTAGAAAGTGATTCAGGAGGGTTTACACCTCGTGGTTTTAGTTTCGATTGTAACGACGCTAGTTTTAATCAAGTTTTAAGCTGGCAGCCACTTTTCAAACCCTATCTTATTCATTATTTTGAAAAGGGTGGAAGTGGAGCCGATGTTGGCCCTTTAAAAACAGAGACCAATGTTTTAGCGGGCTTACGTCCAGACTCTCAACGTTATTTTGATCATCACCATGCCAGCAATGATACGTTTGATGCGATAAATAAGCGCGAACTAGAATTAGGAGCTGCAACAATGACATCTTTGGTTTATTTATTTGATAAATATGGAGTAAATCCAATTCCGAATAAAACGCCAATAAAAAATTAATACATACATTATTGATTTTAGAACGAGAATTGAATGAAAAAAATCACATTGTTATTAGCTTTTATGACTAGTATTGGTATGGCACAGGATAAAGAAATATTACCATATTACGAAATACCAGAACACGCTGATAGTTATACAGCAGGAAGTGTAGCCTCCCGAATGTTAGATGGATTAGGATTTCGTTATTATTGGGCGACAGAAGGTTTAAGAGTGGAAGATTTAGAGTATAAACCAAGTGAATCTGGTCGAACAAGTGCCGAAACTATCGATCATTTATTAGGGCTTTCTAATTTTATACTCAATAGTATCTCAACAGAAAAAAGTAGTGATAGTACAGAAGTTCTAACTTTTATTGAAAAGCGAAAACAAACCTTATTAAATATAAAAAAAGCTTCAGAGATTTTAAGAACAATAGATGATGTCTCTCAGTTTGACAATGATAGATTTCCATTTTGGAATATTATTAATGGTCCAACATCAGATGCTTTATGGCACTGTGGACAGGTAGTGATGTTGAGACGGGCTTCTGGAAACCCTTTTAATTCTAAAGTTAATGTGTTTTCAGGAAAGTTAAGAGAGTAATTTATTGGTTTTTATCTTTTTAATGTATTAGCTCACCAATCTTATACTTAACCCAGCGAAAAGGATGATAGTAAATACCATAACAATATCTAAATCACTCATAGCCATAAATCTAGCAAATATAATATGATCTTAAAGGTCTTTATCGCTTTTTAATAGTTATTTAACTTACCCGATTTATGGTTTTAATGTTTAATTAAATCATTTCAATTTATTTTTATAAACTTTAATGAGTACATAAATAAGGCTTAAAATTCCGATTGATATTCCGGCAGCAATAGCCTCAACTTTACCAAGATTAGATAGAAAATAAATTATAATTCCCATAGCTAGAATAGGAACTAACAAACCACCAGGAATTTTAAATTCATCGGATTGAGCTTTTTGAGAATATCTCAATTTCACTACTGATATTGCAATACCAAAATATATGATAAGCATGGAGCTACTGGCTATGATGGCTAATTTTTCAAAATTTCCTGAGGCTGCAATAAAAAACGCTAAACATGCATATATTATGATTGCGATATAAGGCGTGGAAAAGGATTTATGAATTTTAGACAAACTTTTAATAGGAATAACTTGGTCTCTAGCTCCTGCATATAACAACCTTGGGTTGTTTAATATAGAACCGCTTAAAAAGCCAAACATTGAAATAGCAGCGCCTATAATTAATATCGTAAACCCTATTGGTCCAAAAATCACTTTTGCCGTTTCCGCCAGAGGTGTTGCTGTGAAATTTGGTAATGCACTACCTAAAACCCCTTGACATACAGTTTGTATTAAAGCATAAAGAATGACTACAGATAATATACTTATTAAAATAGCTCTCGGAATAGTGCGCTTAGGATTAATAACCTCTCCGCCAACAATGAGTCCTGTTTCACAACCTTGAAAAGCAAAAAAAAGAATGAGAGATGTTTCTCCCAATTGTTTTAAACTTGGAGCAGACTCTATTTGAAGATTTATGAAATTAACATCTTTCCATCCAAAAACTACAAGTAATAATAACGGGATAAGTTTTGCCATAGTATTAAATTTTACGAGGCCAATACCCTGTTTAATTCCGACGACGTTTACAGTTGCTAATCCGAAGAAAATTACAAATAAAAAGAGCAGCCTAACCCATTGTATTTCAAAAAAGGGGTACATAGAACCCAATATATCTATTAATACATTGGATACTGCCGCATCAGCAAATAATGTTCCTGCTGCAGTAAAAAAACCTCCTATAAAACCTGCGTAATCACCAAATGCTCTTTGAATGTATGCATAAGGTCCGCCAGTGATCGTTACTTTACTGCCTGCTTCAGCAAAACAAAGGGTGATGAGTGCTATTAAAATACCACAAAAGAAATAAGCGACAATACTTGAGGCTCCCATTTTAGAAGCTACAATAGCAGGTAGAGCAAAAATCCCAGCACCAATTATAATATTCATAATATTGGCAGATAGGCCTAATACACCAACACTTCTTTTTAGTCCCTCTTCTTTTGGAATCATATTTATTTTATAAAGTTACAGGTAACTCAACCACCATTTATCTTTATTATTTTGTTTATAGAGTTCGAACTTTTTACAGAGTGGAAATAATAGTAGAATTATTACAATCCAAACCAAATAAACAGAACCAAGGTTCTAGCCAAAGCCTTTTAATGCAGGTGATTCTGTAACCCAATCTTTTAGAATCATTTTTTTCCAACCAAACCCAGAAAGTTCAGCAAAAAGCAATGCTAAAGTATGAATTAAATAAATATAAAAAATAGAAAAGAATAATGGCAATCTTCCAAAAGTTTTGAAATCTATTATGAAATACTAATGAAACAATCTGTAGAATAAAAAAAATGCTCAACATATGTTGAGCATTTTTTTTATTTACTTTTTTGGAGCTTTCGTTGTTGTTTTATGGTAAGTGTACTTCCATCATGACTCCATCCAGGTGCACCAAATGCATACATGAATTTATGATACCAGTTTTTGGATTTTTTCATGTCATTCCAAATATCTTTATACTCATGAGTTAAGATAATTAATGGATTGTATGAATTTGGAGCATGTGTAACCCCATATTTTATATCTATTGTTTCATCTAGCTCTTTCCAAGTTCCAAAAATTTTATCAAAAATATTTAAGAAACCGCCATGGTTTTTGTCCATATATTCAACATTCTGAGCATGGTGTACTTGATGCATGGTGTGCGTGTTAAAAACTTTTTCTATAATACCCATTTTAGGAACGTAAACAGAGTGTAATTGAAATTGCCATAGGGCTTCTATACCCAAACAAACAACTAGCATTTCGGGAGGAAAGCCCACTGCTGGAATCCACATATAAAAAAAGGGTTTATAAAAAATAGTAAACCAACCGTTTCTTACGGCGGTGCCTAAATTAAAATTATCTGAGGAATGATGAACAATATGTGCGGCCCAAAAAAAACGGACATTGTGGTTTTGTCTGTGAAACCAATAGTAACTAAAATCATCAGCTAATTGGCATATTATCCATATATACCAAGCATAACCAAAAGATTTCCAACCCATAATATTGGTGCGAATACCATCAATTTCTGGATTAAATATTTCATAAACAAAATTAAAAAGAACTATGGCTGCTATAGTTTTAGTTAGAGGAGCAAGAATAGCAGAACCAATACCCATGGTTAGACTAGCAGCTAAATCCTTCCATTTATATAAATCTTTTTTTTCTTTGTGATGTTTACTGTAAGATAATTCGAGAAGAATTAAACCAAGAAAACAAGGAACACCGTAAACAAGTGGGTTCGTAAAATCCATTAAAATTTTTCTTTTCTCAAAAATAGACCGATTTCGTGAGTAAATTTAAATAACATCGGTTTATTTTAAAAAAAAAAGGCTTTTTAAAGCTATTTTGTCTTAAAAAGCCTTTTGGGTTGTAGAAAGAATATTACTTTACTAATACCGGTTCCTTTTTTGTGTTAAAATTAACCTCAATTTGATTACTCATTATATCTTCAAATGTTTCTCTTTTTCGTATTAAATGAGCTTTTTCATTATACCATAAAACTTCAGCAGGTCGGAATCTAGAATTATAATTACTTGCCATTGAGAAGCAATATGCACCAGTATTTTTAAAACATAAAATATCACCTTCATTAATTTCGTTAATGCGTCTATTGTTTCCAAAAGTATCTGTTTCACATATATAACCAACAACAGTATAAAAACGCTCTCTACCTTTCGGGTTAGAAATATTAACTATATCATGATGAGAACCATAAAGCATGGGGCGTATCAAATGATTAAATCCAGAATCTACCTGAGCAAAAACCGTTGATGTGGTTTGTTTTACGGCATTTACTTTAGTTAAAAAACGGCCAGATTCGCTAACCAAAAATTTACCAGGTTCAAAAGCTAGGATTAAATCCTTACCATATTCTTTACAAAAGGCATTAAACCTAGAAGATAGTTTTTCACCCAATTCTTCAATATTTGTTTCAATATCACCTTGTTTGTAGGGCACTTTAAATCCTGAGCCAAAATCGATGAAATCTAAATTTTTAAACTGTTTGGCCGTATCAAATAATATTTCACTAGCATATAAAAACACCTCAATATCTAGAATATCACTACCCGTATGCATGTGAATACCGTTGATAGTCATTTTAGTGTTTTCAACAATTCTTAATATATGAGGTATTTGATGAATTGAAATACCAAATTTAGAATCGATGTGACCTACAGAAATATTAGCATTTCCTCCAGCCATAACGTGAGGGTTAATACGTATGCATACAGGAGTTTTTGGATGCTTTGTACCAAATTGTTCTAAGATAGATAAATTGTCAATGTTGATTTGAACACCTAATTTTGCAGCCTGTTCTATCTCCTTTAACGAGACCCCATTTGGTGTGTAGATAATTTCCTCTGGAGAAAATCCCGCAGCTAAACCTAATTGAACTTCTTGAATTGAAACGGTATCGATACCAGATCCGAGTGACTTAAAAAGCTTTAAAATAGAAATGTTAGACAATGCCTTGACAGCATAATTAAGCTTTAGTTTCTTAACTCCTTTAAAGGCATTGGTTAGCCTATTATACTGAGTTGTAATTTTTTCAGCATCATAAACATAAACGGGGCTTCCAAACTCTTCTGCAATTTTAAGCATCTGACTATCTAACATAGGTTTTTTAATTTTTGTCAAAGATATTTTTTTGAAACTTATAAAAAATAAATAAATAAAAAATAATACAAATTAAACATTTTGTTAATTATTTAACAGCTATAGTATAGGCCTTAATTTATCAAAGTTTTCACAATTAAATATTAGGGTAAGTAAACGCTATTATTTACATTTGTGAATCTTAAAAAAGAAGCAATATTATGAATTTACACGAATACCAAGGTAAAGATATATTAAGCAGTTTTGGAGTGCGCATACAACGTGGTATAGTAGCCCAAAATGCACAAGAAGCTGTTGCTGCTGCAAAGCAATTAACTAATGAAACTGGAACGAGTTGGCACGTTATAAAAGCACAAGTTCACGCAGGAGGAAGAGGAAAAGGTGGCGGTGTTAAAATTGCTAAAAGCTTAAAAGAAGTTGAAGAGATTGCTGGACAAATTATAGGAATGGATTTGGTAACACCTCAAACTTCAGCTGAAGGTAAGCGTGTACATCAAGTTTTAGTTGCAGAAGACGTGTATTACCCGGGTGAAAGTGAAACAAGTGAGTTTTATATATCCGTTTTATTAAATAGAGGAACTGGCCGTAATATGATTATGTATTCTACTGAAGGTGGAATGGATATTGAAACGGTGGCAGAAGAGACGCCACATTTAATTTTTACAGAAGAAGTTGATCCTACTGTTGGTTTAATGCCATTTCAAGCAAGACGCATTGCTTTTAATTTAGGATTATCTGGAATGGCATTTAAAGAAATGACAAAGTTTGTTACTAATCTTTATACAGCTTATGTAAAATCTGATTCATCTTTATTTGAAATTAATCCGGTTTTAAAAACAAGTGATGATAAAATAATGGCTGTTGATGCTAAAGTGACTATTGATGATAATGCTTTATTTAGACATAAGAACTATGTTGATTTACGAGATGTACGTGAAGAAAGCGCTATCGAAGTTGAAGCTGGAGAACTTGGTTTAAACTATGTTGACCTAGAAGGAAATGTAGGTTGTATGGTGAATGGAGCTGGTTTAGCCATGGCTACAATGGATTTAATTAAACAAGCAGGAGGAGAGCCAGCTAACTTTCTAGATGTTGGTGGTACTGCCGATGCTGCTCGTGTTGAAGCTGCATTTAAAATCATATTAAAAGATCCAGCAGTTAAAGCAATTCTTATTAATATTTTTGGTGGTATTGTTCGATGTGATCGTGTTGCACAGGGTGTCATTGATGCTTATAAAAATATGGGAACTATAAATGTGCCTATCATTGTACGTTTACAAGGGACTAATGCAGATATCGCTAAAGAATTAATTGATAATTCAGGATTAGACGTAATGAGTGCAACTGAGTTTCAAGAAGCTGCTGATAAAGTACAGCAAGTATTGTCTTAAAATTGTTTGTTAATGCTGAATTTGTATCAGCATCTGATATAAAAAAAAGAGTAACTTTAATTGTTACTCTTTTTTTGTGTATTACTTTTTTCTCCCTTTTTTGGCATGGGCCCTCTAAGGTGAATTACAAGTCCGTTTAAAAAGTTACGTAAAATTTGGTCGCCACATTCCATATATTTAGGATGGTCTTCTTTTCTAAACAAAGCGCCCAGCTCACTTTTTGAAATTCTAAAATCTACGAGTTCTAAAATCTTTACTATATCATCATCACGTAGTTTTAGAGCTACTCTTAATTTTTTTAAAATATCGTTGTTCGTCATAATTTTTTAATTGATTTTTAATGGATGTATTTCATCGATTATCATAATTAGCTTAATCAAAACTAACGTTTAGCTAGCTTCTGTAAAGATACCTTAAATGTTGGGATTAATAATTAATTTTTATTACAAAAGATATCATTATAAAAAACTGATTACGAATATATTAGGTGTATTTTATTTAGGTAAAATCATGATCTAATAAAAGATAAAATGCAATTTTTTTAGTTTAATAAAATCAAATTATTGATGAAGTAAACATTAATCACGATTAAATACCTACTGTTTTTCGATAAGTTACATTATATCCACGATTATTAAAAGACTGTTCTGCGTAACTTTATGTTGTAATTAATGTATACCTAAAGAAAACCTAATAGCATGGTAAATAGAGTAGAAAAATTAAGCCTTTTGTCAGAAATGATAGCTTTTGCTAAACATGATAAAGATATAAGGCGTATGGAGTATAATTTCCTATTAGGAGTAGCGAAGCAATTAGATATTTCTCGTGAAGATTTTGAATATTTGTTAGAAAATCCGGTAACATACACGCATTTAAAATCACACAGTGAGCGTATTGTTCAGTTTCATAGATTAGTTTTATTGATGAACATTGAACAAGAGTTTAATGAAGACAATAATTCAGCAGGAGTTATCAAGTTATATAATTTTGGTTTGAGAATGGGACTTAGTCACGAATCTATAACTAAGGTTTTATATTTAATGGAAAGCTTTCCAAACAAAATTGTACCACCAGATGTTTTGATAGATATTTTCAAAACACAATATAATTAAAATTCAGTTCATTTAGATTATTCTAAAAGACATCAAATATTAGTGTTGATTATAATTTACAAAGAGTAGATTGCTAAAAAGCTAAAAGTTTATACTTTTAGCTTTTCTAGTTTATTTTGGTAGTTTTTTATTTCGTCGCGCAGTTTTGCGGCTATAATAAAGTCTAAAGCTTTTGCGGCACCCTCCATAAGTTTTCTTTTTTCTCTTATTTTATTCTCAAGTTCAGATTTACTCAGGTAGTCACTTTCTGGTTCAGCAGCTTTCAATGCTTCTAATTCATAACTGTAAGTACTAACCGAATTTTTTGATAAGGCATTATCTAAGCTTTTATTTAGAGCCGTTGGAGTTATGTTGTGTTTAGTATTGTAAGCTATTTGTCTCTGGCGTCTGTATTCCGTTTCATCAATTGTTTTCTGCATGCTTTTAGTTATTTTATCTGCATACATAATAGCTTTTCCATTTAGGTGTCTAGCAGCTCTACCTACAGTTTGTGTTAAGGAACGTGCGGAACGTAAAAATCCTTCTTTATCAGCATCCAAAATAGCAACTAATGAGACTTCTGGTAGGTCTAAACCTTCACGTAATAAGTTTACACCAACTAAAACATCAAATAGACCTTTCCTTAAATCTTGCATGATTTCAACACGTTCCAAAGTATCTACATCACTATGAATGTAGCGACACCGAATTTGAATTCTATCTAAATATTTAGTTAATTCTTCAGCCATACGTTTGGTAAGTGTAGTCACTAAAGTACGTTCGTCCTTTTCAATGCGTTGTTGAATTTCTTCAATTAAATCATCTATCTGATTTAAACTGGGGCGGATTTCAATAATTGGATCTAGTAAACCGGTTGGTCGAATTACTTGCTCCACATAAACGCCGTCTGTTTTTTGTAATTCATAATCGGCAGGTGTGGCACTTACGTAAATCACCTGATTCTGAATAGCTTCAAATTCTTCAAATTTCAATGGTCTGTTATCCATAGCTGCTGGAAGTCTGAAACCATAGTCAACTAGATTTTCTTTTCTGCTTCGGTCACCTCCATACATGGCATGTACTTGTGAAATAGTTACATGACTTTCATCGACTACCATTAAATAATCATCTGGGAAATAATCTAGTAAACAGAATGGACGCGTACCAGGAAGCCTGCGGTCCAAATAGCGTGAGTAGTTTTCAATACCAGAACAATAGCCTAATTCACGTATCATTTCTAAGTCGAATTCCGTACGTTCTTTAAGGCGTTTTGCTTCTAAGTGTTTACCAATCTCTTTAAAATAATCATGTTGTTTTACTAAATCATCCTGAATTTCTTTAATAGCACCTTGCAACACATCAGGAGATGTTACAAACATATTTGCTGGATATATAGTAAGTTGGTCATATTTTTCAATGACTTTATTTGTTTGAATATTAAAGGCTTCAATGTCTTCTATTTCATCACCAAAAAAGTGAATTCTAAAAGCATCATCAGCATAACTCGGAAAAATATCAACCGTATCTCCTTTTATTCTGAAATTACCATGCTTAAAATCTGCTTCTGTTCTAGAATATAGACTTTGCACCAATTGATGTAATAATTTTGTTCGAGAAATAACCTGATCGCGTTTTAAAGAAATTACATTCTTTTGAAACTCAACAGGGTTTCCAATACCATATATGCAAGAAACGGAAGCAACAACTAGAACATCTCTACGACCAGAAAGAAGTGATGATGTTGCGCTTAAACGCATTTTTTCTATCTCTTCATTTATAGATAAATCTTTTTCTATGTAAACCCCCGAAACAGGAATATAAGCTTCCGGTTGGTAATAATCGTAATAGGATACAAAATACTCAACTGCATTATTAGGGAAAAACTGTTTAAATTCAGAATATAATTGGGCTGCTAATGTTTTATTATGCGCTAAAACCAAGGTTGGCCGTTGTACTTCTTCAATAACATTAGCAACTGTAAAGGTTTTTCCAGAGCCTGTAACACCAAGTAGGGTTTGGTATTTTTCATTTGAAGAGATGCCATTTACAAGTTGTTTTATAGCTTGTGGCTGATCTCCAGTAGGACTAAACTCTGATTCAATTTGGAACTTCATGGTGCAAAATTACGCAAAATATACATGCTATCTTTTTAAAGTGAAATGACCCGAAAACTGTCTACCATCTTCAAGTGAAACTTGAAACCAATAATCATCCGTGGGTAATATAGCTCCATTATAAGTGCCATCCCACCCATCATATTGAACCAATAATTGCTTTAGTAATTTACCGTAACGATCATAAATTAGAACAGTCGTGTTAGGTTGAATCGTTTCGTTAACTCCTTCAATCTTCCAAAAATCATTAAGACCATCTCCATTCGGAGTAAAGTATTTTGGATATCCAATTACTGAAATATCTAAAGTTGATACTCCGCAAATATCATCCTTAACATGTATGGTATAAAAACCAGCTCTAACATTATCAAAGAAAGGTTCATTTTGATATACAATAAAAGTAGAACCTTCTTCCTGTAAAGCATATTCATAATGACCCATGCCTAAATTAGTAGTATTAATCGTTACAGAGTTATTTTCTGAAAGGTCAACTATGATCACATCTTCTTGGGTTATAGTAGCAATTTCAGAAGCATCTACATGAATTTCTCTAGCTCTATAGCAACCAGTGCCATCAGTTTTGGAAAGTGTAACTGTATAAGTTCCTGGGGTTGAAATCGTAATTGTTCTATCATTTGAGATAAATTGATTGGTACTTGTTCCGTCCAAACTTGTCCATAGCCACTCATAATCAAAAGTTTCAGATGAATTGAATTCGAAAGGTTCTAGCAAAATTGAAAATGTAGGATCAGATGAACAAACTATATGAGGAGATTCCACAGTAAAATCTGGAAGTGGGTTTACTACCATATTAATAATGGCATTAGCAACGCAAGATCTATTGTTCGGATTTACAACTTCAACAATAATTATTTGGTTTTCGGAAATTAGAGGGTTTGGTAAGCTTGACTGATTAAATTGATAAATACCATTCTCGTCAAAAAAAGCATAATAAATTTCCATACCTGTTTGAGTTCCTAAAATAGTACTTGTAAAAGCCGAAGTGTCGAAAGGGTAAATCCCATCATCATCAATATCGCCAGCATCACCATCACATACTACTTGTTGAGGAATGGAGTTAGCAATAGGTTGTTCATCTATAACAAAGTCTATAGTCGTTTCATCATAACATGCACCATCGGGGTCTTGTGTGTTATTATTAGTAACTCTAATAGTAATGGTTTGGTTTTCGGTTAAAAATGTGGGTTGTATTGGGCTTGTTACAGATGTTCCATCAGTGTATAATAAAGGATTTCCATTTGAATCAAAATAAGCAATAGTTACATTCAAAGGGTTTTGTCCATTTAAAACACCTGCTTCTAGTTGAGACACATCGAAAGGATAGTTTAAAACTATATCTGTTATATCAAAATCACATACTCTTGCAATTGTTATAGGATTAGCTATTGGTAAAGCTTCAACATTTAAAAGATTTGGAAATTCTTCAAGGCCTAAACAATCGTTTCCTAAATCGCTTTTTACTCTTACCCAAATACTTTGAATATTTGGAGAATTTGTATTTTCATGATTAGCAATATCTAATATTTCATTGGTTTCTAACTCAGCATCGGTTTGACTTTCATAAAAATGAACACTCACATTAAAAGTAGAAAATATATTAGTGCTAATATCGTTTCTAATATCTGTCATATCAAAAACAGAAACACCATCTCTATTATCAGAGCCATCATCACATTCAAACTTTGGAGCTGGCATATATAAAGCTAAAGCTGCACTGCTTGGATTTACTTCTAAAGTTATTGGTACTACTCTAAAACAAGTATTGGGGTTCTCTACACGAATCCAAACTATTTCAGATGTAAAGCCTAAAGCGTCTTGATAACCATCTGGGTTAGTAGTTGCATTTTCTGAGTTTTCTGCTTCAGTTTGTGTTTCAAAATAAGTAAACACTAGTCCTTGAGCTATATAGTTTGTATTTATCTCTTCCTTAATATAATCTAGGGTTAAGTTAAAAAATGCTTGTCCGTCATTAGAATCGTCGTCACATTGAGAATATATATTGGGGTTATTTACTTGAGGCAATTCGAAAACCTCTATTTCAAAAGATGTATCCGTATAACAATTAGTAAATAGATTATTAGTAACTCGAATGTAAATTGTTTGTAAGCCAGAAACCTTATTATCAAAAGCAGTAGGTGTAGTTATTTGGTTTAAGTAGCTAGCATCTGAGAAATATGTTATTGTAAAGTCTGAAGCCGATTGACCATTAAGGATTTCTGTTTCTTTTTGAGTTAAATCTAAGGTTATAAAACCATCAGTGTCATTGCCAACAGAATTATTATCGCATTCCTGAAGTCTCGTCATTGTTACAGAATCAGTAGGGAAAGCTGACTCATAAACTTCAATATTAAAGCTTGAAGTATCAAAACAAGATGTGTTGTTGTCGTTTTCAACTCTAGCATAAATAGTAGTATTATCACTTTCAAAAGGACTTGTAATGGCATCGATATTTCCATCGGCATCAAATTGCGATATGTGATATGTTATTGTCATTCCAGTAACAGTAGTAATAGAATTATTTTGTGTTGTAAGATCAAAAGGCATGGTGCTATTATTATCGTCATCACATAAACGTATAATTGGGGCGGTATTAGCAATTGGTAATTGGTCAACAATTAAATCTATTTCATCTGAATAGATGCCACAACTATTCCCAACTCTATCTAACTTAACTCTATATAGGTATCCATTATAAGTTATTGGAATCAAACTGATAGTTAAATTAGCTGTTTGAGTACCAGAATACGTTGTATTGTCTACTATATTTGTCCAATTAACACCATCTATACTTAACTCCCAATGGTATGTTTCTGTTTCGGGAGATATAACACTAAGACTTACTGTTGATAGCTCACAAGCTATGGTATTAACTGGTTGGGTTGTAACACTAATTGGAGCAGTTGTTAGGTAATCTATATTGGGTAATGTATAGCCATCAGTAGCATTGTTTACCAAACCATTTAAATCTATTATCGGAGGTATATCTCCAAGAAAATTGTCTTGATTCCCATCTGAAAAACCAGCCTCAATAACATCACTACATCCATCATCATCACTATCAGAATCTAAATATGTGAAAATAGTATCGTTATCTAAATCATTTAAGATATACCCAATTGTATTACTGTCAGGTGAAGTTTCAGCAGCATCTGCCCATCCATTAATGCCATAAGTAGGACCATCTTCAACACCATTTAAATCGGTGTCTGATAATGTTCCTAATTGGCCGGTTTCTATCAAATCGGAAATACCATCATTATCACTATCTAAGTCATAAAAATCTAAAACAGTATCACCATCTGTGTCAATTGGTAAAGCTAAAATATCAAAAACATCATCTAAACCATCTAGATTTACATCTATTGAAGATAGAGTAATTAGTGTTCCTTGATTTTCAATAATATCTGGAATTCCATCGTTATCACTATCTAAATCAAATGCATCTTTAATACCATCTAGATCATTATCATTTTTAAAACATGTAATGGTTAAACCACCAGTAAAAATTGAGGAAGTAGTACCGTTTTCTAATTTGTGTACAAAAGTAAATCCATCTACTTGATTTGCTAAAAACTTATAAGGTGTATTTCCAGTAGGTGAAGAATTTATTCTAAAATGAATTTCGGAACCAGAAATTTGTGTCACACCAGCTTCAAAAATACCATCAAAATTTGAATCTATTAATAAATGGTCATCAGGGTCGACTAAGGTTATGTTTTTGTTTACGGGGAGAATTCTAGCTATGAAAAATTCATCATCTATATCAGTGTTTGGGAGCGAAATTGTTTCTTTAAACTTTACATTTACTGGTTCTGTAAAAGTAATAGCATACATGTTTTCTGCATTGGTAGCATTACTTAAAATACTAATGAACTCACCAGAACTATTCCCGCTAAATATATTTACATTACCCAAATCATTGGATTGGGTATAGTTACCACTTGCAATCGTATTATTTCTTGTATTGTCTTGAAAAATTAATTCTGGGTTGCTTAAAACACTTGTATTTAAGGCAGCATCCCCTTTGGATTCTGTACAATTTAATATACCATCATTATCATTGTCAATGTCAATATTATCAATAATACCGTCATTGTCTCTGTCATCAGGACAAATACTAACCGGAATTGCAATAGATTCTAATTCTTCGCCTGTACAGGTTATAATACCTACAAGTTTATATTTACCAGGCTGGGTAGGTGTGATTAGAGAGGTGGTAATCATTAAATCTACAAAGCCTGATCCAGAACCATCATCGAAAAGCCATTTGAAGCTATCAAAATTTTGAGTATTTGCAGCTTCTAAAGTAACATTTGGTATACAATTTCCTAAGGTGATAAACTGTGTGTCAAAATTAATTTCAGGAGCTGAAGGGAATCCTGAATAAAAGCTTCCAGAAGTTGCTGCTCCATTAACATTAAAATAGGCTACATATAATTCATCATTACCTTGCACAGAAACGTTACCATTAAGTCCATTTATTTTATAAGTTATATAATCTGTTTTGCCATCAACGTTGTTAGGACCTGTAGTAGAAAAGTTTGTAAGTGGGAGATTGTTTATTGTTACAATGGCTCCAACTTTGGTAACTATAGATAAACCGCCACTATACTGTGTGTTGCCAATGTTATCTATATCTGCAATATTATCAATATTCCCTCTAGTTTCACAACTTAAAGGAGGTACAAAAAACATGCCTTGATTAGCTTCGCTATTCGATCCAACACCTTGGTATGCAAAAACCTTTTCAGAAGTTTCAACATACATGTTTCCAGCACCATTAAACAGATTGCCCTCAATTAAATAATATTCTCCAGCATTTATTGTTGTTACAGGAGTATTTCCATTTATACTTATAGAGGTATTGTCTGAATGTGCAACTATTAAAATATTTTCCCAAGCATTATCACCACCTCCTTTTACAAAAATATATTCTGTTCCTATTTTATCTAGACCTACTATTTGGTCTAAGCCATAATCTCGTGCTCCTCCGTTATGAAAACTTCCATTAGCAGATCCGCAATTAACAACAATGGGTTTGTCAGCATTAACCAATGTACCAATTATACCATCTCTATTGATTACTGCATCATTACTATTAGTAGCGATGGTATAGCTTTCACCTTCATTTAGAATAATATTTACTGGAGTTGTTCCTGTGTAGTTTTTTATTATTAACCCAGCTGGCATATCGCTAAATACAACTTGTGTATTATCTTCTGTTGCCATTACAGAAACAAAGTTTAAATAATTACTTTGTGGATTTTCATTAGTATAACTGCCAATTCTAAATACTGTGCCTAAAGCAGCAGCGCCTTTACTTACTATAGCTCCAGCTTGTGCACCACCACCAGCATTCATCCTAACTGAAACATATATTGGTGCCTCAGCCTCTATAATATAGCCTCTATCATTTGTAACTACACTGGTTTGAGTTGATGGGATAAATAATTGACCATTGCCAGTGCCAATTGGTATTTGTTGAGGTGCAGCATTTGAAACTATTCCGGTCATGTAATTTACAGCTGGTTGTCCTACAGGTATTATAGTATATGGGATATTAGAATTACTAGGTGTAGAAAGATAAATATGCTGATCTTCCACATTAGCATTTCCAAAAGCAGCACTTGTTAAAGGCGGTATATAATGCTTCTTACTTAATTGAGAAAAACCTTTAATACTGAAAAGTATTATTAGAATAAATAAAAAACTTTGTAAAGGATAATTCTTAGGCATTTTTTCAGAATAAGTAATAATCTAAATGTTTAATTAAAAACTAAAATATAACATTTAATATTATTGGACTGATAAAGCCTTTCAAGGTTTAATTTTGTAGGATGAAATACTTAAAAATTATTTATTGAATAGTAATGAGAGTTTATCTTTTTAAAGCAAAATGACCTCGATATTCTTTTCCATCTTGAAAAACAACTCTGAACCAATAATCATCATTCGGGAGATAAGAACCATTAAAAGTACCATTCCAACCAGGTTCTAAAGGATTAATGGTTTTTAATAATTTCCCGAAGCGATCAAAAATAATTATTTTAATATTTGAGTTAAACTGAGCATTTACACCAAAAGGTTTCCAAGTATCGTTATACCCGTCATTATTAGGTGTAAAGTATTTAGGAAACCCTAAAACAGAGACTTCTTTAGATACTATTCCACAGCCATTTTTATCGTATATATAAACGGTATGAAAACCAGCTTTAACATTAGTAAACACATTATTATCATCATATATTTCTGTGTTTAGTGCAAATTGGTAATCGCCCTCACCAGATGCATTTATTGTAATAGAATTATTCGACGATACTTCTTTAACTATTATATCATCTATTGTTGCCGTATTTGACATAACTACTAATATTTCTCGTGTTGCAGCACAACCATTTTGATTGGTTGCAATTACAGAATAGGTACCAGCTTCATTTACATCGATTGTATCAGACGTATCGCTAATGCTTTGGCTATTTGCAAACCATTGGTATGAATAATTACTCGGGTTATCATTTAAAACACCTGAATATAGTTGAATGGTTTTTGGATAGGTATTGAGGCAATAAAACTGAGATTCGTTTCCTAATAATAATGGTGTAAAAATCACATTCAAATTTATAGTGCTTATAGCATAGCAATTTCCATTGTTTTCAATTTTCACAAAAAGCGTTTCAAAATTTCGGGTTTCGTTTGTGTAATTTCCGTTTATGGCATTAACGTCATTTAATGCGTCTTGTTCATTTTTATAAAAGCTTATTGTTAATCCGTTGGGAATTAGAGGAGCTACATGCGATTTTAAATTATCGGTGTTAAAAACTGAAAATCCATCAATAATATCATCATCACAAATATTAAAATCAGGAATAGTTATCGTAATGTTTGAAATGCCTAAAGTTATTTCGGCAACAGAAAAACACTTAAATGCATTTTCTACTCTTGCATAAATAATTTGTTGTGATGTTGTGTTTTGAAACGCTACAGAGTTGGGTATTTCGTTAGAATTTTGTTCTGCTTCTATAGACGTTAAAAAGAAATTTTGGACTGATAATGATGAATCTCCGCTAACAATATTTGGTACAGCATCAAATAAATTATAAGTCGTTAAACCGTCTTGATTACTATCGCATTCAATAATATTGGTATTTGAAACTATAGGATTTGGAGCGTATTCAATAAGTATTTCACCGTAAGAAAAACAGTTGTTATTCAACGTGACTTCTACATTGTATTTCCCAGTTTGTGTAACATCAAAAGTTTCGCTAATACTCCCTAATTGCTCCACATCGTTAAAAAACCATCTGTAAGATGTGGCCCCAGCTTGAGAAGCATTTAGTTCTAAAGTGTCATTTTCACATAGTGCACTGATTGTTGATACTAATCTATTTGATCCCAAATCTGTATTTAATTGAAAACTTCCGGCTTCAAGAAAAACAGCAGAGTCAAATCTATAATTTTGTTCGTCTGCAATTACTAATTTCACATGATAGGTATGACCAGATAATACATTTGCAGTTGCTGTAAGAACCTTAGTTTGACCGTTAAAATTAATAGGTGCAGCAGCATTATTCCAACTTCCAAAATAACTTTCATTTTGTGCAGAACACCCATTTGGTATATCTGGATGTACTGTGGTTACTTTTACAGGTATTTGTGTATCTGGAACTAATGCAATATTTGTATAAACTTGGTCTGACGCCTCCCGGATTAAAAACCCGAATAAATCTGAAAACTTACATGTGTTTGGGTTTCCTTGTTGATATTCTTCTGAAGCAAAAAGATACCTAAAACTTACTAAATTTGCTGCTGATGTAAATTCAAATTCTATGATTGTAGCATTGTACGTATTGCTTTCATTTAAAACAGTTTCTAAATCATTATCACCGGTCCAATTCGCTGCATCATCATCGCTTAAAGTTGTATTTGGACCTTCAACATTACTTAAACGGCCAGTACTTAAAACAATGCCGCTTTGAAAAGGAAATGTTGTGCCCGTGGCATCAAAATACCCATAACTTTGATCTGTACCCCCAAAATCACCACCAATAACATTCGTGACCACTACATTGGTTATACAGTTACTATCTATTAAAACATCTTCAATGAGTTGTTGTGGTGTAAAGATTTGGTCATTTACTTGTACGTTTTGAGCAAATAAATTTATGCTAAATAGGATGTAAAATATGTATATAAGGTATTTCATTTATAACAAATGTAAATGACTTTAAAGTAACATAAAATTTATGTTGAACGTTTTAAAGTAAAAAATGCCATAAACTATCGGCCATCTTCGGAAAAACCTTTAAAACTGAGCAAAATTATATATGTAATGGTAACGGAAGGTTATCTTTTTAAAGTAAAATGGCCTCTAATATTGAAAGACTTTCCGTTTTGAACAATATCAGCTGAAAACCAATAATCATCTGAAGGCATATTTTGCCCATTGTATGTGCCATCCCAACCGTTTGATAAATGTGGAAGCGTTTTAATTAATTTTCCATATCTATTATAAATATAGACTAAAGTTCCTGGTAATTGATTAGCTCCAACGATATGCCACGTGTCATAAGCATTATCATTATTTGGTGTTACAAATTTTGGAATATCAAATACAAAAACTTCTTTAGAAACGTCTAAACAGCCATTTAAATCTCTTACGGTAACACTATGCTCTCCAAAGGAAACATCCTCAAATATGTTTGAGCTTTGTGGTTCTCCTCCATCTAAAATAAAAACATAATCACCAATTCTAGACTGGTCAATTTCAACAGTAATTCTATTAGGGTCTGCAAAATTAACTGTAGGCGTAAAATTAATTACAGCTTCGTCTGAAGGAATCACATCAAAATTGTGTGTATACGAACAATCATTTCCAATTAGGTTGGGTCGGGTAACTGTTACAGAATATAAGCCTGGGCTTGTTGGGGGAATTATGATTTCACCAGTGGTAGCCCCAGTAGACCATAAATAAGCATCGCCCGCTACTCCTGTATCTGCACTAACTACTATAGGTTGGTCATTACATAGGGGTACAATTTCATTTATAGAAATAACAGGTAAGGGGTTTATACGAATGTTAAACTGGGTAATATCAAAACATCCCGAACTGTTAATTTCAAGCCGTACATATATTGTATCTGAGTTAATAGCAGAAAATAGATTTGGTAAAGCCTCTAATTTATTTTCAGCATTATCTAAATCGCCATAAAATGTAATTGAATGATTTGAAGGATTTAAACCACCTAAAATTATATTGTTATTTGTTGTTAAATCGAAAATTTGAATACCGTCGTAATCATTATCACAAGCTACCAAATCGGGAGGTGCAATAGCAATTGGGTTTTGGTTTATTTGTAAAACAAAAGAAGTTACAATTGGGCACCCTGTTGTAATATCTGAAACTCTAATAAAAATTTCGTGGCTAACTGTTGTATAATTAAATGTACTATTTAAAGGCGCTAAATTATTATCAGCATCGTTTTGGTTATCATGATATGATATGTTTACTAACGAAG
>NZ_CAJQQI010000051.1 GCF_905480415.1 uncultured Algibacter sp. | reverse complement strand
GGAACAACTAACTATAGCCGTTTCAACTACTGTTCTAATTCAAAAACTAGATAGTTTAGATATAAATAAAGCTATTGAAGGAAATTTGAAAGTACTAGAAAATAACGGTGCTAGAAATATAATCACAAAAAACGAAAAATTTGTAACGCCTAATGGTGCGGAGGGTATTAAAACTTTTGGATCTTTAGAATATCCAATTGGGAACACAGAAAACTTTGTCAATGGGAAGTACGCATCGTTGAGTTTTACTGCAGAAAATAAAGTGATGCAGCAAATAATTATTACTTGGAGACAAGATGATGTTTATGCAGATCAAATAGTAGAGCGTATTTTAAATTCAGTTGAACTTAAACCAGCAGAAGAATAATGTTTGAAGGCATCGAATTTGTAAATAAAGAATTTTTCTGGTTGCTTTTAGCACTTCCATTGGCAGTGCTTTGGTATCTTTTTAAATACAAAATGCAAACGGCAGAACTTAAAATATCGAGTTTAAAAGGGTTTAAAATCACCAATTCATGGCTACCTAAACTAAGACACATTTTATTTGTATTCAGATTATTGGCGCTCGCATTATTAATTATGGCTTTAGCAAGACCGCAATCTGTTGATGTATCAACTAAAACAAAAACGACTCGAGGGATAGATATTGTTATGGCCATTGATGTTTCTGCGAGTATGTTGGCTAAAGATTTATCGCCAAATAGATTAGAGGCTTTAAAAAAAGTAGCCGCAGAATTTATAAAAGGCAGACCAAACGATAGAATTGGCTTAGTGGAGTACGCAGGTGAAAGCTATACAAAAACGCCTATTACTAGTGATAAAGCCATTGTGCTCCGGTCATTAAAAACTATTAAATATAACACTATTATTGAAGGTGGAACCGCGATAGGTATGGGTTTAGCGACATCGGTAAACAGATTAAAAGATAGCAAGGCCTCTAGTAAAGTTATTATTTTATTAACAGACGGTGTAAATAATTCAGGATTCATAGACCCAAAGATAGCAAGTGAATTGGCCGTTGAATATGGTATAAAAACCTATACCATCGGTTTAGGAACAAACGGGATGGCTTTATCTCCAGTTGCTATTTTACCAAATGGTAATTTCCAATATGGACGTATTCAAGTGGAGATAGATGAGGAATTACTTAAAGAAATTGCTGAAGTAACAGGTGGAAAATATTTTAGAGCAACAAATAACAAAAAGCTTGAAGAAATTTATGATGAAATAAACAAACTAGAAAAAACAGAAATAGAAGAGTTTAAATATTACAATTACGAAGAAAAATATCGTCCGTTAGTGATTCTAGCTGGTTTATTATTATTGATGGAACTACTATTACGTTTTACTATTTTTAGAAGTTTTGTTTAAAAAGAAGAAAGAAGAACAATGTTTCAATTAGAAGAAAAAATATGGTTTTGGGCATTAGGCATTATTCCAATAATAATTCTACTCTTTGTGGTGCTTCAATTTTGGAGATATAGAGCCCGAAAAAAGTTTGCAGACGCATCAATGCTTAAAAGGTTAAGTCCTAATAGATCTATATTTAAATCAGTTTTAAAAGTCATTGTTTTAAGCTTAGCTTTCTTTTGTTTAATTATTGCGTTAGTAAATCCAAAGATTGGAACCAAGTTAGAAACCGTAAAACGAGAAGGTGTTGATATTGTTTTTGCAGTTGATGTTTCTAAAAGTATGTTGGCTGAGGATATTGCTCCAAATCGATTAGAAAAGTCAAAACAATTAGTAACTCAAATCATTAATAATTTAGCTAGTGATAGAGTTGGAATTATAGCATACGCAGGAAAAGCGTTTCCGCAATTACCAATAACAACAGATTATGCTTCGGCTAAAATGTTTTTACAAAGCATGGATACCAATATGTTATCCTCACAGGGAACGGCAATAAACGAAGCTATTAAACTGGCTAAGACGTATTTTGATGATGAAGAGCAAACCAATCGTGTACTTATTATAATATCTGATGGAGAGGATCATAGTGAGCAAGCTGCGATGGTTGCAGAAGAAGCTAGTGAAGAAGGCATTAGAATATTCACTATTGGCGTTGGTGATGTAAAAGGAGGTCCAATTCCAGAAAAGCGAAATGGTGTTGTTTTAAATTATAAAAAAGACAATCAAGGAGAAACAGTTATTACAAAATTAAATGAAGAAACACTTCAGAATATAGCATCTGAGGCTAATGGCGCTTATATTAATGGAAAAAATACAAAAGATGTTGTTGATAATATTCGTGAGATATTAAATGCCATGGATAAAACGGAGTTCGAAGCAAAAGAATTTGCGGATTTTAAAGATCAGTTTCAATGGTTTTTAGGTTTCGGTATTTTCTTTTTACTGATAGATATTTTATTGTTAGAACGAAAAACAGCATGGTTAAAAAAGTTGAATTTGTTTAATGAGAACCTTTAGATGAAATGGTTTTATAATTTAGAAATAAAAATGAAACATATAGTTGTCATATTATCAATACTTACATCCATTTTTTCTTTTTCACAAGAAGAAAATAAGGAACAGTTATTAGCTTTAAAAAAAGCCAATAATTTTGTGTATGAGGGTAATGAGTTAATTGCCGATGAAGATTTTGTTTCAGCTGAAATGGAATACAGAAAAGCTATTTCTGAGCAAGCTACAACAGTTGCAGGAGCTTATAATTTAGGCACTTCTTATTATAAGAGTGGTAATTTAGATGAATCCTTATATAGACTTCAGCAAGCAACAGAAACAGCAACTTCAAAATCTGAAAAGCATAAAGCATTTCATAATATTGGAAATATTTTAATGCAAAACAAAAAATGTAAAGAAGCTGTTGAAGCTTATAAAAATGCATTGAGAAATAATCCTTCAGATGATGAAACACGATATAATTTAAGTGTCGCCAAAATTTGCGCTGAAGAACAACAAAAACAGGAAGACCAAAATAAAGACGACAAGAAAGATCAAGATAAAAAAGACGAGAATAAGGAAGATCAAGACAAAAAAGATAATAAAGATAAAGAGGGCGAGAATAAAGAAGATAAAAAGGACGAAGGCGACCAAGAAAAGAAAGAAGGTGAAGATGAAAAAGATGAAGACGGAAAACCTAAAGACGAAAAAAAGGATAAAGGAAAGGGTGATGAGGACAAGAAAAAAGAACAGCAAAAACCACAACCACAGCCAGGACAATTATCTCCTCAACAAATAAAAAATTTGTTAGAAGCCATGAATAATCAAGAACAGAAAGTTCAAGAAAAAATGAATGCTGAAAAACAAAAAGGAGTAAAAATTAAAACAGAAAAAGATTGGTAAACAGTATTAATAGTTTATCGTTGCTCATTAATTTATGCAATTAATAAAACACATAACTATAGTATTATTCATACTTACAACAAGTATGACTTTTGCGCAGGTGAAATTTGACGCCAAGGTGAGTAAAAATAAACTTGGGGTAAATGAGCGCTTGCGTATAGATTTTCAAATGAATCAAGACGGTGACAATTTTAATCCACCAGATTTTGTAGGTTTTACTGTTGTTGGTGGTCCAAACCAATCGGTAAGTAATTCTTGGATTAATGGTAAACGGTCATATAAAAAGACCTACACCTATTTTTTAGCTCCAAAAAAACGCGGAAATTTTACTATTTCCCAAGCTTCAATAACAATAAAAGACCAGAGCTATAAAACAACTCCAATAAAAATTCAGGTAACTGCCGCTGTAGATATTCCAAAAGACCCTAATGACCCCAGTTATTTGGCTTCACAAAATATTCACTTAGTAGCCGAAATTTCTAAAACAAATCCTTATTTAAACGAAGCTATAACGGTTGTTTATAAACTTTATGTGTCCCCTAGAATACAAGTTGATAATTGGAATGAAATTGACACACCAAGATTTAATGATTTTTGGAGCCAGAATATAAATACCCAAGGCCAAAAAGTTCAAAACGGTAAATATAATGGTGAAGATTATCGATTTTTAGTGTTGAGAAAAACTGTATTATACCCTCAAAAAACAGGAAAATTAAATATTGAGCCCTTAACTTTAGATATCTCAATGCGTGTGCCAACAAAAAGGCGAGATATTTTTGGGAGCCTTTTAATGACTCGAGTTAATAAAACGGTTTCCGCAGGGAATAAAACTATAAACGTAAAATCACTTCCAGAGGTTGGAAAGCCAGTTGATTTTACAGGAGCAGTTGGAGGTTTTTCTTTGAATGTATTATCTTCTAAAACGGAACTAGATGCTTCAGAATCACTTCAAGTTAAAGTGAATGTAAAAGGTAAAGGGAATTTAAAACTCTTTAAACTCCCAAAAATTTCGTTACCTAGTTCTTTAGAGGTTTACGAACCTGAACACAATGAAGATGTGAAAACAAACTTGTCTGGTATGCAAGGAAGTATTTCAGATAGCTATACCGTAGTGCCTCAATATAAAGGTAAATACCCTATACCAAGTATTTCGTTTTCATATTTTGATTTAAAAACGGAAAGCTATAAAAGGTTATCTTCTGATGAAATTATAATTAATGTTTTGAATGGGCCTTCCAATAGTTCATCTTCAACCGAAAACAATGCGATTAACAGTGGCAATAAGCAAGCCGTTGTTTTAAATAGTGATCAGTTCGCATTTATTAAAACGAAAACTGATTTTTTGGATATAAAGTCAACTCATTTTTTCAAGACCAATACATTCTGGAGCTTACTTTTGTTGCCATTTCTAGCAATTCCATTAGCCATTTTTGTTCGTAAAAAGAAAGCCAATAGAGCTGCTGATATTTATGGTAATAGAATTAGAAAAGCAGATAAATTGGCGCGTAGATATTTGAGTAGTGCAAAAAAATCCTTAGGTAAAAAAGAAGCTTTTTACATTGCCTTAGAAAAAGCATTGCACAACTATTTGAAAGCCAAATTACATATTGAGACTAGTGATTTAAGTAAGGATAAAACCAATAAATTATTGAATGAAAAAGGTGTTGAAGATAATGTTATTAAAGAATTTGGAAGTATTTTAGAAAGTTGTGAACTCGCGCGATATACGCCTATTGATATAGTAGCCATGCAAGAAGATTATGATAAGGCCGCAAAAACAATTTCTTTAATTGATAAACAAGCACGTTAATATGAAGAAGATGTTTTACATACTATCGTTTTTATTCAGTTTGGGGCTTTTTTCACAAAATGAAGCTTTGTTTGAAAAAGCTAATACTTTATATAATGAAGGTAAATATGCTGAGGCTATAGATAATTATAGGGCGATTTTAGAAACTGAAAAGCATTCAGTTGATTTATATTATAATCTGGCTAATGCACATTATAAACTTGATAACATTGCTCCAAGTATTTATTATTACGAAAAAGCATTGCTATTAAACCCGAATGACTCTGATATTAAAAACAACATGGCGTTTGCAAAAAACATGACCATTGATGCGATTGATGTTATTCCTGATGTGGGATTTTCAAAACTTTTAAATACATCAACAAATAAATTGTCTTTTGATACTTGGGCAAAAATAGCTGTAAGTTTAGTGTTTTGTTTTGTTTTACTATTCTTGGGGTATTATCTTGCTTATTCAACTTTAAATAAGCGTTTAGCATTTATTGGAAGTTCTATTGCACTAATATTTGCGTGTATAACCCTTGCTTTTGCTTTTCATAAATATAATTTAGATAAAAATGATAACCCTGCTATTGTTTTTTCGCAAGAAAGTAAAGTAAAAAGCAATCCTAATTCTAGAAGTGAAGAATCTTTTAGGTTACATGAAGGCACTAAAGTTCAGGTTATTGAAACCTATAACGATTGGAAAAAAATAAAACTATCAGATGGTAAAATAGGTTGGGTAGTTTCAGATGATATTAAATTGTTGAAGAATTTTTAATTATTCTCAAACAAAGTACTATCTTTGTGTTTTAAAATGTGAATTAAATGTCAAGAAGTATTGTTTCTATATTTTTATCTTCTTTGTTTTTGTTATTTTTAACAGCGCCAACAATCATCTTAATGATAGATGATTCGGCTGATGTTTCCATTTTTTACTCATCTTCGGAAGAAGAAGAAAAAGGAAGTGAAAAAAATAAAGAAATAGAACTGTTATTTTTCGATTTAAATAATTCAGCTTTAGATTTTGCCTCTTCTGAAGTTGAAAACAACTTATTATATTATTTTAAAAATTATCCAAAACCTCATTTAAATTTAATTTCCCCACCACCCGAGTTTCACATATTATAATTTCGAATTTTGTAGACTTTTAAGTCTAATTTATTTTAACAGCTTTTGGTATGTATATTGCCAAGAGCAACAAATTATTATAATATGTTTAAAACTATTAAAAATGACTTGCCAGCGAGTATAGTCGTTTTCTTTGTTGCATTACCCTTATGTTTAGGTATTGCTTTAGCGAGTGGTGCGCCGCTTTTTTCGGGAGTAATTGCAGGTATTATTGGAGGAATTGTTGTAGGAGGATTAAGTGGGTCAAAAATAGGTGTGAGTGGACCCGCAGCAGGTTTAGCGGCTATTGTATTAACGGCAATAGGAACCTTAGGAGGTTATCAAAACTTTTTGATGGCTGTTGTTTTAGGAGGTGTTATACAGTTAATATTTGGATTTCTAAAAGCTGGTGTAATTGGGTATTACTTCCCGTCTTCTGTAATCAAAGGAATGCTAACAGGCATCGGAATTATTATCATTTTAAAACAAATCCCTCACTTTTTTGGTTATGATTCAGATCCAGAAGGTGATTTTGCATTTTTTCAAATGGATGGTGAAAACACCTTTTCAGAAATCATAAATGCAGTAAACCATATAACGCTAGGTTCTGCTGTAATCGGTATTATAGCTTTGGTTATTTTATTATTGTGGGATAAGATATTATCAAAAAAGGGAAAGATTTTTCAATTAGTACAGGGACCTTTGGTTGCAGTTGTTGTTGGTATAATATTTTATGCACTAACACAATCACACGAGAGTTTAGGTATTGATAAATCTCACTTAGTAAGTGTACCAATACCTGAGGATGCAGCTTCATTCTTTGGGCAGTTTAGTTTCCCTAATTTTTCAGCAATAACAAATCCAGAAGTGTGGATAATTGCTTTTACAATTGCTTTGGTAGCAAGTTTAGAAACATTATTGTGTGTTGAAGCTACAGATAAATTAGATCCACACAAAAATGTAACACCAACTAACCGTGAGTTGTTGTCTCAAGGTACAGGAAACATTATTTCAGGTATGATAGGTGGTTTACCAATTACTCAGGTAATAGTAAGAAGTTCTGCTAATATTCAATCTGGAGGACGTAGTAAAGCATCAGCTATTATTCATGGTTTTTTATTATTGATTTCGGTAATTCTAATTCCTAGATTGTTAAATATGATTCCATTATCTGTTTTAGCAGCAATTTTATTTATAGTTGGATTTAAATTAGCAAAGCCTTCATTATTCAAAAAGATGTACAATTTGGGTTGGAAACAATCTGTACCATTTTTTGTAACTGTTTTAGGAATTGTATTTATCGATTTGTTATGGGGAATTGGTTTAGGATTAATTGTAGGGATTGTTGTTATTTTAATGAAAAGTTACCAGAATTCTCATTTTCTTCATATTGAAGATAAAAGCAATGGTAAACATAAGATAAAAATGACACTTGCTGAGGAGGTTACATTTTTTAATAAAGGAGCAATTCTTAAAGAATTAGATAGTTTACCACACGACACTTATTTAGAACTAGATTTACTTAAAACAAGGTATTTAGATAATGATATTATTGAAATATTAGAAGATTTTGCCTTTAAAGCTAAAGAACGAAATATTGATATTAAGTTAATTTCAAAACGAGGTATTGTTGAAAATCCTCCAAGTTTTGTCGAGTTCTTTGAGTTGAGACCAAAATCAAAATTAAGCTTAAATTAAAAAATTATGAGATTGTAGCTTAACAATTTTATATGGTAATCCAGATAATTATCGGGGAATTACAATCAACTGGTTAAAAACAATAAAATTTAAAGAAATGAGAAATAATAAATATAAAATATTAGTGCTTTCAGATTTGAAAAAATCTCCGAGCACTATTTTAAAAAGCACGGTGAGTCTTGCAAAGATGATTGATGGAGACATAAACTTTTTCCATGTAAAAAAGCCTAGTGATGTTGTAGAAAGAGAAAGTCAATTATCAGCTATGCGAACTATAAATCAAGAGCAAATAATTACAGGCAAGAAAATACAAGAGGCTTTAGCTCCAATTTCAAATGATTATAATGTAAATATAAATTCTACTTTTGCTTTTGGTAACGTGAAAAATGAAATTGAAGAACATATAAAAGTAACTAATCCAGATGTTATTGTTTTAGGAAAAAGAAAGGCAAAAGGTTTAAGGTTTCTTGGAGACAACATTACAAATTTTGTTTTAAAAATTCATAAAGGGCCAGTAATGATAGCTTCTAATAAAAATGGTTTCGCACCTGATAAGGAATTGCATTTAGGGTTGTTTAACGATAATGAGAAATCTTTTGATTTGGAGTTTACAGAAGATTTAATTGCTCAAACTAAAAGGCCATTAAAATCGTTTAACATTATTAAAAACACTAACGTAATAAAAGAAAAAGAAGATTCTGTTAGCACTAAAACAGTAGATTTTGTTTTTGAAAAGAATGATAATACGATTAAAAACCTATCTAATTATTTATTAAAAAACGATATTAATTTACTATGTGTAAATAGACAAAAAGACAAGTCTAACGTTTTAAAGTCTGAAATTAAAGATGTAATTGATAATGTTAATATCTCTCTTTTCATAACAAATAAAGAACTAAAGCTTGCTCAATAAAAGCTCTGTTAATTTATGAAACATTTAAAGCATGTATTTTTTTCGTTTCTATTTCTAGTGTTTTTAACGCCTAGAATATCCACTGCTCAAGATAGTAATTTGGGTAACTGGCTCATTTATATTGGAAACAAAAAACTTAATAATAAGTGGAGCATCCACAACGAAGTTCAGTATAGAAACTATAATGCTGTTGGCGATTTAGAGCAGTTACTTTTGCGTACTGGATTGGGTTACAACATTACTGAGAATAATAATATATTGCTGGGCTATGGCTATATTTTATCTGAAAACTATATTGGTGAAACAGATGATAAAGTATCTGTTAACGAACATCGCGTTTTTCAACAGTTTACAACAAAGCAGAAAGTTGGTAAAATTGGTTTAAGCCATCGCTACCGATTTGAACAACGTTTTGTAGAAGATGATTTTAAAATGCGATTAAGATACTTTTTAGGAATTAAAGTACCCCTACAATATAGAAAAGATGAAAAAAACCCATTATATTTTTCAGTGTATAATGAAGTTTTTCTAAACATAGAATCATCCGTTTTTGATAGGAATAGAGTGTATGCAGGGTTAGGATATACATTTTCAAAAGCATTGCGATTAGAACTAGGTTATATGAATCAATTTTTTGAAACCTCAGGGAGAGATCAAATTAATTTAATCATGTTCGTTAATTTCTAATTAAAGTTTGACCTTTAATTTTTAATTTTTCAAAATTTAAGTTAAATTAGAAAAAAAAGGTAAAAACAGATATATGAAGAATTTATTTTCAAACATTAAAGGCGATGCCTTTGGAGGCATTACAGCAGGAATAGTAGCATTGCCCTTGGCATTAGCATTTGGTGTCTCATCTGGTTTAGGACCTACTGCAGGACTATATGGTGCTATTTTTATAAGTTTCTTTGCCGCTCTTTTTGGTGGTACAAGTACACAGATTTCAGGACCAACAGCACCAATGACAGCCGTAAGTATGGTTGTTATTGCTGGGATTATTGCCACAAATGATGGCGATGTATCAAAAGCGTTACCTGTTATTTTAACTGTATTCTTACTTGCAGGTTTAATGCAGGTTGGTTTGGGTGTTTTAGGCTTGGGAAAATACATAAGATATATTCCTTATCCGGTTGTATCTGGTTTTATGACTGCCATAGGTGTTATTATTTTATTGACTCAAATATTACCTTCATTGGGTTATTACCCTAAAGAAGATTTGGCATTTGTTGAAACTTTTAAACCTCAAGCCGAAGAAGTTATTCTCGAGAATATTTTGAAAGATGAAGCTGGCGAAGGGATTTTAGTACTTGAGGATTTTAAAGAAACCTTAAATCGTGCTAATGAGATTTCGCAAGAAGCTATATTAATTGAATCTCAAACTCTAGCAGCAAAAGAAGCTTCAGGTGCTTTAGGGGCTATAAAAGCCATTCCAAAAGCTCTGCAAAACATTAACTGGCTTGAGTTGATTTTGGCGTTGGGAACCATCTTTATTATTTATGGGTTTAAAAGGGTTACTAAAGCAGTGCCTAGTACTTTGGTAGCGTTGATAGTAATGTCTGGAATAGCTATAGGATTTAATTTACCTTATAGGCCTATTGAAGAAATCCCTAGCGGGTTGCCTATTCCTAATTTAGAGATTTTTACAAGTTTTAGTTTAAGTAGCATAACGCCATATATATTTACTGCATTGACTTTAGCGCTATTGGGAGCTATAGATTCGTTGCTTACTAGTGTGGTGGCAGATAACATGACTAAAACAAAACACAAACCTAATAAAGAACTTATAGGTCAAGGTATTGGAAATAGTATTGCTGCTGTTTTTGGTGGAATTCCGGGTGCAGGAGCAACCATTAGAACGGTTGTAAATATTACGTCTGGTGGAAAAACAAAACTATCGGGGATGATAGCTGGTATTATGTTATTGATTATTCTTTTAGGATTAGGGCCAGTAGCGTCTCAAATCCCTGCCGCTGTATTAGCTGGGATATTAATTACAGTAGGTATAGGAGTTATGGATTACAAAGGATTAAAAGCCATACCAGCGTTACCAAGAGATATTAAAATTGGACCAATTAAAATGAGTTCAGAAGTGTTAATAATGCTTATTGTATTGCTGCTTTCTACATTTTGGAACTTGGTTTATGCGGTCGGTATAGGGCTAGTAATAGCGTCTTTAATGTTTATGAAAAAAATTGGTGATTTAACAGCAGAACGTTCCGGTGTAAAAGCACTGAAAGAGAAAGCGTGGGCAGATGAGGGAGAGTTTCCAAAAAACTTAAAACAAGAGGTGTTTATTAAGCACTTAAAAGGACCACTATTTTTTGGGTCTACAAGTGATTTTCAAGCGCTAACACAACAAATCCCTAGTACTGCAAAAACGGTAATTTTAAGACTTGGGCGTATGCAGTATATGGATCAATCGGGTTTATATGCCATGGAAGATATGTTGCAAGATTTAAAGAAAAATGATGTTGAAGTCCTATTTGTTGGCTTATTAAGGCAACCACGTTATATGATGGAGCGTATTGATATTATTCCAGATTTTATTCCAAATGAGCACATTTTTGAAAGTTTTTCAAAATGCTTAGCATGGATAAAACAAAACGTAGAAGATTTAAACAATTAAAAACAAGTAATTATGAAAAATACAGCAATAACAAAACAAGTACAAGAAGCATTATTACCAAATAACGTATTACAAGATTTATTAGAAGGTAATAACCGTTTTGTAAGCGGAAGTATGCAAACAGTGGATAATTCAGCATTAGTAAATCAAACTGTAGGAGGACAATTCCCTAAAGCGGTGGTACTATCTTGCATTGATTCTCGAGTTCCAGTTGAAACCGTTTTAGACCAAGCAATTGGTGATATTTTTGTTGCCAGAGTAGCAGGTAATTTCGAGAACATCGATATTTTAGGAAGTTTAGAATATTCCTGTAAAGTAGCGGGTAGTAAATTAGTTTTAGTACTAGGTCATGAAAGTTGTGGAGCAGTAAAAGCAGCATGTGATGGTGTAGAACTTGGTAATATTACAGACATGTTGGCAAATATTTTACCAGCTGTAAAGCAAAGTTCTGATGAAGTAGAAGGAGAACTAAGTTCAGCAAATGAGGCATTTGTAGCCAAAACAGTCGAGAACAACGTAAAACTGACTATAGAACGTATTAGAGAACGTAGTTCTATATTAAAGCAAATGGAAGATGATGGAGATATTCAAATCGTTGGAGGCGTTTATATGTTGTCTACAGGAAAGGTAGAAATGGTATAAGTTAATAAATTTAGTGTATTAAAAAAGGCCACTTTTATAGTGGTCTTTTTTTATGCTTCATTTTCGGAGCTATTATCTTTACTAATATCTAAAATATTTGGAAAAATCATGGGCACTAAAGATTTTACAGGTTTATAAAGTACAGATTCCTGTTTAGTGTCATCATCTAAAAGCGTTATGGTGTTATTCAATTTGTCAAAAACGTTTAAAACAATACTTAAAATCAAAGCTATTTTTAAGGCTCCAAAAACACCTCCAGCAAGCTTGTTTATAATACCTAAAGCTGCAAAATCAGCTAATTTAGTTAGTGCTTTACCTGCTAGACCTATGGCTAAAACAATAATGACGAAGGTTACGGCAAAAGCTGTAATGTTAATAGTTTGTTCGGTCCATTCGGTTTTGGTTTGTAAAAATTCGGCAGCAAAACTGCTAAAATGTATCGCACCATAAACCCCAGCAATTAATGCCACTAGAGAAGCCACTTCAACAAAAAGTCCTTTCATAAACCCACGAACCAATCCAAATAAAATTAAAGCTCCTAGAACAATATCAATAACACCCATATTAAAATAATTTAAAACAAATATAAAATAATACTAACACTTAGGTTTGTTAACTTTGCGACTTTCAAATTAGTGATACTAATA
>NZ_CAJQQI010000050.1 GCF_905480415.1 uncultured Algibacter sp. | reverse complement strand
GTATATTTGGAGCCTTCAAACGCTTCTTCTCTAACAGTAATTAATAACATACCATTTTGAACCGTTACATTTTCTGGGCGGTCTGTGTAGTGCTGTAATTCTTCATTGCCCCATCCATTAACTCCTGTACCAATATCATAGTTCCAAATGTCGCTGTTCGGAGCACCATCTACATCAAACTCATCAGCCATTACTAATTCTGTAAATCTAGCAACCGTTTGATTTTCATCTGTTGAACAGCCAGTAAACAGCGTAAATGAAACTAATAATGCAAGACTCAGAAAACCCAATACTAAGTTTCCTTTTCTAGATATTAGATTCTGCTTAAAGATTTTTGTTTTCATTCTTATTATATTTTTTGAATTCATAGTGTTAAATTTTAATATCTAAATGCAGTATTACTCACTGTAGAAATAAATATTATCCAAATAAAAATTTGTTAATGATGAAAAATTAATATTTTCATAAATAATGAGTCCTATGGCATTCTTATTGGTCAAAGTGATAGGAAAATCTAATGTAATCCATGTATTAGCAACCCATATAGATTTATTAAAAAACACTTGTTCCCTCGTATCATCACCACCGCCTTCAACGCCATCAGCACCGAAATCTAGAAGCGTAATTAAAAAGTCCATGTCTCCAGGTACTTCGCCAGGAATAAACATATTAATATGTATATTAGACTTTTCTGTTGCGTCTACAGTTGGGTTCGCAAATTGATTACCAACAAAATTAAAATTAGTATAGTTTAAAACATTATCTCCGTTTATTTCAAAATCAGCAGATTCTGTAGTTTGATATGGCTGCCAAAACCCATTAAAAAAGTCAACCGGTACGTTGTTGTATACATCACTAAATATTGAAATAACATTATTGGGGTCTCTTGTTGGTGTTGGAGCAAAATTAAAATCACCTAATACGCTTATAGTTAATGTTCCTTCTGCTTGAACTCCTGCAGATGAAGCTGTAATAACAGCTTGACCAGATTTAAGAGCCTCAGAAAGGCCTGCTTCTTTAGTAACATTTACAACACTTGGTTCAGAAGACATATAGTCAAAATAACTATGTGCTACTAAAAGAGTTGTGTTTTGACCTGAGCCCAAATTAAATGTTACGGTTGGTAAATCTAATACGCCATCTGTCCCCACAAAGGTTTGCATTTCTGCATTCTTTCCGTCATATAACTTTGGTAAAGGTTGTCCAATGGTTCCTAGTTTTTCAAACTGGAGATCATCAATCCAAAACGTATAGCCATTTCCACCCGTATTTTGTGTTCCGGCAGAATACCAAAACATACCTCTTTCTTCAATGAGTTTAGACGCATCTGGTATTGGTATTGTGTATTTAACCCAATTGGTACTTAAACTTAATTCTGATTTAGTCACCTGGTATTTATCTGCCTCAAAATCAATTCCAAATCCGATTGAACCAATAGAAACACCTTGCGACGCCTTAGCCCAAAAAGTTAATGCATCGTATTCGGTAAGGTTACGTCCTGCGCCATCTACTCTAAAAATAGCCCCAGCATAACTGCCTTCAGGATCGTTTGCATTCGGTACATCAAAACGCATAGAAGCTTCGCTTTCGTAACCTTCGCTTTCATCTACCGTCCAAGCTGTTGCTTTAGAACCTCCAAATGGAAAGTAAAAATCACTACCCAGACCGATTGGTGAATCGGTAAAAATTTCTCCAGAACTATCGTTAGTGGCGAACTCTACCTCATTTGAAATTTCTCTTTCGCATCCCATAGTTACTAAAAAAAGTAACCCTGAGAGCAGTATTATTTTTGAATAAATAAATTTTATGTCTTTCATGTTTCTCTATTTTTTATTTTCCAATGTTGATGTGTATGTATGTTCTAATCTCCCATTCATTACCATCACCAAAACCAACAGAACTTATGGCTGGTACTGCTGGAAACGTATTAGGTGGCACTACGTTAGGCGAGTAACGTGGAGAATATTCATTTAGTCCACGCCATGTTCCGCGTATTCCGATTTGAGTATTTGGAAGGATAAACCAATCTGGCTTTCCTAATGTTGTAGATAAATCTAACATAAGCTGCACCGGGTAAGTGAGGTTGAAATCTCGATGATAATCAAAAGGACCCCAGTCATTAATTTTGAAAGAATGGGTTAATTTCAGTTTATTATATATCAATCTAATATCACCTCCAATACGCTCGATTAATCGTTCGTCACTACCGTTTGACTGTGCGTTACCAAAGTATAAATTAGCTATTAACCCTAAATCTGTATCCACTTTAGAGACGATACGCGAATTTACTTCCCATAAATCTTGTGCAGGAGTAGCATTAGGAAATGCAAAGGCTGAACGATTTGCTAAAAAGCCAATCGCAGCATCTTGAGCTGTTGGTTGATGGCGAAACACAAAACCAAGGTTAAATGCAAACTTCGCATCTTCAGCTCTATCGTTATCCCATTCATACATCCATGTTCCTGGTGTAGGATCAAATGAAATTAAAAGTTCTCCTGCTGTAGTTTCTCTATTAGCTCTTACCGCAAATGGGTCATCTTGAATATTTCTAAGTCTTCCAGGAGACTGAACATCATTAGGCATGGCTTCAACAATTGGTTTTTGCCATAAGAAATTTGGAGCAATTTGAAAGTCACCAACTTGAAAGGTGAAACCTGATAAAATATTAGTTTGGTTTCCACTACCAGTATCTTTAAGTCTCCAACCTGTAAATGTTTTTGTTTGGTCTGCACCACCATTAGCCACTAAGCCCATATATGCCGCTTGACCATACCAGTTAAAAGCACCACCTGAATAGGTTATTTTAGCTTTTGCACCCCAGTTATCGTCTGAATTAATCTTATCGTTATAAATGATGTATTTTGGATTAGAACCACCTTCGTTATAATTTGGATTATCTTCTGCTATTTGAAATTCACGTCCGTTTAAAGGCTGTCCACCCCATATACCTCCAATTTCAAAACCAAATTTTCCAAATTCTTTTTCAGCATGAAGTGTAACACGACGAGTTTTTGGAAGTGGAATAGCTATTGAAGTTACAGCTTCACCAACATCGTCTATATCTTCATGATAGACCCCTGTAATATCCCAATGGTTTATTTGTGTGCTATATTTCAATAATACCGCAGGGTTTGCTCCCCACCATAATTGAGGGCCAAAAGCTGCCTTTAAACCGTCTAAGGCTCCTTTACCATCTATCTCAATCCCTGAGATTTCGCCATTATAAATATCTAAATTAGGTCCGTAATTAGCCTCTGGATAGAGTCCAAAGAAATCGCCCTCATAACCCCAATGAAAATGACCCGTTCTGTAAAAACCTCGCAAATCAAATTCTTTAGCATTCCATTCAAATTCAGCGTTATATATTTTTACTCGATTTGGATCAGTAATAGTCACATTTCCATCGTCTGTATTTACCGAAAATGAACGTCCAGTATTTTCATAAAAAATTTCATCTATAGGATTTTCTGCTACATTGCCAAGTATATTAAAATTGACATTAGCTTTCATATTAGGTGCAGGATTCCCTTCAACCCCAATGAAATACGATTGCATATGATCGAAACCAAGTTCGTTTGGATAAACTGACTCATTAGGATCTGCTGTCTCAGGTGTTGTAAGAAGACTACCTCCTATATTAAATGTTGTAAACTCCGCTCTTAAATTGCTTATACTTATTTTACCCGCTTTCTCTCCAATTAAAGCGGCTTTATCGCCTCTTGCTTTCAAAACTGCGTCCATTAATTGAATATTGTCAAAATGATTTTTGACAAATTCTTCGGTAACGCCTTCATCATAAGGGTTTAATTGGTGTGCTTCTTTTAAAGCATAATATGCCGCTCTTGGATATAATTCATAAAGTCCTCTAGGGTCTGTTGCTCCTTTAGCGCAAATACCAAACCATTCCTCATTCATATTATTTTCTCCAGGCGCTAAATCTATCCCATAACCTCCATTAGCCCAAGATGCATTGTTATCATGTTTATCAGCATTTTTTCTATCGTCAAACCCAAATTTCCACCAACCATCACTAAATTGGAATGTAAATCCTCCAATAGAGTTGTCTTCTTTAGCTAGACCTGCTGCATTTTCATAAATCTCTTTCCAATTGCTTACCATATAATAAGCCTGAGATTTTTGATCTTCAGAGTTTTTAATAGCATTAAAAGCATCCGCTCCAAACTCTGTAAACATTAGCGGCTTGTTAAGCTTCTCTTTAACTACTTTAAACATGTCTGTAAAAGATGCTCCACGATACGTATTCGTTCCATAAATGTCAACATCTTTACACTCTTCGGCTACAATATCAATAAAGAGTACGTCTCCGTTACATATTGCCACTGGGTGCGTTGAATCCATCAACTTAATTTTCTTTGCCGCCTCATTCATTAACTTATACATGGGTCTTCCTCGACTCTCACCAATAAAATTTATTCGTTCTTGATCATCTGGAAAATCTTCTGTTTCTGCTCCTTGCCAAAAAAGACCATAATTATTTTCATTACCTAACAAGTACATTAGTAAACCTGGCGTGTTTTTATATTCCTTAACTAGCGTTTCAATTTCTGAAAGCAGGTAATCTTGCGTTCTTGCTTCTGAATAAATAGTGACAGGTGTCCAAACACCATCAAGTGTTAATCCGTAACGTCCAAACGAATGATTCAACATGGTATAAATGCCATATTTTTCGTATATATACTTAATCCATTTAGCAGGAACTCCAGTATATTGACGTATCACATTAACATTCATGTTTTTTAAAAGCGACATTTCAGTATCAAGACCTGCTTTAATAATATCATCAGACTTATTCCAAAAATTGGCATCCACGGTATTGGTTCCAATCGGAATAAAATCCCAGTTCATTCCATTAATCATGAAATCTTTTCCGTTAACTACCAGTTTCATTCCCTCATCATTACTTACAACCGACACCTTATCTACCTGAGCAAACATGGCCGTGGTGAATAATAAAAGTATTAATCTTAGAAAATTGTTTTTCATAATATATAGTTTTATTTATTTAGAGTTAGAATATAAATTTTGTTTTAAACCTGCCCTGATTATACAAACCTAACAATGCTTTTTTAGGAAATTAAATTTACCCAATAAATTGGCAATTCCTTAAAAAAGACCGCAACAAAAAACATACAATCTAAATAAATCTAGTGTGTTTTTGATAAAATGGCAATTAATGAGTGGCTGAGGATGTAAAATAGACCTTATAGCGTTAAAGGCCATATAAAAGAAAGAGAGAATGTTGTGGTAATGTTGTGGTTTCATTACCTATTGTTGTGCTAAACTACTCTTGTCATTGAATTAGTTAATCGGATTCACTTACTAAAAATAATGATTAAGAAAACAACACTATTTAACCGCTACCGTGTTTAATCAGAAAGAAAACCATTCGATTCATGCTGATTAGCCATAAATTAGTCAACAATATTAGGGAATTAATTATTTGATCGAGGTTTAAAACTCGCAAACTTCATTAGCATGTGTTTAGCCATTTTAATAAATTAGTAGAAAAATTTACAACATTCTTAGCGGTTAACATTCTAATTAAAGTTGCTAATTATAATTTGTTAAACACCCACTAATTATTCTAAAATGTTTCAATTACAATAATATATTAGAAAAGGGTTACGTATATTTCTAATGATCCTATTTTTGATTACATATTAAATGATTTATTGATATACTCTTATATAATCAATTTCCATAGTATCTTCAGTAAATGAAGCGTCAATATCACCGCCTAAATTACCGCCCATTGCCACGTTAAGAATAAAGAAAAAATTAGACTTAAAGGGCATGCCATTGTTTGTAGTCATTACGAAATATTCTTTATTATCAACGGAAGCTTTTATGGACCCCCCCTCAATCCACTCCAGTTTATAAACATGAAAATTGTTAGACGAATTATTAACTGTTGTTTCTAGACCATAACCAGCATAACTGCCATTATTTGACCAATGGCAAGTAGCCAAAACCTTATCTTTATCCCATCCTTTTTGTTCCATAATATCAATTTCACCACACGCTGGCCAGCCCACAGAATCAAAATTAGCACCAAGCATCCAAATTGCAGGCCATGTGCCCTTTGATGCAGGCAGTTTAGCGCGCACTTCAACTGTGCCATAGGTAAATTCAAATAAGTTTTCGGATTTAATGCGAGCAGAAGTAAAACCTCCTGCACCGTCTGACTTAGCTTTAATTTTAAGCAGGCCATCTTGTACAAACACATTCTCTTGACTTTTAGTATATGTTTGCAACTCATTATTTCCCCAGCCTCCAGCGCCTATGTTATAGTTCCAATTTAATGGATTTGGGGCACCGTTTTCAAAGAACTCCTCAGCCCAAAATGGGGCGTCTCCAATATAATAGGCAACACGAGCCGTTTTTTCTTTGTATATAGCGATATCAGTACTAGAGTACGCTATTACTTTTATTTCATGGTTTTCAACACCTTCAATATCATCAAAAACATATTGGTATGTTCCAGTTGTACTTTTTTGTTCTGCTTTATTATTGATAATAAACCCATACGAAACAGCATCTTTTGCGTTTGACACAAAATTCACAATTCCAGATCCATCCCCGTAAGGACTGTTTGAACCAGATCCCACCACATCTAGAGATAGTGTCAAATTTGATGGAGTAATTAGAGGTTGTTCCTCCTGATCAACAACAGGATCAACAATATCTGAATCAGTATCACTAGAACAACCTGCTATCATTACTGAAATCAAGTAACATAAAAGAAACGCAATTAAATTTGAAGTTTTTTTCATAAACTAAATATTTAAGTAAGAATATAATTTTAACAGAAAGGGTTGAAAGTATTCATACTATCAACCCCTGCTCTTATTAAACTTTTAACAGTGATGCTTAATCAGCAATTAAGATAAAATTCCAATCAAATTCATTATTTCCATCGGTGGACAGTATACTAAATGTATTATTTGCTCTTTCCAATATTCTATAAGAATGATTTCCTCCTATATAATAACCAATAAAACCTAATCCGCTTAACGTTAATGTTTCAACTCCTCCTGGAGCAGTTAAGGACCAAGTTCCTGTGTAATCAGCATACGTATAATTCAATATATCAGCGCCATCTACAGCGCCATCCCCAGGACCACCAATTTCATTAATGAGTACCTCCCTACCAAAAACAGCTCCGTTCGTAATGTGCGTAAACGTACCATCACTATTGAAAACATAACGATCATCATACATGCCTGTGCCAGACTTGTCAGGCGTGCCCCCATTAGGGTAATATTCTCCTAATCTTGTAGTTCCTATAGGGCCTAAACCAAAATAGTTTGGTGTGTCAACATCTATTCTAAACGTTCTTTCGCTGTTAGATGTTAACATCTCTAACAAATCCGCTGGCGGCTCGTATAAAGCTTGCACTTCAACTTGAATAGATTTAGTAGACGAAGCACCGCCTGTACCATAAGCAATCGCAGTAACCGTGTAGGTTTTTGTGCCTAATGTGGTAAAAATATGAGCTACACTTCCAATGCTTTGAACTTTTGTTTGCCCTTGAATAATTAATTGGTAAGCACTAGCATTGTCAGCAGAAGCAGTAAAAACTACTTCACCACTTCCTAAACCAGGCGCTTGTGATTCTGCTCCTTGATCCATATAAGCAACAGCTATTTCAATATTAGTAGGAGAAATGATGTCTCCAACTTCTCCCTCGTCATCCTGACAACTGGTAAACAGAAGTGCACTGACAATAAAAATTCCAATTATATATTTTATGTTTTTCATTTTTTTGATTTTTAAAATTAGTATAACTTTAATTTATATCTATGTCATCGACATATATGGTGTAATTATCTGAGCCATCTCCTTCTGTCCCGTTATCCATAATCAATACAACATTTGTAAAATCAATATCTGTAGATATTCCTGCAAAATCAAAAGTCAACACCTCCCACTGATTTGCTACAGTAGAAGTGGCTGTAATTTCAGCTGATGCAATTGTATTCGGGAATGGCGTAGCGTCTTCAAATTTAATAAGTAAATTTAGACCAACTCTTGGCGACCACACTTTAGCAGTAACTGTAGTTGAATTTACGAATGACAGTGGTTCGGAGACCGTAATTACTGAGCCGCCCCAGACTTGACCTGCATCCTTAACTAATTTGGCAACAGTACTTGATTCATTACCGTTTGCAGGGTCCTGATCAGGATTAGTCACGATTGAAATATCTCCTCCATCAAAACTTCTTAAATCTTGTTGTGGTTCAAAATCTAAAAATCCTCTTGTGGAAATATCATCTACATATATTGTAAAATTATCTGATCCATCTCCTTCCGTACCATTTTCCATAATTAAGACAATATTTGTAAAATCTATTTCGGTAGATATTCCTGTAAAGTCAAAAGTTAATTCCTCCCACTGATTTGCAACAGTTGTTGTAGCTGTTATTTCAGCTGAAGCAATTGTATTTGGAAACGGTGTTGCATCCTCAAATTTCATAAGCAAAGTTAATCCTGCTCTCGGCGCCCATACTTTTGCGGTAACCGTTGTAGTATTTAAAAAGGAAAACGGTTCGGTTACAGAAATTACTGACCCTCCCCATACTTGACCTGCATCTTTAACTAATTTAGCAGCTGTACTAGATTCATTTCCATTAGCAGGATCCTGATCAGGATTCGTTACAATTGTAATATCCCCTCCATCAAAAGACCTTAAATCAAATGGTGTTTCGAAAGTAATAGGAGTTACACTTGGTCCTGTAGCAGGAACAGCCTGTCTAATATTATCTACATAAAACGTCCAATCAGCACCGCCTTCACCTTCTGTTCCGTTATCAAATATTAAAACAATATTTTGATAAGCTTGTGTAATATCAATCTCACTTAAATCAAAAACGACTTTTTCCCAATCACTATTACCAACAGTGGTTACTTCTTTTTCAAAAAATATGTTCTGAGCGTCCGCCGGATCTTCTACTTTAAGTAATAGTTTTCCTCCTGGTCTAGGCGACCAAACATCCATCGTTACTAATTTTTTCACACTGAAATCTATTGGAGCAGATAATTTAATTGCATTTCCTCCCCAAACTTGACCTGCATTTTTTACAATCTTAGCAACTTTGCTAGAATTATTATTTGAATCAACCTGCGGGTTATCTTCAATTGTCATAACTCCTCCATCAAAATCTACTAGAACGGTTTCGTCAAAAATTTCAAAATCTATAGGTAATTCCGTTGGTTTCTCTATCGTTACAACTTGAGTTCTTTCTGTTGTTTCAACACCACCACTTAATGCTACAACTTTTATAGTATAGTCACCCACAGTTGGATATTCAAAAGGAACACTCTCGCCTAAAGCAAGAGGTGTTGGTTCTTCATCAACATTATCTGTATTAAAGTAAACCCAAAACAAAGCAGCATAATCAGCAGTTGCTGATACATTCACTTTAAACGGGTTTGAGTCATCAATCACTGCCGTAATCTCCAGATTTTCTGGTGCTCTAAAAGAAACTAGCAATTCTTGTG
>NZ_CAJQQI010000049.1 GCF_905480415.1 uncultured Algibacter sp. | reverse complement strand
TCTTTTAAAGAATCTTTTCTATTTGGTCCAATAAAATGGTCTATTTCAGATTCGCCAACAGTAGCATCGTAAAGGTAAAACTTATAAATAACCTCAAGATGAATAGGTTTGTTATTTTTAAGAAGTAAACAATCGAGTTCGCCTAAAGTAATTTTACCATCTTGAATCTGTATGTTTTCAGCTAAAACGGATATATTATTTTGCTGAGCTAGTTCAAAAGAAACGAGTTGCTCAACATACTTTCCAAGACGTAGATTTTTTTCTAAAGCAATCTTTATTTTATTAAATTTTGAAGTGATTTTAAATTGATCGAGATTATAGACAGCATCATTTATCCGTAAAAATGGTGTCTTTAAAAAACCTTCATATCTTTTTTGGATCATCGATTTTTTTATTCAGTCTTATAATCTAATAACTTAACAGGGCCTTCAAGTAAATCCTTTACAATTTGAAGTGTGCCATCGTCCTTTGTTGCTATTTGCCATTTAATCAATGAAATGGCACCGTTTTCAATCTCAATTCCCGTAATACTTCTGGGGTGCACGCAACTACCATCATTAAAAAATGCAATATTTCCAGGTTCAGGAAAACGTGGTCTGTGGGTATGCCCAACAATTGTAATTAAATTATTGTTTTCGGTAATCCACTTTTTGGTTCTGCGCTCAATCTTAATAAGTTCTTTGTAGTTTTTAGCAGGGCTTGTAGGGTCCGCAATTCCCATAACATTTAAGGGTTTCCATAATACTCTTACCATAAATCTGCTCCATTTCCAAAACAAAAAATTCCACCAATCCGCTTGGTGTCCATGAGTTAAAAATAATTCTTGTCCTGTCATACAATGTTTTAAAACAAGACCTTCATGATAGGTAATATTACTAAAAAGCTCAATGTTTTCATCAACTTTGGGTTCAAAATAAGTGGATAAATGTTTCTTTACATAATTCGGGTTTCTATAAACCATGTCATGGTTTCCCCATATCATGTGTAAACGATTACGCTTATGAAACAACTTCATGAGCATATATACATTTCTATGAGCATTCAAGATAGAATCAAATGATAGGTTTTCCCAAAGCTCATCACCATCACCTAATTCGCAATACTGAAATCCTTGATCGTAATAATGCTTTAAAGCATGAAAATATATGTTTCTGTTATTGGCAAAATCATCTGCAAAACTATTATCACCCCTATGGCAATCGCTAAAAAGAATGAACTTGCTATCATCATCAAAATCGATGACTTTTGCATTTTTATAAGCATTATCTAATCTTTTCTTGGATGAAAACATAAAGTAAAAGTAAACAAAAAAGCATTTCTCTTTGAAACGCTTTATTGAGATTCTGAATTAATTTTTAAGTTTATTCAGAGCTAATGGTAGTATTTTATCAACAAACTTAGAATAAGCTAATTCTGAAGGGTGTACACCGTCAAATGCTACAAGTGCAGGGTTATTTAGACCTTGTCTTGTTATATCAGTGATGTTTACATAGGTAATATTTCTTTGAGAGCAATAATTTTTAGCAAAATCATTATACTCATCAATATCTTCCGATATACTCAGGTCTCCTTTCCCAAAAGGAGTGTACGCATAATCAGGAATGGATACAACAATAACTTTATTTTTATCAGATTTAGCTTTAGTGATAGCTGTATTTACAAGTAACGGAAATTCTTTTTCATATAAAGAAAAAGGTTTGTCTTGATATTGATTATTAACGCCAATTAAAAGTGTTACCAAATTGTAATCGTTAGATGGATTATCACTATTTATTGCGTTAATTAAACTTGTAGTTGTCCAACCTGATCTGGCTATTATTTTGAGTTGTATTCCATTGGCAGATTCAACTCTTAATTTTAATCGATCCTTCAATTGTACAGGGAATCGACATGTCCCGCATACATTTGTTCCAATAGTGTAACTGTCTCCCAATGAGAGAATTTTTATAGCACTATTTCCAGAAGTGTTTATTTCTTCTTCGTTAGTTTCCTCATTAGTTTCATCATCATTTTGTTCAGTATCAACATTAATTTGAGTGTTTTCAGCAGGCGGGTCTACTTCAGAAGTATCAGAACATGTAAATAACAAAAAACCAACTAAACTAACCCATAACAAGGAGAATTTAAATTTCATATTTTTCGTTTAAAGATAAGACTTTGAAATTAAAACCTAAAATGCATAAAAAAGCATTTCGAATAGAAGTGCTTTTTTTATATTTCTACAACCATTGTATCGTTAAACAACTGGTCAGACCATAGAATTCAATTAAATAGCTTTAATAAGAAGTGATTTTAAATAATATCTATTTAAAGGCATTCAACCCAGTAATGTCTAATCCTGTAATCAATAAATGAATATCATGTGTGCCCTCATAGGTAATAACACTTTCAAGGTTCATCATGTGTCTCATAATAGAATATTCTCCGCTAATTCCCATACCTCCTAGCATTTGTCGTGCTTCACGAGCAATGTTAATGGCCATTTCTACATTATTACGTTTTGCCATAGATATTTGAGCGGAAGTCGCCGTTCCGTTTTCACGCATAACGCCTAATCTCCAAGCCAAAAGTTGTGCTTTAGTAATTTCAGTAATCATTTCAGCAAGCTTCTTCTGTTGAAGCTGAAATTGTCCAATAGGCTTTCCAAACTGAATACGTTCTTTACTGTAACGTAAAGCCGTATCATAACAATCCATAGCGGCACCAATGGCACCCCATGCAATCCCATAGCGTGCGGAGTCTAAGCATCCAAGTGGTGCGCCTAAACCAGATTTATTTGGTAACAAATTTTCTTTTGGCACTTTTACATTATCAAAAATAAGTTCTCCAGTAGCTGAAGCTCTTAATGACCATTTATTATGTGTTTCTGGTGTAGAGAAGCCTTCCATGCCACGTTCAACTATTAGCCCATGAATACGTCCGCTTTCATCTTTTGCCCAAACCACAGCTATTTGACAAAAAGGAGAATTAGAAATCCACATTTTCGCACCATTTAAAAGATAGTGGTCTCCCATATCTTTAAAATTTGTTACCATACCGCTTGGGTTACTACCATGATCAGGTTCAGTTAATCCAAAAGAACCTATCCATTCACCACTTGCTAATTTTGGCAGATATTTTTGGCGTTGTTCCTCGTTTCCATATTTCCAAATAGGATACATAACTAATGACGATTGTACCGAAGCTGTCGAGCGTACACCAGAATCACCACGTTCAATTTCTTGCATAATTAGGCCATAACTAATTTGGTCTAATCCTGCACCACCATATTCCATTGGGATATAAGGGCCAAAAGCACCTATTTCGGCTAAGCCACTAATAATTTGCTTTGGAAATTCTGCCTTTTGAGCATACTCTTCAATAATGGGAGAGACATCTCGTTTTACCCATTCACGAGCAGCATCTCGAACTAATTTATGTTCTTCAGTAAGCAGTTCATCTAAGTTGTAATAATCAGGTGCTTCGAATAAGTCAGGTTTCATAAAAACTGAATTTAAAAAGTGGATAAAGGAAAATAATTATTAAAACGATATTTTTTTTATCAAATCATCATTTTTATGCTCCAAATTTAAATAATCTTTATTGATTTAATCACATTTTCAAATAGAAATCTTTGGTAAGATTTGTGTAATCTTCGGTGTATTGATGTCTTTCAGTTTCAATAATTAAAGATTCAATGAGTGTTTCGCTTTTTCGGAAAGAGAATTCGATTAAACTTCGTTTTATTTCTGAACGAGTATTACCTTTAACGTGCAGTTTTCTGTTTAGAAATAAATTATATTTTGAAGCTAAACTGATAAAGAGGGTCTCTTCTTTAAAAGGTACGATAACCGAAAATAAGCCATTTTCTGAAAGTAACATTGAAACATTTTTAAGTAAATGTTCAAAGGGCATAGCATCTTGAAAGCGTGCTAAATCGCGTTGGTCATTTTTAGTTTTATAATCTTCAGAATAGAAAGGAGGGTTGCAGATTATTAAATTGTATTCATCTTCTATTTCTTCTGCAAATTCTTCCAAAGAGGCATGATAGCAAAACAGTCTATCTCCCCAAGAGGATTGTTCAAAATTATCAACACATTGTTCGAATGCATTATCATCAATTTCAATAGCATCTATAAGTTCAGCATTACTGCGTTGTGCTAACATTAAAGATAAAACACCTGTACCCGCTCCAATATCTAAAATTGAAAATGGATTTTCATCAATAGATGTCCAGGCACCTAATAAAACACTATCAGTGCCAATTTTCATAGCACATTGATCTTGATTAATTGTGAATTCTTTAAACTTAAAGGGTTTTTTAGACACAATTATTCTTCTAAATATAAATCAATTAAGCCTTCAGGAGTTTCAACAAGAATAGTTTTATTGGCTCTATCGACCTTAACTATAAATTCATCATTCATCGGAATTAGAATTTCAATACCATCTCTATCAATTTCAAAAAGAGATTGTGCTGTTGAATCATTTATAGCTTTTAAAATCCCAACATTCCCGAAATTAACATCTTCAATAGTGAATCCCATAACTTCATGAAAGTAGAATTTATTACCCTCGAGTTTAGGGAGTAGGTCAAGTGGTAGGTATAATCCGCTTTTCATAATCGCGTCGGCATCGGATTCGACATCCACATCTTCAAATTTTATTCGAAGCAATTCAGACTTATGTAATTGTGAGCTTTCAATAAAAAAGGGCACAAGGTTGTTTCTTAATTCTAAAAATATAGCATCTAAGTTTTCGTAAATTTCAGGTTGGTCGGTGTCTAATTTCGCTAAAACCTCACCTTTAAAACTGTATTTTTTTACAATTTTACCTAAGTAAAAACAATCTTCTTTTTTCATAGAAAGCTAATTTTTTCATTCTCGCTTGGGCGAGAATCTTTAAATGTAATAATAATTATGAGATCCCTATTTTCGTCGGGATTTGTTCAATCATGTATTTTTTAAATCAAAATACTATGTCATAAAAAAACTCCGATAGGTTATATCGGAGTTTAAAAGTATAAAAAATAATTTTTTTATTCCTCGTCTTTTGTAGCTTCAGTAGCAGGAGCTTCTTCAGCAGCAGGAGCCTCGTCAACAACCTCTTCAATAACAGGGGCTTGTTCAGCAACTTCTTCTTCAGCTTCTTCAACAACAGGAGTTGCAGCAGCGATTCTTGCTTCGTTAACAGCTTTTTCAGCAGCTAGAGCATCAGCTTTCACTTTTGCTTCAACATCTGATAAACCTTCAGCTTTTGCTTGAATTTTAGATTCTTTTTCTTCTAACCAAGCAGTAAATTTAGCTTCTGCTTGCTCTTCAGTTAAAGCTCCTTTTCTAACACCACCTACAAGATGATTTTTTAATAAAGCACCTTTGTAAGACAATAATGTCTTAGCAGTATCAGTTGGTTGTGCACCATTCTGTAACCATTGTACAGCACCATCAACGTTTAATTCAACAGTTGCTGGGTTTGTGTTTGGATTGTAAGCACCTAATTTCTCTAAGTATTTACCATCTCTTTTTGAACGTGCATCTGCTGCTACGATCCAATAGTAAGGTTTCCCTTTTTTACCGTGTCTTTGTAATCTAATTTTTACTGGCATAATAATTAATTATTTGAGGTTCTCGACCTCGATTATTAATGAGGGCGCAAAGATATTATATTTTTTTAATATCCAGTGCTTTATTTGTGTAGATTTTTTACTTATAAAATTGATTTTTAAAACAATAGACAAACGGGTTCTGAGATTTTAGTATCATGCATGAATTTTAGCATTCCAGTAGAAGTATTAACGCTAAAAACAGAAATATTATGACTCCATCTATTAGCTACTAGTAAAAATTTTCCTGTTGGGTCTAAAGTGAAATTTCGGGGCCAGTTACCATGAACACTTATGGTTTGTATTTTATTTATTGTGCCCTTATTGGTGTCTCTTTTAAATACAGCTATAGTGTTTTCACCTCGGTTTGAGGCGTATAAAAAATGTTCATCTTTAGATAAATGAATATCTGCACATGAATTCTTTCCTTCATAATTAACTTCTAGGGTTGAGTCCTCATCAATTTTATCAAAACCATTTTTATTCTTCTTTCCAGTTGTAATAGAGCTCCCATATTCATTAATAATATAAACAAATTCGCCATTATTAGTTAAAGAAAAATGTCTTGGCCCTGCATTATTTGTTAAGTCAACCATAGATGAATTTACTAATTTATATATATTGTTTTCTAGTTGATAGTTAGAGACAGCATTTTTTCCTAAATCAGAAATGTATAATTGATTTTTATAAAATTGGGCTGAATGCACATGCGAAACTGTACTATCAATATTATGGTCTAAAACCTGAAAAGCTTCTGTTAAAGAACCATCATTTTTTATGGAGTATATAGAAGCATTTCCGCCAGTATAATTTGAAACAATTGCTTTGTTACCAGATTTATTTATAGCGACATGACAAGGGTGTGCCCCGTGGGTACTAACTTTGTTCAATGACTTGAGATGTCCGTTATCTTGAATTTCAAATGCGGAAACCATCCCTTTTTCGTTCTCATTTACTGCATAAATATGTTTCTTATCTGGAGAATAACTTAAATAAGAAGGGTTTTCTGTTTTTGCAGCTAATTGCTTATTTGTTAACACTCCAGTAGTTGTGTTAAATGTTAGTTTGTAAATGCCTTCGCAATCTCCATTAGTATAGGTTCCAACATAAAGCGTAGTATCTTGTGCTTTACAATTTAAAAGACTTAATGTAAGCAATATAGTGTATAATTTAAGTTTCATGACATACTTTTAGAGTGCTCTAAAGTAGTTTAATTTAGAGAATTTAGGAAAGGAATTGTAGTAAAGGCACAAAAAAGATGTAATACCTACTAGTGTGTTGTTTATTACAAGTTATTAATTAGAAGTGAAGCTTCGTCAGATATTATTTTATTTAATTCATTTTCAGGTAATAATGCTAATGTTTCTTTTTGATTGATTAGTTTTTTCATGACCTCATTAGTTACCAATTTAATTTGAGTGTCTTCAATATTAGGTTGAAACTGTTTCGTAACCACCTTGTTTATCGAAATTTTCAAGTTGGCCAAAAGAGCTCTTAACTGCGCTTCATTAAGCCACTCGTTGTAAGTTGTAAGTTCTTCTACAATAATATTAATTACGTCACTTTTGGAAGCTATACGCATCTCTTTATTTTCTTCAAGTTCTTTTGAAATAGAATCTAAATCATGAAACATTACGTTATTTTGATACATCAGGCTTTTGTCAATATTACAAGGAACAGCTAAGTCAAGAAGTAATACATTATGGTTTGAAACAGTTAAATCATGTATCAGATTTGAACAATTGCTAACGGCACTTATAATAACTTCAAAATCATCTAATTTATTTGCCAGTACGTTCGCCCAAGGAAATGTTTTGCACTTATTTTTTTGGGCCAATATCATAGCCTTTTCTTTACTTCGATTACTTATATAAATATTGCTGTAATTAAATTTTGAATTATATTTAAATAATTGTTTTACAATATCACCAGCTCCGATAAAAAGTATTTTTTTTGTCTTTGAGCTGGCGTTTTTGAAATTATTTTGAATGACTTTTAATGATTTATAGGCAACAGAAGTTGTGCCATCTCTAAAATTAGTTTCATTACTTATTCGCTTATGACTTTTAAAAACACTTTGTATTGCACGTTCTAATAAAGACCCTTGTAGTTTGTGGGTCATTGAAAATTGAAACGATTTTTTAATTTGATGTATAATTTCAGAATCGCCTAATACTGAAGACTCTAGTCCAGATGACACTTCCAATAGGTGTTTTACAGTGGATTCAGTACTGTCACTAAACTCAAATAAATTTTTATCTATAGAACTGCTTTTAGGCAATTTTAGATCTATTAAATAATCACGAATACTTGTCGCCGAATGTGTTCTGGTTTCAAAATATATTTCAGTCCTATTGCAAGTTGTTAAAAGTAGCAATCCATCAATATCTGGAAAAGTATTACATAAAATTTGAGTGTAATCACTTTTCTTTTCCAGAGGAATATGGAATACTTCTCTTTGTTTAACCGAAGCTGTTTTATGCGAAATACTAATATAGCGTAATGACTGGTTCATTTTATGGTTGTTTAATTGCTTAATAAAATAATAAGGCAATTTTACTCCTTAAGTTATTCTTCTAAGGTTCTCATATAATTTACTATAAGCCATCTGTCTTCGTCATCAGTCATTTTTTTTGTGTATTCTGGCATATCGTCTCTTCCAAAAGAGGTCTTGTAAAATAAAGCTCCATCAGATTGTGCTTGAAATTCTGATGTTGAGAAATCTCCTAAATCACCTTCTTGTTCTTCAGCTTTTGGTCCGTCACCATAGCCTTCTTTGCCATGACATGATTTACAGTGTTTGCTATAAAGTGATTTTCCAATGTCTAAATCTTCACTAGAATTTGTTGGATTTTTCATGTTTTCGTACTTGGCAGGAACAACCCACTCATCTTGAATAATTGAGGTGAAAGAAACAATAACGAAAGATAAAATTGCTATAAAGATTAGGTTTTTAAGTGTTTTCATAATGTCAAATTTTTTAAGATTTATTGATTCTAAATAAATTGTTTATTAAATATATAATGATGCCCCACATTGCAAAAATTAATAGATTAGCAAATATTAGAATAAAGATAGGGGTTTTGTTCCTTGGTGCCCATAATGTTCTGTTTTCGAAGGAATTGTCTAAAATTATTGTTTTCCCAAAAGTAGTATTTACCAGAGCTTTTACAGTTCCGTAATCATCACTGTCATTCAATACCACTTCAATGACTAATTTGCCATCTAAACCCGGAATCCCTTCTTCTATAGGTACAACAATAGTGCCGTTTTTGTCAGTATAATTAAATTCTTCTCCTAAAGGGAGTGACTTGAATAGGCGCTCTACACTCACATTAAGAGGTGTCTCGCTTAATAAGCTGTCTAAATGTAAATCTTTTAGAGTTGCGCTCACATAATTAACACTGTCTTTTGTAAATGATTTGGCCTCTATGTTCGCATCTTTAAATGAAAGTCTTTTAGAGGCTTTCTTAAAACGCTCATCACCCTTAAATTTCACCTTTAAGGTGTAAAACCCGAGAGTGTCTTTTAGTAATTTATTAAGGTCATTTATAAGAAATCTAACTTTTCCATCTTGGTTTGTAGTTGCCTGTCCTAATTCTAATTGATCATCATCGGTTTCATTAATAATGGTTAAAATTAAATTAGCAACACCTGTGTTTTTTTTGTTGATTTTGGCGGTAGTTGTTAAATCAATAAAGCAGGAATGATCTATTATCTTTGTATAATCTGCTTTTATTCTAAGCTTTATTTTTTTCTTATCCTGTGCTTCCAGTTTTTGGCTTAAAAAAGGACTAATAAACACACATAAAAGTATAAGAAGTAGAAGATGTCTAGGATTTAGATGTTTCATGACTCAGTGTTTTTATTATTAGCTTCGGAAGCTTCCATTTCATCAATTGTTCTTTGAATGGGTATTACTGGTAAGTAACGTACGCAAACTGTAATAATTAAAAAGGCCATAGCTAATGTTGCGAAGGTAATTAGCCATTCGTGTAAGCTAGGAAAATAGTGACGCCATGATTCTGGGACTCCTTGAATCGGTAAAAATGGATGTAACAGTGTTGGCGTAACGATCACAAATCGTTTCCACCAAGATCCAATTACAACCATGAGTCCTATAACAAACATGGTATTTGGTTTTCTTCCTTTTTTAAACAGTAAAACAATTATTGGTACAATCAATCCTATTATAGTTACTGCCCAAAATAAAATTGAATAACTTCCGGTAAACAATGTTTCTAAATGTACAAGTTCTCCTTTTTTTGCTGTAAATAAAGGAATGACATATTCGTTAATATTAAAGTAGAGGTAAATTAAGCAAGCAAGTGCTAGTAATTTACCAAGTTTGTCGAAGTGATAATCTGTAATATAATTTTCTAATCTTTTCGCTTTTCTAATAATATAAATTAGGGTTACCAGTGCACCCACACCAGCAACAAAAGCTCCAGAAATAAAATATGGTGCAAAATTAGTGCTGTCCCATCCAATTCGATAAGTGGTAGAAAACAGCCAAGCATCAATGGTTTGTAGCAAAAGACCAACAGGAATAATCATGATTGCAATAATTCTTATGGATTTTTCTTGTAATAATTTTTGAGCTTTACTTCCTGTCCAGTTTAAAGCTAGTTTGCCATAAAACTTACTAAGTTTTGGTTCTTTCTTTTTAAAGTGCGTTTTAAGTATTGCAAAATCTGGAATCAAAGGAAAATACAATAATAATAAACTAATAACTATGTAAGTCGGAATAATGACTACATCCCAAGTAATAGGAGATTGAAGTCTCGCATGGATAAATAGATTTAATAATCTATCAGGTCTTGCCATATCAATCATGATGGTGATTCCTGCCATAATAATAGCTGCAACCGAAATAATTTCAGCAATTCTAACTAATGGTGTTCGCCACGAATTATTTGTTAACCTTAATATAGCAACGGTTACTGTTCCAACAAAACTTGTTGCAACAAAGAACACAAAGTTTGAAATATAAATACCCCAAAGGGCATAATCTCGCATGTTGGTAACTTCTTGTCCTGTAATAAGTTGATCTATATAAGCAACTAAGCCAATGAGTATTATCACAATGAGTGAAATAGTCCAGATAGTATCACGTTTGCCAAATTTTTTTGGCTTTAAATCTCGGATTATAGTTTTATGAGTTTGCATAACTATTCAGGTTTTTCAGCAGGTGAAACTGGTTCAACAGATTCAAATTCTTTGAAATCTTTTAGACCATCTTCAAAATCGACTAATCTATCTACAGGAGGTAAATAATACACACTCGGAGATGTTCCTAATCCTTCCATCAAGCGGTATCCTGATTTATCTTCAAGCAATTGGCTTAATCTTACTGTTTCATCTCCATTGGTTACAGTGTCTTCGTATTTGTCTCCAAAATAAAAGACTCCGTTTGGGCAAGAAGTAACACAGTGTGGTAATTCATTATTGTCTATGGCATGCGGGCAAAAGTCACATTTGTCTACTGTTCCTTTTATGCTTGGCATTCCTGCATGTTCTGGAGATGGTGTATGATGAGTCATGTCCATATTTAAAGTGACTTCTTGACCGGGTTCACCCCAATTAAAAACTCGTGTTGAGTAAGGGCAAGCCGCCATACAAAATCGGCAACCAATACAACGTTCGTTGTCTATTAGTACGAGTCCATCTTTTCTTTTAAAAGTGGCGTCAACAGGACAAACAGTAACACAGGCTGGTTGATCACAATGCATACACATCATAGGCATCCAATACGGTGCTGTGTCTTTTTCTTCCTGCATTTTATAGACTTTAAGCCACGCGTTTTCTCCGGTAATATAATGATGCTTGTTACAAGCGTTTTGACATTTTAAGGCATTTTTGCATTTTGCAAGATCCACCACCATAACAAATTTTCTATTTGGGTTGCCTTCCCTAACATTGTATTTTTTATCATGTTCTTTAGCATGCGTTACTTCCATAACTTCAGATGAATCTACTTGAATAAGCGTTCCATCGGTAGTCATTAACTCCATTTTCTCTCCAGAGCTATCAACGTTAGAAGCATTTAATTTGGAGGTAATTTTAGACAAGCCAAGTCCGCCAATTGCACTAACAATTCCCAGTTTTAAGCCATTGTCAAGAAATTTACGTCTTGAGCTTTTGTTCTTATCTTCCATAATTATATTGAGTTAAAGGAAATTATAGTTTTTTACCAAGCCAGTTTAGAAATGATTTATTTGATATGTTTTTCTTTACAATTTTCGATTTATTTAGGGTGCTAGTTTTAACTTTTACAGCAGTGCCATCTGCCTTTAAAAGCGTTGTGTACTCTTCGTCTTCGGGAATACTATTAGTATCTGAGTTACTAAAACCTAGAAAAGGAATTAGTAAACCACCTCCTAAAAGTGGCAACATACCACGACGAGAGATTTTTGTACCTTTTCTAGATTTATCTTTCATAATGTTTAAAAATTATAGTTTCTAGTTATATTAAATCCAATTAGATATTGACCACTTTTCTTTTGCTTGCCAAAACCAAAGGTCCCTTCTAAACCAGTAGCCTTTTTATTAAACATATAGTTGTCCTGAGGAAGAATGCCCCAATAGTTTGTTGCAAATAACTGGAAGGTATGTGCCGATGTACCAAATTCAAATCCTAAACTAATTCCCGGGTAAGGGTTATCTAACTTCATTTTAGTAAGTGGTTGACTATAATCTGCTATTACAGATGTTTGAGAACTAATTTTATAGCGTCCTCCAAATGCAATGGCAACCATATCATTTCTCATTGTTGTAGCAACTGTGTTATAATGAGAAACACTCGGCGCTACTTGTAAAGAAAGTTTTGGGTTAAATCTACGGGCTATAATTAACTGATTAAAAAATGAGTATCTATCTGAGGTCTCTATAAAAAGACCTTGGTTTTTGCTTCTTGCATCGATAGCAAAATTTCCGTAATAACTTACACTTACAGGTATCTTATCAGAACGTGTTTGTCTTAATAATGCCGCTTTCCAGTTAAAGTCTTGATAGTTCTTGTTTTTTGTAGTACCGAACCCTACGGTTAATCTATCGTGAATTGCATATGTTAATCCAATTCTAATATTCGCTGAGCCATAAAAGCCGGCTAAATCGTTCTTGTCGTCATTAAGCTCTCCAAATCTGTGAGACATTTGTATCTCTAAAGTGTTTTTACTAAATAGAACATTTGTTGGGTTATCAAATAAAAAGGAACTTTCAAACGCTGGGCGCTCTGGTTTTTCCTTTACAATTGTATCATTAACCTGTTCTTGAGAAAAGACTGATAGAGGTAAGGCCAAAGCGGCTAAGAGTAATATTTTATATATTTTCATGTCTGTTTTCTTAAAGGTTTGATTATTCTTTGGCCCCTTGGTCTATCCAGGTTTTAACTAATTCTAGTCTAATCGCGGGTAAATTTTGGTGACCATCTATTAATTTAAGATATAGTGGGCTAACTTCTGCATCAAAAGCTGTAACGTAAGTTGGAACCAGTGAACTGTATGCGTTTCCTTCTCTTAAATCAGGGTTTTGACCTCCATCATGACAATTACTACAGAATCCAAAAATTGGTGCTATATCATTATTATAAGTAACCTCTTCAATGGCACTTCCGTCATTATCATCAGTTATAGGCTCATAAATAGAATCATAATAACATGAGTCTAGAGATAAACAAATACCTATGATTACTAAAGTTTGAAATAGTTTTTTCATATTATACGTTTTTATCAAGTAAGCTTAGTATCAAATAGTGCAGACTCAATATAGCCTACACTATTTGATGGTAAGACTAATTTTCAATTTTCATTGATAGGAAGTTTGTTTGACCATGTGCAATTGCAGCATTATTAAATATTGCTAAACCAAATGGTATGCTTTCTCCAATCTTAAACTCAGCATCGGTAGGGTCTCCAGTATAAAGTAATCTTCTGATTTCTAATTGCCATCCAGAACCTGTATGTATAGCTTTTACCTGTACTTCAGATCTACCATCATTTCCTTGACCAGCTGGATTAATAATTACACTAGGCATTCTTTTGCTACCAAAGCCTTGAGAATATGCAGGATCTCCATTAGGATCAATGGTTCCGCCTTCATGTGTTATTGTGCCATCTAAAGCAATTCCAGTCACTGCTTTTGCGGTTCCACTATCAATTTCAGATTGTGCAATCCAATAGTAGTTTTCTCTATTAGGTATTACATATAATGGTCCACTCATTCCAGTTACGGCATCAGTAAATTTTTGATTATTTTTATAAGGTGAAATTCCATCATCATTTTTTCTTCCGTTAGCAGTTGCTTTACCAAAGTCATCTTCCCATTGTACAAAACCATCATCACAGGCTTCAGCTAGTGCATGTCTGTCACGTTTCCAGTGCCAGAAATCGGCTAATTCACCTTCGTTTTTCATGTAGTGTCTGGTGACTTTAGTTCCTGCATCGTCTTCATCAACACCTGTTAACGCTAAGTTACCATGACACGTTACTGTACAGGTACCTTCATTAAATCCTGCAGGACTGCCTATAGGAAACATAAAACCAAATTTATCTTCATAAAATTTATCATTTTTATGATTGGCGTATTTGTTTTCTTGTTGCCATTGACTTGTAATAGAGTTAAAGAACCATGATTCTCTTTCCTGACTATCAGTGTCATCTTCCCATTCAAATAATAGGTATAAGTATTCACCGTCATGACCACCTCTTAAAGAGTAGCTGTAGCTCTCTCCTTTGTAGGGGTCCATTAAATCAGTAGGTTCTAAATCTAAGTTGAATGCACTCGATGCATTTAATGTGATTTCTCTATCACCAGCACCGGTAACGGTAGCTTTATTAATTAAAGGTCTGGCTTCACTCCAAACATCATCAATGGTGCCATCGAAAACAGGAGCTGTAGAGAATTTCTGTACTAGTAATTCATCAGGGCTTTCCCCAATACCAGCGTCTCCTGTTCCTGTAAGTGGAACATAATCGTCATGGGTACAACCTAAAACAAATGTTACTGTAATAATTAGCGCGGTAATTAATTTAAAAATTTTCATAATAATATATTTAGTTTTATAAATTGATCTTGAAATTCTATATAAAATTATGTAACTATTGTTACATTAATTATGACTTATATCATAAAAACTATAGAGAATTACTGTTCTAATTATTTGGGGTCTATAGGTTTTAAATGAATTAACATTAAATCTGAATTTATTTCAATAAAAAACATGATTTCACAATTAATCATCTGCTATTTAACATGCGAGAGGCTAATTATTTATTTTCTTTAATGGTAAAAAATAGTGTTGTTATATGTTTGATTTACCGGTAGGTTTGTTTTTTTACAGTGCTGTTTTCTAGTTTACAACTGATTGTGATTTCTAAAGTAAGAAATCAAATAAAATATCTTTTTAAACACGTCGTCTCTTTTGGTAAATGAGATTTAATAAAATTTAAAAGGTTTAACAATTCATAAATTCACGAACTGTTAAACCTTTATGTGAACTTTAAAATTTTTATTCTAAGGCCTCAATTGAATTTTTAATCAGCGCTCTAGTATATTCAGGGTTATGAATACCGTTACTATTATCTTCCATTACAGTCTTATAATTCCAAATAGCTTTAGCTACATTGGCTGGATACGTACCTGGTACAGTTCTGTCATTTTCAAGCAATGGGCTTGGGTCGAGACCTAGTAATAATGTTTTAAGCGTTGCCATATCTTCATCTAAGCCAGCAATACCTTCAGGAATACTAGTCATGGTTGTGTGGCAGCTAACACAGGTGTTTAAGGTTGGTTTCCAAGAATGCCCACCGTCATTACCGTCGGTTGTTTCCCCCATATGGCAAGAAATACAGGATGATCCTGATCTATGTGTAGCGGCTCCTACGCCAGGGTAGCCTGTTGAACCAGCAATAATACCGCCCATGATACCTTCTAACATGGTTGATTGTGGGCCATGATGCGGCCCAAAACGACTACTCGTAATCTCGTAGTCTTCCGTTCCTGTCGGTATAGGATAACTTGGTCTAGGTTGGTGACAAGTGATACATGCGTTACTTAATCCAAGAGGATCCGTACTATTTGCAAAGTCAATTGAAACCATTGGGTCAAGAACTAATTTAACTGGATGTATATTTCTTAAGGCATAGTCATTACCATCATTTTCAAAATCGAATGACCGGTGATCAGTATGGCAGCCTGTGCAGCTAATAGGATTTGAAACAGCATAACCATTTGGATTTACCATTGGTACAAGGCCTCCATTCCCATCTACTAGATAATCGCCATAATCAGGGTTATAGTCAGGATTTGGCTCATAAAAATCATCATCTGGATTTCCCGGAGTGTCATTATCATTTAATATAGGTATTCCAGCTTCATCTAGTAAAAATTCATTTTGATCGCCCGATGTATCAGTTGCAAAAAACTGTCCGGATAAATAATCAATGTAACCTTCATTGTTATGACACTGCGCACAACTTGTACTTTTTCCTCTAGCCCAAGAGCCTCCACTACCATGTCCAGATAGAATATATGAAGTGGTAATTGGGTCTCGATGAGAAGCAGAGTGACAATCTATACAAACCGCAGCAGAAGCATCTACTCCATCTAATCCATCATGACCATCAATGCCATCTATGCCGTCAGCACCTGCTGGTCCAGCAATATATTCTGTGTCATGGGTACATCCAAGTATCATTAAACTTGACAGTAAAATGATTAAGTAATTTATTCTGTCGAAGGGCTTCATAATGTAATAATTTTTTAGTTACACAAATTTGAAATTCCGAATAAAAATATGTAACTATAGTTACATAAAATATGACATTTGTCATAAGAGCCAACTATTTTATTTGTGTTTACTTGGTGAATTTTTCAGCTATTAGGTCGAGTATTTTTTGCCTGTTTACAACTGTTTATAACTTCACTTTAAAAATGGATCATTTCTATGTATTTTTATACACTTCGTTTTTTGCTCTAAACGAATATGCACATCAACAAATAAACTTACTGAATGTACTTAATTTTCGATACTGAAACCACAGGCTTGCCAAAGCGTTGGAACGCACCCATTACAGATACCGATAACTGGCCAAGATGTATTCAAATTGCTTGGCAATTACATGATGGCATGGGTAATTGTATTGAAAGTCAAGATTATTTGGTGCAACCAGAAGGGTTTAATATTCCTTATGATGCTGAAAAAATTCATGGTATTTCTACGGAATTAGCACAAGAACAAGGGATTCCTTTAGCTGAAGTTTTAGAAAAATTTAATGAAGCTCTAGGTAAAACAAAGTTTGTTGTTGGTCAAAATGTGAAGTTTGATTTGAATATTATGGGTGCCGAATTTGTGCGTGGTGCTGTTGAAAACCCTTTGCAAGAACTTCCTCTTTTAGATACCTGCACAGAACATACGGCAAGTTTATGTCAGCTTCCTGGAGGCCGATATGGCAAATTTAAATTACCGACGCTTACAGAATTACATGAGTTTTTATTTAATCAACCGTTTGCTGATGCACATAATGCTACCGCTGATGTTGAGGCTACGACGCGTTGTTTTTTAGAGTTAATTCGTTTGGGTGAATACACCAAAGAGCAGTTGGATGTTCAGCCGGATTATTTTGAGGGTTTCAAAAAAGAAAATACCGATACTATTAAACTGATTGGTTTAAAGCATATTAATCTTAAAAAGGAAAGTGCTAAAATCAACGAACGCATAAAAAAAGCTCAAGAAAGAGATGTTCCAGCTGAAAATATCAATCAAAATGTATCCGATTTAGTTGATATAGATTTTGTGCATTTGCATAATCATTCGCAGTTTTCAGTCTTACAATCTACCATGAGTGTTACGGAAATTGTTTCGGCAGCAGCAAAATATAACATGCAAGCAGTCGCGTTAACTGATCATGCAAATATGATGGGTGCGTTTCACTTTGTAAATGCTGTGAATAAACATAATAGTGGTGTTAAAGCTAAAATTGCTGAGGCAGAAGAAAAGGGAGAAACTACAGATGCAAAACCTATAAAACCCATTATTGGTTGTGAGTTTTTTGTCTGCGAAAATCATCAAGATAAAACCAGAAAAGATAACGGTTACCAAATCGTATTGTTGGCTAAAAATAAAAATGGCTACCATAATCTAGCGAAACTATCATCGCATGCTTATGTAGATGGGTTTTACTATTTACCAAGAATTGATAAAAAACTGATTCAGCAATATAAAGAAGATATTATTGTGCTTACTGGCAACTTATATGGTGAAGTGCCAAGTAAAGTATTGAATGTAGGTGAGAATCAAGCTGAAGAAGCCTTGCTTTGGTGGAAGAACGAATTTGGTGAAGATTTGTATGTCGAGTTAATGCGTCATAATCAAGAAGATGAAGATCGTGTTAACCCAACCTTAATTAAACTAGCTAAAAAACATGATGTTAAGTTAATAGCATCAAACAACACGTATTATCAAAACCAAGAAGATGCTAATGCACATGATATTTTATTATGTGTAAAAGATGGTGAAAAACAAGCGACTCCAATTGGTCGCGGTCGTGGTTATCGTTACGGTTTGCCAAATCAGGAGTATTATTTTAAATCACCTGAGGCTATGAAGCAACTCTTTAAAGATGCTCCTGAAGCGATTTCAAATGTGCAAGAGGTTGTTGATAAAATTGAAGCATTTCAATTAGCTCGTGATGTCTTATTACCAGCGTTTGACATTCCAGAAGAATTTAAACATGAAGACGATTTAGCAGACGGTGGTAAACGTGGCGAGAATGCCTATTTAAAGCATTTAGTATTTGAAGGTGCCAAAAAACGTTATGGTGAAGTGCTTTCTGAAGAAGTCCAAGAACGGCTTGATTTTGAACTTAGTGTTATTGAAAATACGGGATATCCTGGGTATTTCTTAATTGTTGAAGATTTTATCCGAGAAGCCAGAAAGATGGATGTTTCGGTGGGTCCAGGACGTGGTTCTGCCGCAGGGTCTGTGGCGGCTTATTGCCTTTGGATTACCAATATAGACCCCTTAAAATACGATTTACTTTTTGAGCGTTTCTTAAATCCAGACCGTATTAGTATGCCCGATATTGATATCGATTTTGATGATGAAGGTCGTGGTCGTGTTATGCAATATGTTATTGATAAATATGGAAGCAGTCAAGTAGCGCAGATTATTACTTATGGTACCATGGCTGCAAAATCATCTATTCGAGATACGGCACGTGTTTTAGATTTGCCCTTATTTGATGCGGATAGAATTGCGAAATTGATTCCAACGATGTCTAAGCTTGGAAAGATTTTTGGTTTAGATGAAAAAGAATTAGGAAAAAAGTTTAGAGCAGAAGATTTAGAAAAAGTTAATGAACTTTTAAATATTGCTGATGGTAACGATTTGCAAGCAGAAACGGTAAATCTTGCTAGAACGTTAGAAGGCTCTGTCCGTAATACAGGAATTCATGCTTGTGGAGTAATTATTACACCTGATGATATTACTAAATTCGTACCTGTAGCTCTTGCTAAAGATTCAGATTTGTATGTCACGCAGTTTGATAACTCGGTGGTGGAAGATGCAGGGTTGCTTAAGATGGATTTCTTGGGGTTAAAAACGCTGACTTTAATTAAAGACACCGTTAAAATAGTCAAAGCCAAACACGATATTTTACTAGATCCGGATACGTTTCCTTTAGATGATGAAAAGACTTATGAGTTGTTTCAAAGGGGGGAAACCGTTGGTGTGTTTCAGTATGAATCGCCTGGGATGCAAAAGCATCTAAAAGATTTAAAACCCACGGTTTTCGAAGATTTAATTGCCATGAATGCATTATATCGTCCGGGACCCATGGAATATATTCCAAGTTTCGTTAGAAGAAAACATGGTGATGAAGCTATTGAGTACGATTTACCAGCGATGGAAGAGTACTTAAAAGAAACTTATGGTATTACGGTATACCAAGAGCAAGTGATGTTATTGTCTCAAAGTCTAGCAGGTTTTACCAAAGGTGAAGCCGATGTGTTGCGTAAGGCGATGGGTAAAAAGCAAATTGCAGTTCTTGATAAAATGAAACCGAAATTTATTGAGCAAGCCAGTGCCAACGGACATGATGCTAAAATTTTAGAGAAAGTTTGGAAAGATTGGGAAGCCTTTGCGAGTTATGCCTTCAACAAATCGCACTCCACATGTTATGCTTGGATTGCTTATCAAACAGCTTATTTGAAAGCACATTACCCTGCGGAATATATGGCAGCGGTACTTTCTAATAACATGAACGACATTAAGCAAGTGACGTTCTTTATGGACGAATGTAAACGTATGAAGTTGGATGTGCTTGGTCCGGATATAAACGAATCATTTTATAAATTTTCAGTTAACAAAGACTATGCAGTGCGTTTTGGAATGGGCGCTATAAAAGGTGTTGGTCATGGAGCGGTTATGACGATTGTTGAGCATAGAAAAAAAGATGGTCATTATAAATCTATTTTCGATTTTGCAAAGCGTATTGATTTGCGAGCCGCCAATAAAAAGGCATTTGAAAATTTAGCTTTAGCAGGAGGTTTTGATGGTTTAGGGGACACCCATAGAGCACAATATTTTCATAAAGAAGGTGATGATATTACCTTTTTAGAAAAAGCCATAAAGTATGCACATAAACATCAAGAAAACGAAAATTCTGCTCAAGTAAGTTTGTTTGGTGAAGCTAGTGATGTTCAAATAGCCGAACCAGAAGTGCCGCCGTGTGAGGAGTGGGGAACTATGGAGAAATTGAGCAAAGAGCGTGAAGTCGTTGGAGTTTATATTTCTGGTCATCCGTTGGATGATTTTAAAACAGAAATGAAAACATTTTGTAATGGAACGGTTGGTATGTTTAATACGTTAGAACCATACGTGAATCGTGAGTTGGTGTTTGGTGGCGTGGTTACCGATGTGCAACACCGTGTAAGCAAGCAAGGTAAAGGTTGGGCACTCTTTACTATTGAAGATTATACTGATAGTTTTGAATTTAGGATTTTTGGAGAAGAGTATTTAAAGTTTAGACACTTTTTACTTCAGAATAGTTTTGTGTTTGTAAAATCATTTATTCGTGAAGGATGGACAAATAAGGATACGGGAAAGAAGAGCGATCCAAGGTTGCAGTTTAATAGCTTTCAATTACTGCATGATGTAATGGAGAATTATGCTAAAAAGTTATCCATACAGGTAGATATTAAAGATTTAGATAAACAGAAAATAATAGCGTTAAAGGAGTTGCTTAATATGCATCCTGGGAATCAAGCGCTTAACTTTTTAGTTTATGATATGAAGGAAAAGATTAAATTAAGTATGTCTAGTAGAAGGCAGAAGGTGCGGGTTAGTCAGGAACTTATTAGTGAATTGGAAGCGCAGGATGTTCAATTTAAATTGAATTGATAAGATTTTATTAAATCCTTATTTTATTGTCGTTAATTAAGCTAGTGGCCTGCTTAAAGTGGCGTATTTTAAATATTATTAGAATTTCTGCATTGCGCAAAGTATAGTAGTGGCATCCTTTTATGAAGCACTTATAAGACTGTGTTTGATTTATTATACTGCGATTTAAATTGTTGAGATCCCTAAACAAGTTCGAGACTGCTTCGCAGAAAGATATGACGGATAGCCTGTTTTATGCGCCATAAAAATTGAAATAAACCGAACCAATACCGTCATAGGGAAAACAAATTGTTGGTTTGTAAGCTTTCGAGAATATTTTGACTAATTTTGTGTTGTTAAAACGAATTAAGAACATATTAAAATATATATATATTATGGCATTAGAGATAACAGATGCAACGTTTGAAGAAACGGTATTAAAAAGTGATAAACCAGTATTAGTTGATTTTTGGGCTGCTTGGTGTGGACCATGTAGAATGGTTGGGCCAATTATAGAGCAAATTAGCGATGAGTATGATGGTAAAGCTGTTGTAGGAAAGGTTGATGTTGATGCAAATCAAGAGTTTGCCGCTAAATATGGTGTGCGTAACATTCCTACGGTTTTGGTATTCCAAAACGGAGAAGTAGTTGGTAGACAAGTTGGTGTTGCACCAAAAAACGCATACACTGATGCTATTGACGAGCTTTTGTAAAAGATAATAAAAAGAAAGTTGAAAAGGTTTACCGTAATTGGTGAACCTTTTTTTATTTTAGAACTTATTTAAGGATTTGTGATTAGAATTTTTATAGTCTATTTTTGATGAAATATGAGGCGAAATTTTTAAACATCGTCATAGCTAAGGTTTAAGCTTTTAACGAAATAATGCGCAAAAAGAGGCATTAAAAAATAATTAATAAGTTCTTAAATGAGTTCTTACATTTAAATTAAAACGAATTATGAGTAATGAGATAAAAATTCAAGATGCTGTTGACACTAAGTTAATAGAACAACGTAAAGTGTTTTTATGGGGACAGGTTGATGATGAATCGGCTAAACATGTCATTGATAGGTTGATGTATTTGGATGCATTAGAGACTAAGGATATCCATTTATATATAAATAGTCCTGGAGGTTATGTAACTTCTGGTTTTGCTATTTATGATGTTATGAAATCTTTAAAAAGCGATGTGTCTACTATTTGTACGGGTTTTGCAGCTTCTATGGGTTCACTAATATTGTCTGCTGGTACAAAAGGAAAACGTTTTATCCAACCACATGCGCGTGTTATGATTCATCAACCAAGCGGTGGTGCTCGCGGACAAGCCAGTGATATTGAAATTACGGCTAAAGAGATTATAATTACTAAAGAGTTAAGTGCACAAATACTAGCTGATAATTGTGGGCAAACCTTTGATAAAGTAATGAAAGATTTTAACCGTGACCATTGGATGGGAGCAAAAGAATCTGTTGCCTACGGAATAGTAGATAAAGCTATTTAGAGAAAAGAAAAGAAAGAAAAGAAAAAAGATAAATTTTGACCTTATTTTAGGTCTTGATTCTGTCAGCGAAGCAGTCTAGCATCTAAAAATGAACTTACAAAGCGAACTTAATAAGGCAGAGGGGTTTAAAAATCTTGAGCTACTTGCAAAACAAGTAGTTGAGGGTTTTATTGCTGGTATGCATAAAAGTCCGTTTCATGGGTTTTCGGCAGAATTTGCTGAACATAAAATATATAATCAAGGCGAAAGTACGCGACATATAGATTGGAAACTATTTGCTAAAACAGACAAGCTGTACACAAAGCGTTATGATGATGAAACGAATTTACGTTGTCATATTATTTTAGATAACAGTAGTTCGATGCATTACCCGAAATTGGAATCGTTTTCTATTGACAACGTAAATAAGATTGGTTTTTCAGCATTAGCAGCAGCCTCTTTAATGCATATTTTAAAAAAGCAAGGTGATGCTGTAGGTTTAAGTATTTATAGCGATAACTATGATTATTATGCGCCAGAGAAAGGCAGTGAACGTCATCATCAAATGTTATTGAGTCATTTAAGTGAAGCTGTTATTTCTAAACCTTTAAATAAGCAAACAGAAACATATAAGTATTTACATGAGATTGCTGAAAAGATACATAGGCGCTCAATGATTTTTTTGTTTACAGATATGTTTCAAACACGTGAAGATGAAGTGAGGTTGTTTGAAGCTTTGAGGCATTTAAAATACAATAAACATGAAGTGGTTTTGTTTCATGTGTTTGATAAGGCAAAAGAATTGAATTTCGATTTTGATAATAAACCGAAACGTTTTATTGATGTGGAGACAGGCGATTATATTAACTTATACGCAGATTCAATTAAAGAAAGTTATAGTAAAACAGTTGATGCGTATTTTGAAGCTTTACGTTTAAAATGTGCGCAATACAAAATAAAATATGTTGAGGCTGATATTAATAAAAATTTTAATAACATCCTCACTGCCTACATGATAGAACGCCAAAAGTTTGCATGATAAAAGTTTTCTACAAAAAAGCGAAAAAAAGATTTGAGATATAAAAAAAGCCGTGTATATTTGCACCGCAATAATGCAACGGTCTGGTAGTTCAGTTGGTTAGAATGTCGCCCTGTCACGGCGAAGGTCGCGGGTTCGAGTCCCGTCCAGACCGCTAAAATTGCACAAATAAGCTCTGAGAAATTAGGGCTTTTTTTGGTAATTATTACGACGTTGTGTTGTCCTAGAGGTGTCTAGGATGTAGTTATACCAAAGTAATTTTGGTATTCCAATGAAAGGCTTTCCTTTTTTCTTTATAGAAAATAGGGATGCTTTTTTGTTTTAGGGAGGTTTTGAATTTTAAATTTAATAGTGACCTTTCAAAAATAAACGTGTCTTATAAGTGCTATTAATCAATAAAAGAGGGTTGCAAGAAATTGTAGCTCTTTTTTGCTTTGTAAACCATTCAACAGGATAAATAAATCACACTTGATAGAAGTAATTTTGTAAATTGCCCTGATTTAAAATTATATATTATTAAGATGGTTACTTTAAAACAATTAGCAAAAGAATTAAACGTTTCAATATCAACAGTTTCTAAAGCATTAAACAATAGCGAGGAGATTGGAGAAGATACAGTGCGACGTGTTAAAGAACTTGCGAAATTATATAACTACAGACCCAATAAGGTAGCCTTAAGTTTAAAAAACAACAAAACACGAACCATTGGTGTTATTATACCTAATATTTTGAATCGGTTTTTGGCAAAAGTTCTTTTTGGTATTGAAAGTGAAGCTACAAAACGAGGATATAATATAATAACGTGTATCTCTAATGAATCTTTACAAAAGGAAAAAGAAAGTTTACAATTATTAGCGAATGGAAGTGTTGATGGTTTCATATTGTCGGTTGCTAAAGAATCTCAAATTAATAATGAAGTTGAGCATTTTAAAAGAACAATTAAACAAGGATTGCCTATTGTTATGTTTGATAGAGTAGCACATGATGTTTTATGCGATAAGGTTATTGTTGATGATTTTGATGCGACCTACAACGCGACTAAAAGCTTAATTGATGAAGGAAGAAAGCATATCGCTTTCGTTAGTAATATAAACGACATAAGTGTTGGTAAGTTAAGAGAGCGTGGTTATAATAAAGCAATTTTAGAAAACGGGAATCTTGAGCCTTTAGTTTTAAAAATAAAGAATAAAGATGATCATCAAAAAAAAATAAAATCGCTGTTTAAAAAGAACAAAACTATTGATGCCATTGTAGCTGCTGATAGTTCTTCGGGTATTATAGCTATAAATACGGCGGTGAGTTTTGGTTTAAAAGTACCAAAAGATATATCGGTAATAGGATTTGCTAGCAAATCGGATTCAAACCATACGCTGCCTAAATTAACAACTATTAGGCAACATGCTAAAGCTATTGGTGCACATGCGGCTGAATTACTTATTAAAAGAATAGAGAATGATGGCTTAGAAGAAGATGTTAAAACCAAAATAGTAAAAACTAGCTTGGTTAAAAACGAATCCACATTGTAATCCAAAACATACAAAATTGCTTTTTATTGCATTTCATCGATAAAAAAAAGTGCGTTTCGTCGAATATTTAACATTTCGTCGAAAAAAACATACTTTATTTAACCTCTTAATATATTTTAGCTTTTCCTTAATTGAGCGACCCATTATATTCCCTAAGTTCAGTTGAGAAGAATTAATCCACTTTGACTTTTTTAAGTCATTTCCCTCATTAAAAATAGTATAGAATCGTTCTGCATTTTTGTGTATTCGATTTTAAGTTAATTATCCATTTTTCCCTTTAACCAAGATTTTGTTTTTCAAAGTCTTAGTTAGCATTTTTTATTTATAAAAATCAAGAAAACTGTATAATCTTAAATTCGAATTAATATGAAATCCCTAAAAATTACTTTATTAGTAGCTTTATTTTTTGCATCTATTACATCTTGTACGAAACAAGATTTAACTGAGGATGATATCCAGGTTGTACCTGAAACGGAAATACCTTTTACAGGAGGAGGAGTTGATCAATAGAAAATAAATCACTAAATATCAGTTTATATAACTCATTACATTTATGTAATGAGTTTTTTTTTATTCATTAAATTAAAAAATTATAAATACATTTGAAGAAACAGCAAATAGATTAAGCCTTTTGAAATTTTTAGTATTTTACATATTTATATTATCTTTTTGTATATCTTCTTTAGCACAAGAGAAAACTAGTTTTCATATAATAGATTCTCTTAAGAAAAATGTTTTAGTTAATAAGTTAGAAGACTCCTTATTAGTTGCAAATACTCATTATGACATTGGGCAATTATACAGATTTAATTTTTTAGGTGACAGTGCTTACTATCATTATTTGAAAGCGGAAAAAATCTTTAAAAATTTAAATAATGATTTTAAGTCGGCATTAACTCTTTACGGTATTGCAGTTGTTCAAAAGAATGAGAAGGATTTTACTGGAAGTGAAGTGACTTCAATAGAAGCTCTTACATTATTGAGTCAATTAAAGCAAACAAAGGATGTAAAAAGGTGTAAATCATATGTTTATAATAATTTAGGTTTGCTTTTTGGCGAGTTGGGGCAGTTTGATGAATCTATCTCTTATCATAAAAGTGCAATAAAAATAAAAGAAGAATATGATCCAGAGAATTCATATAACATAAATGTATCGAAAAATAATTTAGCTCTATCCTACAAGAAATCAGGGGATTATGAATTAGCTTTAAAATATTATAATGATATATTATCAAGTCAGAAGATAAATACTAGACCAGATTTTTATGCTTTAGTATTAGATAATTATGCACATACATTATATTTATCGAAAGATGTAAAAAAACTTCCTCAATTATATTTAAAAGCACTTAAAATTACGGATAGTATTAATCCAAATGGAGGATATAATTCTATAATTATAAATCAGCATTTAGCTAAATTCTATTATGATAATAAGAATATTGATTCTGCAAAATATTATGCTTATAAAGCGAAAAACATAGCTGAATTATATCACAATGATGAATTATTAACTTCACTGTTGCTTTTATCTGAAATTGAAGAAGGCATGAGTGCAACTAATCATTTGAAGACTTATGTTAAGTTAAATGATAGTCTTCAAAAAAATGAACGCTTATTAAGAAATAAGTTTGCTAGAATACGCTTTGAAACCAAACAGATTGAACAAGAAAACATTAAAATTTCCAAAGAACGTCTGTGGCTTTTAATAATAACTGTCGTTATTATTTTGGCTTCAATTCTTTTGTATCTGGTAATTTCTCAAAGAAATAAGAATAACGAATTACAGTTTATTCAAAAGCAACAAGAAACTAACGAAGAAATTTACAACCTCATGTTATCGCAAAATGAGAGTATTGAAGAAGCAAGAACGCAGGAGAAGAAACGGATTTCGGAAGAATTACATGATGGTGTTTTAGGGCGTTTATTTGGTACACGTTTAAGTTTAGATAGTTTAAATATGAGTAATAGTACTGAGGCTATAAAAACTAGGAGCCAGTACATTGATGGACTTAAAACTATAGAAGAAGATATTAGAAAAGTATCACATGAATTAAATACTGATTTTGTTTCAGGTTCTGGATTTATTGATATTATAAAAACATTAGTTGAAACGCAAACATTAGCTTATTCTCTTAAATATGAATTTAATCATGATGATGACATAGGTTGGGATTCTGTAACTAACAAAAAGAAAATTCACATATACAGAATTATTCAAGAAACACTTCATAATATTTATAAACACGCTAAGGCTACCAAGGTTAATATTAGTTTTAAATTAAAAAATGATGTAATTTGCTTAATCATCTCAGACAATGGTTCCGGTTTTGATGTCAATAAAGCTAAATCAGGTATTGGTCTAAAAAACATGAATTCTAGAATAAAAGAAATAAACGGAACTATAAGGATAACCTCGGAAAAAGGTTTAGGAACTAAAGTAACCATAGAGGCACCAATACCATAACGCCAAATTATGACTGAAAACATTAAAATACTTATGATTGATGACCATCCAATGATTATTGAGGGTTATCAAAACACATTACGGTACACAAAAAAAGACAGTCAAGAATTAGAAATTGATATTGCTAATAATTGTGATGAAGCAGTTGCTTTTATGGATAAGTCTGTTCAAAAAGAAAGGCCTTATGATGTGCTGTTTGTTGATATTAGTTTGCCGCCATCGGCTGATGGTTCAATGAGTTCTGGAGAAGATTTAGCAGAATATGCACGAAAGATTTTACCAAATGCCAAGATTATTATCTTAACCATGTTTAATGAATCTTTTAGGATTCATAATATTATCAAAACCATCGACCCTGAAGGTTTTATGATTAAAAGTGACTTAACATCTAGTGAATTGGCAAGTGCTTTTCAAGCAGTACTTAATAATCCGCCTTTTTATAGCGGCACCGTAAATAGCCATATTAGAAAAGCTATAACGAGTGATATTGTTATAGATGATAAGAACAGAAAAATTCTTCATCTACTATCTCAAGGTGTTAAAACAAAAAATTTAGCAGCTCCCTTAGATATTTCTTTAAGTGCTGTTGAAAAAAGAAAAAAACAACTTAGAGATATTTTTGAAGTATACGACGGACAAGATGAAACCTTGCTTAACGAGGCTAGAAAAAAGGGGTTTGTATAGCTAAAACATCATACAAAATAAAGAAAGGTGGTTTTTTCAAAAAAATCACTTTTTTTTATGCGCTTGAAACCTAGACTAGTGTTGAAGATTACCATTACCCCGTAATGCCATTACGGGTTTCCCGCAGTTCGAAAACAATAGTTATAATTATATTTGATTATCGACACTTCAAAAATTAGTTAATCCCTCAATTTTTTTTGTTGATAATAGCAATTTACATAAACCCTATAGATGTGAGAGACCTATAGGGTTTCTTCTTTTTAATCGAAAAATAATTCTTCGATATTTTTAAGAGCTATCGGTTGAAATTTTTATTCCCATGACATCGTAGATTCACGAATACAGACTAATTTGAATATAGAGCTATGAGTAAAATGGAAATCAAAATATAGCATCTTTATAATCCCACAAAACACCAATGTAAAGACCAAGGTAGATAATAGCAACTACAAATTTTATAAAGGTTGAGGTTAAAAACCCAATAAAAGACCCTAAAGCAGCTTTAGTTGCTTTTTTTGTATCACTTTTGTTTATCAGTTCTCCTATTAAAGCGCCAATAAAAGGGCCAATTATAATACCTCCAGGTATAGGAGCAATCAATCCAACAATAAGACCTATAGTGGTTCCAATCATCCCGTATTTAGTGCCTCCAAAACGTTTTGTGCCTATGGCTGGAATAATATAATCAAGCAGCCAAATAAATAGAGCAATTGTAAAAGTTGTGATCAAAAACGATTTATGAATAGGTATCGCATTAGTGAAATGAACAATTAAAAGTCCAAACCAACTGGTAACAGGTCCTGGTAGAATAGGTATGAAGCTGCCAATAATGCCTAGAAGCATAAATAGTGCAGCAATAATAATTAAAATAATATCCATAAAAGTGTTTAAGTTATATATAATTTTAGAGTAAAAATCATGCCAAATGTTACATTTTTAAACTTTAGCCAATAGTTTTAAGTTAAAAAAGGAAACAACGTATTCATGTTATTTTTAAAATAAGTAATGAAGGAGACGTTATTTATGTAAGCTTTTGAGCACCACATCCTGATTGAGAAGATTAAGCTATACGTGTTATTAAAACACTGCCAAAGGTTGCACCAGGAGAACATAAAGGTAAGAAAGTAAATGTGCCTTATTCATTGTCAATTATATTTGCAATAGCAGAGTAAATGAATTGCACTTCCATTTTTATTAATACTATTTAAAATCGAAGCTCAAACTTCGGTTTTTACTTTTTTGAGTATTTAAAAACTAAAAAATTTGTATTTTTCGGTTCAAGTTGAAGTCCATGAGATATTCTTTAGTTTTTATATTTATTTTGTTAATCACATCTTGTGACTATTTCAATGTGAAAAAAATATCTTCTGAAGCGATTTTAAAAGAAGAATTAGAAACTTTTAATTGGAATGATGTTGATGAATATCCCAGTTTTAAAGCTTGTGATTCTTCTACGGTAAAAGAAGATAGAACCATTTGCTTTCAGCAAACCATAACCAACAATATTACCAGTTATTTGCAAAAAGAACAGATTGTTGTTACTCAAGATATTAATGATACAATAATGCTGTATTTTCAAGTATCTAAAAAAGGTGAGTTGTTATTATTACAATCAAAAATAGATTCACTTACTACTCAAGAAATTCCCAATATTAATCAGTTACTCATTAATAGTCTAGATTCTTTGCCAAAAATATTTCCGGCTATAAAACGTGGACAGCACGTTACCACGGAGTTTAAACTACCTATAGTTATTCATGTAAATTAGTTTTGTCTATTGTCTATTGACAAGTTCTATAAACTCTTACTACAGCGGATAAGTGCGTTAGGGATTGCATAGCAAAGCCCACAGCGAAGCATGAGTGAGGACTTGTAACGTAAAGCCTAACCTTTTTGGGTAACGCCCTTAAAACCTAATAGCCAATTTCCGCATGAGTCTTAACACTTCCATATATAACCAAACTAAGGTTACGAGAAGCCCCCAGGTAGCTATCCATTCTTTATATTTAGGCGATTTATTTTTATGGCGCTCAATATAATCAAAGTCAAGAAGCAATGATAATGAAGCGAAAATTGCAGCAAGAATATTGAATGCTATAGCAGGCCAAGACGTACCCCAGATAAAGACTTTTATCCCGAAGAAACCCAAAATCCATGAAATAATATAAACTACAAAAATACTGGTTGCTGCAGTGATAATAACACTTCGTAGTTTTTTGGTCACCACGATAATTCGCATTTGATACAGTAATAACATCACTATAAAAGTAACCATTGTTATCCCAATGGCTTGATAGGGTAAATTAGGAAATTGAGCATGAGCATACACGGTCATGGCGCCTAGAAAGAAGCCTTTTGCTATGGCATATAGCGGCACTAAAATATGTGCCCAATGTTGACGAACAGAAATAATAATACTAATTACGATTGCGGCTAACATACCACCTAAAGAATACCATTTAATGTTTGCTCCACTGGCGTGAAGTCTCCACATGCCAATTGAAATGATTACAATAATGGCTATGGACAACATTGATTTTATAAAAATACCAGTCACTGACATGGTTTTTGATGAAGTTCTATTATCACCAAAAAAGTAATTATTAAAGGCTGGATTTGAAGTTTTTTTGAATAGGTCCATAAGAATTAAAAATACTAAAATTATTTTTTAAAGTCACGTCCTTTCCATTTATAACTAGAAAAGCTTGAAATAAACGCAATATAAATACTAAAGAATGGATAAATGAGAAACCCGAAAAGATAATTTTTTAATATGCTTTTTTGATTAAAAAAGGAAGCTGATTTATAGATTAAAAAGAAATCGATATTAAATTTTATAACCAGAATATAAAGGAGGATTTTAAAGTTTAAAATACTAATACAAGAAAGTAGAAATCCAATAACGATTAAAGTATTCATTAACAAAACAATCAAGCCTGTTAGCTTACCAAACCAATTATTATAAGTGCTTGTTTTTGCAGCCCAACGGACACGTTGAGACAATAAATTAGCCCAATTTGGTTGTGATTGTGTTTTTATAATAGCCTGTTTGCATTTTAAATAATGAACACGCTTAGGCTGTTTTGTTGCAATTTTTTCAAGTAGAAAAATGTCGTCTCCACTGGCAATATTAGTGTTGCCTTCAAAACCACTTACTTCATTAAATATTGATTTTTTATACGCTAGATTAGCACCATTACACAAAAAAGGTTTGTTGATTCCGAAACCGCCAATAGTAGCACCTTGTAAGCTTAAGATGTCTAGTACTTGAAACCGGTTTAAAAACGAATTATCATTATTATAAACTACAGGAGCAGCAATACAAACGGCATTGTTTTTTTGAATGTACTGGTCAAAACTATCTAGCCAAAATAAAGGTAATTGGCAATCAGCATCGGTGGTGATTATCCAATCGTATTTTGCTTTTTTTATAGCTGAGGTTATGGCGTCCTTCTTTGGGGAATTTGTTTTTCTATCATTTGTAATGATACGAGCATCTTGAGCGCAGTCTAAGGGTCTTGTTTTTAATGTTTTTTTTATGATATCAACAGAATCATCATCAGATTCATCATCAACAAAAATAATTTCAAAAAGATGTTTAGGATACTTAAGAGCTTCAATAGACTTTAATAAATCTGGTAAATTTTCAGCCTCATTTCTAAAAGGAATCAGGATTGAAAATTTGGTTTTAGCTGGAGTATCTTCTAGCCTAAATGTTGCAATTTTATCAAACCCAAAAATAAAACTACCTACTAAAAGTAAGTAACTAATGGTTATAATGAGGCTAATTAAAATCATATCTTATCTTGACTTTTTGGGAAGTTAAAACGAAGTACATAGTAACTTCCAAATAGACTTGGCATTACAAAGTTAAGTAACCACATAATAGTAATTATAGATAGCACAATCAATTCGTTTATATCTGCCACCGAAAACAGATACACTGCAACGCTTCCTTTTATAATCACGTCAAAAATAAAAATAGTTGGAATTATCGAAGCTAGTAAATACATGGCTGTAATAATAATCATGGCATTTAAATAGCTAAGGTTTACCTGAAAAATTTGCAACAACATAAAAAACTGAAAGGAAAAAACAAGATACCGTATTATTGAAAACAAAAACCCTAAAACGAGTTTATTTTTCGGGTATTCTACAACAAAACCTTTAATCTTTTCTATGGAGAATCCTTTAATTGTAAGTCTGCTTTTGGTTAATCCAAAGCTTAATAAAAGTATGGCTATCAAAACAAAAACTAAAAACCTTGCCAGTTTATAATAATTTATTTCTGGGTCGTATTTTAATATATAAAAACTTAGTCCGGTAACTCCCAAAATTATGGTGACAGTCATTTGTAGAAGGTTACTCATTAGGTTAACTAACATGATGCGCTTCCTAAAATTGGATGTATAATAAATAGCTTTAGCACCGTATTCACCAATTCTATTTGGTGTGAACAGTGAGGCAGTTAATGCGCCTAAACTTTGTTCGGTAGCATTTTTAAAACTAATTTTTTTGATAAAATGCACTAAAACCTGCCATTTTAGAATTTCAAAAAACCAATTCAAAACGCTTAAAATCATTAAAAAAATGATGTTTTTAAGCGAAAAAACGTTCTTTTTTAGCAAGAAACTAGTAAAATCAGAAAAATTCAAAGCATCATTATTTACTAATTTTTGATAAATAAAATAAAAAGCACCAACTACAATGCTTAATTTAATAAGCACAAAAAAGAATTGTTTAGTTTTGTATGGTAGCGAGTGCATCATTTGTGCTGCAAATTAAATCAATATTACCACATGACCTTGAATTTTAAATTGAATACCCATTTATGGTTTGCATTAGCTTTCCTTTTTTATGGTTTTTCAAGTTTTTCTCAAGGCGATACAAGCACAATTAAGGCACAATTTGCTTTGGGTATTAATAGTCCGTCAGCAAATGGTTTTGTAAGTAGTTTTGAAGCGAATTCAATTAATTTCCCAACGATTAATCTAGGGTTGCAGTACATGTTTAAATCTCACTTAGGAGCAAAAATAGATTTTGGTTTTAATAGATTTTCTAACATTGATAATGCTCCAGAGTTTAAAGTGAACTATTCACGTATAAATACACAATTGGTATTTGATACCTCTAAAATTTTTAGTTTTTCAAATAAAACGGCAACTTTTATTCACGCTGGTCCAGGGTTTTCAATAGTAAAACCTTTAGGTAATTACGGAGAAAATAAAACGGTGTATTTAAATGCTATGGGTGGTATTGAGTTTCATTATGGTATTTCTGATAAGCTATCCGTTTATGTAGATACCTCATATATTTTTGGCTTTGGTAAAGATTTTAACCCTATTTCTGATGGTTTTGGATCGTTTAACGGAGATTTATTAACCATAACGTTTGGCGCATCTATTTCGCTAAGTGGTTGTTATTATTGTGGAGACTAATGAAGCATGAAAGAATTATTTTAGGAATTGACCCAGGAACAACTATTATGGGTTTCGGACTCATAAAAGTAGTTGGGAAGACAATGCAATTCGTCCAACTTAATGAACTTGATTTAAAAAAATACAGTGACCATTATTTAAAACTAAAACTCATTTTTGAACGTACCATAGAGCTAATAGATACGCATAACCCAGATGAAATAGCTATTGAAGCTCCTTTTTTTGGTAAAAACGTGCAAAGTATGCTGAAGTTAGGACGCGCACAGGGTGTAGCCATGGCAGCAGGTTTGAGTAGAGAAATTCCAATAACGGAATATCTGCCTAAAAAAATTAAAATGGCTATTACTGGAAATGGAAATGCTAGTAAAGAACAAGTTGCTAAAATGTTGCAAAGTTTGTTAGGATTAAAAACACTTCCAAAAAATTTAGATGCAACTGATGGTTTAGCAGCCGCCGTATGTCATTTTTATAATTCAGGTAGAATTAAAGTTGGTAAGAGTTATTCAGGATGGGACGCTTTTGTTAAGCAGAATGAAGGCAGAGTTAAGAAGTAATGGCCGGCATCTACATCCACATACCATTCTGCAAGCAAGCATGTCACTATTGTGATTTTCATTTTTCGACATCTTTAAAAAAGAAAGATGAACTTATTGAATGTTTGGTTAGAGAGTTAGAACTAAGAAAAAACGAGCTTCAAAATCACAGTATTGAAACCATTTATTTTGGGGGAGGCACACCTAGTTTGTTAACTAGAGATGAAATAGAACTGCTTATCAATACAGTTTATAAAAACTATACCACTATTGAAAACCCTGAAATAACTCTAGAAGCAAATCCAGATGATTTGTCTAATGATGTCATAATCCAATTATCTAAAAGCCCAGTAAACCGAATAAGTATAGGTGTTCAATCTTTTTTTGAACGTGATTTGAAACTTATGAATCGCGCACATAACACCAAAGAAGCTTTGGAATGTTTAGAAATAGCAACTCAATATTTCGATAATATTTCTATCGATTTAATTTACGGAATTCCCGGATTGAGCAATGAGGAATGGATTGAGAATATAGAAACAGCTTTATCATTCAATGTTCCACATATATCCTGTTACGCTCTAACCGTGGAGCCTAAAACAGCTTTAGAAACATTCATAAAAAAAGGTATTATTGATAATGTAGATGACGATTTAGCGCAAGAGCAATTCAACATACTTGTCGATAAATTAGAAGTTTCTGGGTTTAGTAATTATGAGCTTTCAAATTTTGGAAAGCCTCATTATTTTAGTAGAAATAATTCAGCCTATTGGCAAGGGGAACTGTATTTGGGAATAGGACCTTCAGCACATTCATTTAATGGTGATCAGCGGAGTTGGAATGTGTCTAATAATACAAAGTACATTAAAACCATTCAAAAAAACGAACTGCCCTCAGAATCAGAAATACTAACTAAAACTGATAAATTCAATGAATATATAATGACAGGTCTACGAACTATTTGGGGTGTTTCTCTTAAAAAAGTAGAAAATGATTTTGGTGGAAATTATAAAAAACAGCTTTTACAACAATCTGAAATTTATATTAAGGAACATTTATTGTATATTGAAGATGACAAATTGTTAACCACAAAAAAAGGTAAATTTTTAAGTGATGGTATTGCTTCAAACCTTTTTAAAATTAATTTATCTTGATTGCAACCATACAATACAATTCTAGAAAACTTCAAATAGATTTATCAAAACCATTAGATATTTCCATGCCAATCATTTCATCAAAAAAAAATGTAAATGCATGGTACATTGATGAACCTAAAATAGAACCTATTAAAGACGCTGAATGGATCGCTTCAGTAAGCGAAGGTGCTAGTGTTAATTTTAATAATATTTATTTTAACCCACATGCTCATGGCACACATACTGAGTGTGCTGGCCATATTACAGAAAAAGTATATTCTATTAATCAAAATTTAAAAACATTCTTTTTTTTAGCTGAAGTTATTACTGTAGCCCCCGAAAATGATAATGAAGATAAAATCATTTCAAAAAAGCAATTGCAATTTGCAATAGGAAACAAAAAGAGGGATGCTATTATTTTAAGAACAATACCAAATACTCGAGAGAAACTATCAAGACAATATTCACATACCAACTGGCCATATTTAAAAGAAGATGCTGTGAAATTTATGGTAAGTAAAGGTGTAAAACATTTGCTAATAGATTTACCAAGCATTGATAAAGAAAAAGATGGCGGCGAGTTACTTGGGCATAATGCTTTTTGGAACACAAAAGGAAAATTACGATTAGATGCCACGATTACCGAATTGATTTACGTGTCAAATAAGATAGAAGACGGCGAGTATTTTTTAAATTTACAAATAGCGCCATTCGAGAATGATGCATCACCCAGTAAACCTATTTTATATAAAGTTATTAGTTAGATGGAAGTTTTTTTAGCCGTAATTATTGCGATTTTAGTAACTCTAGGAGTTGTTACCGTATTAAAGTCTATTAAGAAAAAACAGCTTGTTAATTCGCAATCTACCATACTTTTAGATAAGATAAGAAAGGTGTGTAAGTTTATTACTGTTGAAGGTGATTTTGCTGAAATTTATCATTATGAGGATGTTAAAGAGCGTTTTTTAAAACTACTTTCTAGCAGAAAGAAAGCACTTGTTGTAATAAATGCCAAGGCGCATGTAGGTTATGATTTGTCTAAAATAGATTTGGAAGCAGATATAGATAAAAAGAAAATTATATTAAAACATTTTCCAGAGCCTGAAGTATTATCAATCGAAACTAATTTGAATTATTACGATAAAACGGAAGGCTACTTTAATAGGTTTGAAGCAACCGATTTAACAGGTTTACACAATGAGGCTAAACAACATATTCAGGATAAAATACCTGAAAGTGGACTCATTCAAGCGGCTCAAAAAGAAGCCTTAGAAACTATTCTACTCATCGAAACGATAGTCGAAACTATAGGCTGGAAATTAGACTATTTTGCTTTAGAGATAGGTGCATCTGAAAACAAGAAAATTCAGTAATGCATATTGAACAAATTCGAGAATACTGTTTAAGTAAAAAAGGAACAACAGAAAGCTTACCATTCGATAAGGATACATTAGTATTTAAGGTTTTGAATAAGATGTTTGTTATTGCACCGCTAGACAAATGGGAAAGCGGTGAGGCATCGATTACTTTAAAGTGTGACCCCATTTATACAGTTAAATTAAGAGAAGAATACGAAAGTATTTATCCGGGTCCCTATGTGAGCAATATTCATTGGAATACTATTGCAATTTATAAAGGAGAATTACAACCAAAATTTATTTTAGAACTTATAAACCATAGTTATGACATGGTCGTTAAAGGGATGTCCAAAAAGCTAAGAGATTCCTTA
>NZ_CAJQQI010000048.1 GCF_905480415.1 uncultured Algibacter sp. | reverse complement strand
GCAAAGTTTTCACATGAAATCATTTTCACATCAGGTACTACACACAGCATTAATCTGGTAGCAAATGGTTTTTCTTCTCTTTTAAAAAAAGGAGATGATATTATAGTTTCCGCTTTAGAACACCATAGTAATATTGTGCCTTGGCAAATGTTGTGTGAACGTACGGGAGCAACTCTAAAAGTCATTCCTATGAATGAAGAAGGAGAACTCATCATGTCGGAATTTGATACATTGTTATCTAAAAACACCAAACTGGTTTTTGTTAATCATATATCAAATGCTCTAGGAACTATAAACCCTATTGAATATATCATTGAAGAAGCGCACAAAATAGGCGCAGCTGTTTTAATAGATGGTGCGCAATCTACACCGCACATCAAACCAGATGTTCAAGCTTTAGATGCAGATTTTTATGTAACTTCTGCTCACAAAATATGCGGCCCAACAGGAGTTGGTATGCTGTACGGAAAAGAATCATGGTTAAAAAAATTACCACCTTACCAAGGTGGTGGAGAAATGATTGCTGAAGTAAGCTTTGAAAAAACCACCTATGCAGATTTACCTCATAAATTTGAAGCCGGAACGCCAAATATATGTGGAGGTATCGCTTTTGGAGCGGCTATAGATTATATGAATGGTATTGGTTTTGAAAATATTGCAGCTTACGAAAACGAATTACTGGAATATGGTACCACCAAATTATTGGAAATTGAAGGTTTAAAAATCTACGGTACGTCTAAACATAAAACCTCCGTAATTTCTTTTAATTTAAAAGGCATGCACCCATACGATGTTGGCACTATTTTAGATAAATTAGGTATAGCGGTTAGAACTGGACACCATTGCGCACAACCTATTATGGATTTCTATAAAATTCCTGGAACAGTGAGAGCTTCATTTGCATTTTATAATACTAAAGCTGAAATTAACACATTTATTGAAGCTGTTAAGAAAGCTAAAATGATGCTGTCTTAAAATACTTTCACGGCTGAACTATTTTACGCTACATATTGATTTTTTATCACTAAAAACGCCAATATTTTCATATTTCATATAAAATTTAATAAAAAAACTAACTATTCCTCGTTTTTTTTATTAAATAATTATATATTCCGCAGTGACTAACTCAAATATATTAACTATGAAAAAATTACTTTTAAGCATGGCTGCCTTAGCCTTTCTGTTCACTGCATGTGATGCTGACAAAAATGAAATCGTGCAAGAACAACAAATTGACATGAGCGATTTTTATGTTTATACTGATGCAGACAGTGATGAGGCTGCAAAATCGGATAACAAAAAAAATGCTAGTAAATCTTGTGCGTCAATGACTGTATTAAACAGACAACTTAACAAAAACAAAGGTCTAGCTAAAAAAATGTATAATATCGAATTACATACTAGAAAATTTATAGCAGGCAAAGGAAAACCTACAAAACCAGGCGGTGGCGGTGGCGGCGGCGGTGACTCAGATGTTGATGTTGCTCCTATTGAAGATAATATGGGTGTTATTGATATTCCTGTGTATATACATATTGTGTATCCCGATGCTAGTACTAAGACTATTAGTAATGAGCAAGTAACAACTCAAATGGCTACTTTAAATGCAGATTTTAGAGACAAAAATACGGACCAACTCCCTAGTGGAACTACATTTGCTAATGATGCTACAGATGCCGGATTTAGCTTTAGTTTAGCAGGTACTTTTAGATATGACGATTCTAAGTCGTCTTGGGGAACAAACAACTCAGTAAAAGCTGATTACCCTCCAATAAATCCAGAAACTCATATGAATATTTGGGTTTGTAATATTGGTGGTGGTATTTTAGGATATGCTCAATTTCCTGGCGGTAACGAAGCAACTGATGGTATTGTTTTAGGTGGAGATTATTTTGGCAACACTGGTGGTCCTTATGGAGCGGGAAGAACAGCAACTCATGAAGTAGGTCATTATTTAAATTTACGCCATATTTGGGGTGATGGTAGATGTCGTCAAGATGATTTTGTTGCAGATACTCCATCTTCAAATTCTTCTAACGGTGGCTGTCCTACATTCCCATCTGTAAGTTGCAAAACTGCAGACATGACCATGAATTATATGGATTACACATATGATAATTGCATGTATATGTTTACTGATGGGCAACGTAACAGAATGCGTCCTCTTTTTGCTCAAAATGGAGCTAGAGCAGCAATGGCAGGAAACTAATTTTTAGTCCAAGCTTATAAAAATTAAAAAGACGCCAACTTTGGCGTCTTTTTTGTATATTATAATTAGAATCAAAACATATAAAAAATGAAATTTAGTTTACTATTATTAATGCTTCTATCACTAAAATCATGTGGAAGCACAAATGCTATTATGTCGATACAAGAGAATACAATGCAAAAATTATCTGGACTTTATTCAGTTACCACTTTAGGGAAAAATAATACATTAGCCATTACTCCTGAAATAAATTTTGACGAAAACACAAATCGCGTTTCTGGTTTTTCTGGCTGTAACCGCTTTAATGGCTCTTATACAATTACCGAAAACAACATAACATTTGGCCCTACAGTATCGACAAGAATGATGTGTGGAGAAGAAGCAAACAGCATTGAACATAATATGTTTGATGTGCTATCTCAAGTTAATTCGTTTACATTAAAAAACAACGAATTAACGCTTTTAAAAGACAAAATTGTTTTGTTAATCGCAAAACAAAACAACGATTATGTTATTGAATACACAGCAGCTTCTCGAGGTAGTTACCAACAAATAAATATTAATAATCAAACAGTTTCTATTATAAGCAAAAGAGGTGGTAGTGCAAAAGCAAAAACGTGTTCTGAAGCAGATTGGGAAAAACTCATTACACTTATTAATACTATCGAAATAGAAAAAATAACAGAACTTGAAGCTCCTTCCAAAAGGTTTCAATTTGATGGCGCAGCTATTGCTAGACTAACCATAAAACATAAAGATTCTACATATGAAACCAATAGTTTCGATCATGGAAACCCTCCCAAAGAAATTTCAGTTTTAGTTAAAGAAATCCTATCAATAGGAGAAAACATTGAATAGCAACTTTTGTTATTGTATTTTTGTAAAAAAATGTAATTGTGAGTATTGAAGACATCCAAAACGAAATAATAGACGAATTCTCAATGTTTGAAGATTGGGAAGAACGCTACCAATATATGATTGATTTAGGGAAAGATTTACCCTTAATTGACAACCAATATAAAAACGATAGTAATATTATTAAAGGTTGCCAAAGTAAAGTATGGGTGCATGCTGAAATGAAAGATGATAAAATTGAATTTACTGCTGATAGTGATGCTATTATCACAAAAGGTATTGTCGCCATTTTAATCAGAACCTTTTCAAATCAACATCCAAAAGATATTATTGATGCAAATATGGATTTCATTGATAAAATTGGTTTAAAAGAGCATTTATCACCAACACGAGCTAATGGATTAGTAAGTATGGTGAAGCAATTAAAAATGTATGCTATAGCATACCAAACACAGCTAAATTAAGATGAGTAATACAATAGATACTGCCGAATTAGGTGAAAAAATAGTAAACGTACTTAAAACGATTTACGATCCAGAAATACCAGTTGATATTTACGAATTAGGCTTGATCTACGACGTATTTGTAAACGAGGATTTTGATGTTAAAATTTTAATGACTTTAACAACACCTAACTGCCCAGTTGCAGAAACATTACCATTAGAGGTTGAAGAAAAAGTTAAATCATTAGATGCTGTAAAAGGAGCCGAAGTAGAAATTACTTTTGATCCTCCCTGGACTCAAGAGTTGATGAGCGAAGAAGCAAAGTTAGAATTAGGGATGCTCTAGACAGCAAAACTATTTCAACTTAATAAGAGACGTACAAACAACTTAATATTTTACTTTTTGAAAGACGAAATAATAAATCGTGTTGCGAGTAGCAAATTAGTTACCATTGACCTAGAGGATTTTTATCCAGACGGGAAGCGTGTATTGTTTGATATTAAAGACTGGCTATTTGAAGGTTTTGTGCTTCGCGAAAAAGACTTTAGAAACCAAGTAGCGGAGTTTGATTGGAGTCAATATCAAAATAATTTTGTTGCTCTAACTTGCAGCACAGATGCAATAATTCCAGGTTGGGCATATATGCTTTTAAGTATTCAACTAGAGCCATACGCTAAAAAAATCGTTATTGGAACTCTTGATAATTTAGAAACTTCTATTTACCAAGACATTATAAACGACCTTGAAATCTCAGACTTCAAAGACAAACCTATTATAATAAAAGGTTGCTCCAAAAAACCTGTTCCACAAAATGCTTATATCATGCTTTCTAATAAGTTAAAGCCATTAGCTAAGTCTATCATGTATGGAGAGGCTTGCTCTTCTGTACCTCTTTTCAAAAAAAAATAATATTATAAGTGACTTTAGTTTAAGATAAGTGTCAAATACACAAATCAAAATAAATAATTAAATTAAAATCAGTTTTACAATTGCATTAAATAGTCCCATTTTAAACGTTTATATCATAAAAAAATTAACCTATTTGAAAAATTATTATATTTAAATAAAATTAAAGAAATGAAAAGAACATTATTATTATTTGCATTACTTATCGGAATGGTTTCGATGAATGCTCAAACAAAAGAGGAATTACAGACTCAAAAATCTGAGAAACAAGCTATTGCTGATGCAGCTCAAGCTGAAGCAAATGCCTTACAGGCAAAAATTAACGCTCTTCCGGGTTGGAAAAAGGGTGCTTTTGGTACTATTGGTGGAAGTTTATCCAACTTTAGCAACTGGTATGCTCAAGACAAACCAAACAATGCTTCTGGAAATATTGGTTTTACTGTTAATGCTTTTGCTAATTTAATTGAAGATAAATTCTTTTGGAGAAACTCACTAACTACAAATTTGAGCTGGGTAAAACTAGACGACAAAGATAACGGAACTGATGACGACAATAGTTTTGAACCAACTACTGATGTGTTTAATATTTCTTCTTTATACGGTAGAAATATTGCGAAAAACATAGCCGTTTCTGCATTAGCAGAATACAGAACAACACTTTTAACCAATTTTAATGACCCAGGTTACTTAGACGTTGGTGTTGGTTTTACATGGACACCTATTGAAAATTTAATAGTGGTTATTCACCCTTTAAACTACAACTTTGTTTTTGCTGATAGCAATTCTGTTTTTGAATCATCGTTGGGTGCTAAAATTGTTGCAGACTATACAAGACAAATTGGTGCTTTTAATTTTAAAACTAACTTATCTGCTTTTCAAAGTTATAAGTCTGGCGACTTCTCTAACTGGACATGGTCTAACTCATTTAGCTACACACTTTGGAAAATGATTGGTGTTGGTTTTGATTTTGGTCTAAGAAGCAACAAGCAAGAAGCTTTAAACTATGCTCTAGCCCAAGTACCAGCTACTGCAACATCTTTTGATGATGTTGATAATGATTTACAATCATACTATACCCTTGGTTTAAGCTATAAGTTTTAACCCGCTTTAATATTAAAGATGTTATAAAAAATGCGCTTCCCTTTTTCAAGGAAGCGCATTTTTCGTTTTAGGAATAGTAGTGGAAAGCCCATAGAGGTGTATAAGCGAGTACTTGTAGGTACAAATCCAAATATTATTGGACTAAACCTTCTTCATTATAATCTTGGTACAAGAAGTGATTGTATGGAAAACGCGTAACGTGAATTTCGCGAACCTCATCGTAAACACGTTTTTTGAAATCTTCTAAATTCTCTTTATTTAGTGCAGAAATAAATAACGCATTGTTGCCAACCTTATTCATCCAGGTACTCTTCCATTCATCAAGAGAATAGTGTTTTGCCGTTCTTTCTGTTTCTAAATCATCCTCAGCAAAAGGCTCTGCCTGATAAGCATCAATTTTATTGAAGACCATAATAGTTGGTTTATCGCCGCTTTTTATTTCACCTAAAACTTTCTCTACAGAAGCGATATGTTCTTCGAAATTAGGATGTGATATATCTACCACATGAAGCAACAAATCGGCTTCTCTAACCTCGTCGAGTGTGCTTTTAAAACTATCAACCAATTGTGTTGGAAGCTTACGAATAAAACCAACAGTATCGCTTAATAAAAAAGGAAGGTTTTGAATAACTACTTTTCTAACGGTGGTATCAAGTGTAGCAAATAATTTGTTTTCTGCAAACACATCACTTTTACTAATAACATTCATTAAGGTAGATTTACCAACATTGGTATAACCAACAAGTGCGACACGAACCATTTTACCTCGGTTTCCGCGTTGCACTGACATTTGCTTGTCAATGGTCTTTATACGGGCTTTTAATAGTGTGATTTTATCACGAACAATACGTCTATCTGTTTCAATTTCGGTTTCTCCAGGTCCACGCATTCCAATACCCCCTTTTTGGCGTTCAAGGTGCGTCCACATTCCTCTTAAACGTGGAAGTAAATATTCGCATTGTGCCAATTCTACCTGAGTTCTTGCATAACTTGTTTGCGCACGTTGTGCAAAAATATCCAGAATTAAATTGGTTCTATCTAATACTTTAACATCAAGAATTTTACTAATATTACGTTCCTGTGCTGAGGATAATTCATCATCAAAAATAGCAGTACTTATATCGTGCTCTTCAATATATTTACGCACCTCTTCCATTTTACCCGTTCCTATAAAGGTTTTAGGGTTTGGCATATCCATTTTTTGCGTAAAACGTTTTGCCGCATAACCACCAGCTGTAAAAGTTAAAAACTCTAGTTCATCTAAATATTCTTTAGACTTTTCTTCATTTTGATCTTTAGTGATAACACCTATTAAAACCGCACGTTCTAAAGCAATATCTTTCTTTTCTATCATATTACAAAGTTACATAATTGCTAGCGTTTTATTTTTAATATTTTTAAGCCTATTTTTGATTTATGACAGGCGATTTAGAAGCTATTCCCGTTCGTGATGATTTGCAAACTATTGCATTTTACAATCTTGAAAACTTATTTGATTTTGAGGACGATCCAAATACTCATGACAATGATTTTTTACCTAGATCTGAAAAAAAATGGACGCCAAAACGTTACAAAAACAAACTCAGAAAGTTAGGGTTTGCTATTTCTAATATTGGGAAAAAGGAAACTGGAAAGCATCCCGCTATTGTTGGTTTAGCAGAAGTTGAAAACGCTAAAGCTATTGAAGATTTAATAGCTTCAAAACATTTGGAAGCTATTAATTATGGTTACGTGCATTATGACTCTTTAGATGAACGCGGTATTGATGTAGCTTTATTGTATGACTCTGATGCTTTTGAGGTAGAACACTCGGAATCATTTAGGGTACATCTTACAAGGGATGATGGCGAGACTGATTACACCAGAGATATTTTATTAGTTTCTGGATTACTCGATGGCGAACAAATTCATGTTATTGCAAACCATTGGTCGTCTAGACGTGAAGGAGCCAAAGAAACAGAACATAAACGTTTTGCTGCTGCCGATAAAGTCATAGAAATAATAAATGATTTGAATATTAAATATAGTAATCCTAAAATAGTAGTTATTGGCGATTTTAATGATGATCCTGCGAGTACTAGTATTAAACGAATGGTTGATAGTCTAGGTTTATTTAATCCTATGGAAGTTTTACATACGTATTCTAGAGGAACGACCACCTATAACTACCAATGGAATTTATTTGACCAAATACTTTTTTCTACCAACTTTTTTGAGGCTACCCCTGATACTTTAAGTTTTGACAAAGCCAATATTTTTGATGATGACTTTTTAAAACTGCTTAAGGGAAGGTACAAAGGCAAACCTTTTAGAACTTATGTTGGCCCTAAATATAAAGGCGGATACAGTGATCATTTTCCAGTGTATACTATTTTTAAGAAGTGATTAAGTTGCTTGAAAAAGAACATACGTTAAACCCAAAATAGCAATAGGTAACAACCAAAGGAACCAAATATTATAAGACAATTTTTTGTTTTTAATTATTTTAGCATTTAGAACTTTTCGTTTTCTGCCTCCGTATTGCATCCAATTTTTGAAATAAATAAAAATTGCAACTAATGCAAATAATGTCCATGCCTTACTTGCAGACATCGTATCTACATGCATTTGCCTAAAAAAGCCTGCAAAAAAGACACCTAAAAGTAATAGTAAACTGCATTGTAAAACCGTAATGTAAAAGGTAGCAATACCGTTAGCTTTTTTGCTCTTTTTAGTTTTGTAATGTTGAAAAAAGCGAAAGAAAAGGGAGTCGAATGTGGTCATAAAATAATAATTAGCACAAAGGTATCACTAATGTTTTACTATTCCATATAATCAACACTAATCTCATCCAATTCATAAATCCCATCAAAAGTACCTTGACCACTTCCTGTATATTTAAATGCAATGTAAATGGTTCCTGAAACACAAGATAAATCAACATTACCAGAACTAAACCAAGGCGCAAAAGAATCAGAATCCTTTACTACATATGCGGCAGATAACACACCCCAAGTTGCTGAAGTTATATTAGCTTCAATACCATCCCAATCCAGAGAATACAAGACTTCCATATAGCTACTATCTGCTAAACTATTAGATGTTTTAAAACGCAAGGATTCACCATCTTGAGCATCCAAATCTATGGCAGGTGTAATTAACCAACCTATATTACTTGCATCACCTGAACTGCCTGATTGAAATCTAGCAGAGCGACCCAAAGACGCATTGGATGATGTTGAGGAATAACCTTCCCATGCCTCAGAGCCTGCTTCCATATAATTTACCCACCCATCAATAACTATAGGTTTGTTGTTTTTTTGAGGTTCAAAATCTTCAGTCAACAAATTCTCTGTACCTATTGTTGAAGCTAAACCACAGGTTAATTCCAACGGGTCGCAACGCTCATTACTATCAAAATTAATAGCCACAGAACTATTGATGACTAGTACATTAAAATTATCTCTAAAATCGCGACTAAAAATGCCTGTTACAGTTCCTTTTCCTTGAGGCACTATCAAGGATTTAAAATCTGAAAACGTGCTAGTTTGCATAATCATTTGAATACCAGAATCGCAACTTTCTAATAAACGTAAGCCATCAAATTCATCGAAAGACTCGCTTGCAAAGGTTGCTCCCAATTCAAATCGGTTTAATTGCATATTAGTTAACTGAATCAAAGTGTTTTCATCGTTTTCAGTTAAATCTGCTAAACCAGAAATCTTAGGTTTTATATCAACTATTTCATTGGTTCTCAAAACAATACCTTTGTATTCGGCAGCTTGAATTTGTTCGACATTAACCGCATCACCTTTACCAATAGTAATCACGCCACTAGTTTCTCCAACGGTTAATCCATTTAATTTTACGTATACTTTTTGACCAAATTGATAGGTATCAGATAAACTACTCACATTAATATCAATCTTAAATCCTAATCTTGGGTCGTTATCAGGGCTACTATCATCTATTTTATTCTGAATGATTAATTCCTCAAAAAAATTCCCTGCTTTATCCGAAGACACCACATAGCCTTCAATATAAACATCATCATTTATAACTGCAGTTGTATTTCCTCCATTTACGGCTTGTTCGTAAAGAGATTTAATAGCTTTAAAGGTGATTAATTGTTCGTTTGTAATATTTGGTTCTTCATCTGAGATATTAGGCGTACCATAATCATCATCTTGCACACAAGACATAAAAATCAGTAACATTCCAATGAAGATAAATGCTATTTTGCTAGTATTTGTTTTCATAATTTATATTTATAGATTTACTGTAGGTTTCGACTACGCTCAACCTGACAAATCATTTATGTTTTTAGATCCTGAAACTTCAGGACAGGACACTATTTATATTGATCATATAACTCACTAAGAGTGAAAACACCAAAGCCCCTTCAAGGCAACAACTCAGGATTAAAACCTATAATTCACATTCAAAAAATAGGTCGCACCACGACCATACCAATATTTAGAACCAAAAACTGGTGTATCCAGCGCTTTATCAATTCTCAACTCTCGATAATTAGCATTTCTCCCTTGTTCAAAACCTCCTGTTTTAAATACTTCGTCTAAAAGGTTATTTACACTCGCAAAAAAACTAATGTATTTACTTCCAATTTTCCATGATTTTCCTCCTACCAAATTTACTACCATATAATCATCAAAACGTTCTTGCTTTAGTAATTCTCTGGCCAAATCTTCATCATAATCGTTAAACGTATTGCCATCAAAATCGGTTGTGAAATTTGAAGAACGCGTTAACGGACTTATATCAATATATGTATTTGTGAAAAAATTAGCCGTAGCACCAAACCACCAATAGTCAGGATCTCGATATTCAAACCCGACGGAATACGCCCGATGCGGTCCTGCTGCTATTTTATAATCTTTTAAATTTGATTCCCCAAAATCTTTAAAACCTTTCACGAAGCCTGCTTCTACAGATTCTTCATCAGCTTCTGTAGTTAAATATAAATTTGGATTATTGGCATAGGTAAACTGCCCCACTGAGGCTGCACCTTTCAATTTTATGGTTGGTGTTACCTGCGCCTCAATACCAAGTTCTGCACCTATATGCTGTTTATCAACTCCTTGTAAAATCTCTTGTACAAAAGCCACATTATCACCACCAATACCATCCGCAAAGAAAAAAGAGATTTCGTTGGCATCTTGTATTTTGGTATAATATCCAGTTATTTTAGCTTTAATTATTGGTGAACGAAAAATATAACTTAAATCTGTAGACCCTATCTTTTCTTCAGTGATATTCGGAACGATATTATGGTTTTCTCTTGAATTTGAATAGGTGTTTCGGAGTGATGGTGCCCTAGTAATATACCCGCCATTAAAATTCAGTAAATGCTTCCCAGAAATTTTATAAGTCATTCCTCCTTTTACACCAAAACCCATAAAGTTTAATTTTTCACCTTTACCTAAAGACGAATCAGGGAAAGCCCCATTTTGATATAGGCCTTCTCTTTGATATTGTGTATTTGTATAACTTCCTGAAATATAATAATCTAATGTGTTATAGGTAAACTGAGCTTGTGCATATGCATTTAATATGTTAGCAGAAAGATTATAATTGTATTTAAAGGTATCGCCTTCACCTAGCAGTCTGTTTGGATTTTGTAAATCATTTTGAGCCTCATCAATATCTGTAGCAAATTGATCGATATCCAAATAGGTTTCAGCCCCAAATAAATCCAGAACTTGAGCATAATTTTCCGATTTTAACCTTTGATAATTTAATGCCGCATTGAATACTACATTATCGTTTAACTCAGAATTTAAAATAGAATTAAATGTGAATTGTGAATCATCTACTCTATCTTCATACAAAGCATAAATAGCATTTCCTCCGGTTTGAGTATTTGAAACATTGGCTTGATACAATGCATTCCAATCTATTTGTCCATTATTTTCAAACTCTTGCAATGCGGTGTATGCAAATTGTAAATCATCCGGAAAATTTCGTTCAAAATAACTTGGTAATTTTTGATAATAGCTAGGGCTTGGATTAGCGCCACCACCTTCAGGAAAGCCATTTACCAAATCTGTGCCGTTATTGTCCAAACGGCTATTTCCCAATTTTCCAAATTGATATGCAACATTGGTGTTAATAGATGTTTTTGAAGATAAATTCCAATAATGATTCAACATAAAAACAGGTTCTTCTACTTCTTTAATTCTTGAATTCCGCTTTTCTCCATCTTGCCAACCCCAATATTCATTATATTTTATATCTTTTAAATCATAAACTTCTTGAGTGTTCGGTGAAGATTTCCCTCTTCGATTTGGCGCATACATCCCAGTGAAGTTTAAACTATGCTTGTTGTTAAGTTTTTTTTCAACAGATAGAAAGAAGGAATTCGCAT
>NZ_CAJQQI010000047.1 GCF_905480415.1 uncultured Algibacter sp. | reverse complement strand
GAATCTTTTTAAGCACCAATTGCGCTGCATACGTTCTGTTATTAGCTTGTTCAATCACTAACGAACTATCACTATCTAAAACTGCATCTTCAACAACTAAATTACGTCTTACCGGTAAACAATGCATGAATTTAGCATCGCCAATTTTTTCTTTGGTTATCATCCAATTTGGGTCTGTATTTAACACTTTGCCGTAACTTTCATAAGAACTCCAGTTTTTGGTATATATAAAATCGGCATTCTTAAAGGCCTCATTTTGGTTGTGATAAATTGGTATTTCTCCAGTAATTTCAGGGTTCAAATTATAACCTTCAGGGTTCGTAATCACAAATTCCACATCCATTTTTTGCATGGCTTGAACAAAGCTATTTCCAACAGCATGCGGCAAGGATTTTATATGTGGTGCCCAACTTAAAACTACTTTTGGCTTTTTAACCTTAGCATGTTCAGAAATCGTAATGGCATCAGTCAAACCTTGTAACGGATGTCCTGTTGCGCTTTCCATATTCATAATAGGAACAGAAGCATATTTTTTAAATGAATTCAAAACATGTTCGCTTTCATCGTTAACTTTATCAGTCAACGATGGAAAAGCTCTAACCGCAATAATATCGCAATATTGTGAAACCACTGCCGCTGCTTCTTTAATATGTTCTGCGGTGTTACCATTCATAATTGTACCATCACCAAACTCAATACCCCAAGCATCACCAGACACATTCATCACTATAGGATTCATGCCTAAATTCAAAGCTGCTTTTTGTGTACTTAAACGCGTACGCAAACTAGAATTAAAGAATAATAATCCTAAGGTTTTGTTTTTCCCTAACTCAATATTCTTAAGCGGATTTGCCTTTAATTGTTTTGCTTCTTCAATCCACACATTGATGTTGTCTATATCGTTTATGGAGGTGTAATTCATCTTTTCTACTTTATTTTGGTAAACGACACCTTATTATCCATAGCATTCACTATAAAATTATCTTCCAATCCGTTTACAATCCATGTTTCTATATTTGCCTTTTTAGTTACGGAAGCTGCTTCAACTTTTGATTGCATCCCTCCACTACCATGTGATGACTTAGAATTTACAACTTGCGAGTGTAATGTATCAAAATCCGTGACTTCTTCTATAGTTTTTGGCGCATCATTATTAATAGACGCTTTGGTATAAATACCGTTTGTATTGGTCGCAATTATAAATAATTCTACATCGAGTAAAGATGCTGTTAATGCCGCTAGTTTGTCATTATCCCCAAATTTAATTTCATCTGTAGCTACCGTGTCATTTTCATTAATAATTGGAATATAGTTATTGTTCACTAATACTTTTATAGTATTCATAATATTGGCTCTACTTTCTTCTTTTTCAAAATCGGAATAAGACAATAAACATTGAGAACTCAACAAACCATATTCTCTAAAAATTTCTTGGTATATGCGAATTAAATGCGGCTGACCAATAGATGCCAATGCCTGCTTTACAAATACCTCTTCCTGCTTGCTCTCTAATTTCACAAACTGTTTTGCAACTGCAATAGCCCCAGAACTCACAATAATAAACTCACAAGTATCTTGAAGTTTTGCAATTTGACTTGCCATATCTTCAATCTTACCTCTGGAGATATTATCGGTTTCTTTGGTTAGTGTATTCGAACCTATTTTTAGTAATATGCGTTTCTTTTTTTGCATGCTATCTTATTTGTCCGTTTCCATGAACATACCATTTATTAGTTACCAAATGCTGTAATCCTATTGGTCCTCGTTGATGTAATTTATCGGTGCTAATTGCTAATTCACCACCTAGTCCTAACTGACCTCCATCTGTAAATCGTGTAGATGCATTATGATAAACTGCTGCAGTATCTACATTTTCCATGAACAATTTAGCTTCGTCTTTATTTCTAGTAATTATAGATGAAGAATGTCCACCAGAATATGTATTGATTTTAGCAATAGCATCGGCATTCGATACTATTTCGCCTATAACAATTTTATAATCTAAAAACTCTTCATACCAAATATCATCTGATTCGAAAGCACTTATATCATCAAGCTGACATGTTGCTTCATCTCCTAAAATCTCGATATTAAAAGCTTTCAATTTAGAAATCAACTTTTGAATGAATTCATTTTTATTAGGTAGGTTTTTATCAATAAGAACCTTGTCTACTGCATTACATGCCGAAATTTTTGATTTCCCATTCATGATAACATTTAAAGCAATACCTAAATCAGCGTTTTCATGTACATACACAAAATTGTTTCCACGTCCGCTAATAATCACAGGACAGGTAGCATGTTCTTTTACAAAAGCAATTAAACGTTCGCCACCACGTGGTACTATTAAATCTACTTTTTGAGTTGGTTTTTCTAAAAAGTCTTGAGTCTCTGTTCTATTGAATTGTAAATATTCTACCCAATCTTTAGAAGCGTTATTTTCTTCTAAAGCTTCATGCCATAACGCAACTATTTTTAAATTTGAACACAATGACTCTTTTCCGCCTTTAAGCAATATTTTGTTACCCGATTTAAAAGCTATTCCTGCAGCTTCAACCGTTACATCTGGTCTTGATTCATAAATAATTAAAACCGCTCCGAAAGAGGCTGTTTTATTATAGACTTGCATACCATTATCATGCTTAAAACTAAAACGTTCCACACCAACCGGATCATCTTGAGACGCCAAATGTGTTACTGCTTTAATCATTTCGTCAACTTTAGAATCATCAACTTTCAAACGGTCAAACATCGAAATATCATCACCTTTATAGGCATCTAAATCAGTTTTATTAATACTGATTATTGCTTCACGTTCACGTTCTAAAAGCACTGCCATTTTAAGCAATACTGAATTTCTGGTTTCTATGGATAATAGTGTATTCATTTTTTATTCAACGGTTGTTTTAACTTCAGCCAACGCTTCAATTAAGGCTTTAAAAAACATATTAATATGCTCTTTTCTGACGGTTAATGGCGGTAATATTCTCAATAACTTTTTATTTGAAGCTCCACCAGTAAAAATATGGTGGTCGTAAATTAGTTTTTTTCTAAGGTTGCCAACTTCAAAATCAAATTCTAAACCAAGCATTAATCCGCGTCCTTTAATATTTTTCACCTGTGGAATGGTTTCAGCAATCTTCGTGAAGTAATCAGACATCACATTAACATTATCCATCAACTTTTGCTCCTCAATCACATTTAAAACCGATAAGCCCGCTGCACATGCTAAATGATTCCCACCAAAAGTAGTCCCCAACATACCAAATTTTGCTTCAATATCTGGATGAATTAAAATGCCCCCAATAGGAAAACCATTACCCATTCCTTTCGCTATAGCAATGATATCTGGCGTTATATCATAATGCTGAAACGCAAAGAATTTACCAGAACGCCCATAACCAGATTGAACCTCATCAGCAATAAACATGGTATTATTGGATTTACAAAGCACATCAACTTGTTCAAAGAAATCAGAAGTTCCTTGATCTAAACCGCCAACACCCTGAATAAACTCAACAATTACAGCACAAACATCACCCTTTTCCAATTCAGCTTTTACACCTAAAACATCATTCAATTCCAGAATCGTTACCTTTTGTTGCGCGTTTATTGGCGCTATGATATTTGAGTTATCAGTTGCTGCTACTGCCGCAGATGTGCGCCCGTGAAATCCATTTTTAAAGGCTACAACTCTAGATTTTCCTGTTTTAAAAGACGCTAATTTCAAAGCATTCTCATTAGCTTCTGCTCCTGAATTACATAAAAACAATTCGTAATCTTTACAATCTGAAAACGCTACTAATTTATCAGCTAATTCATTTTGCAAAGGGTTTTGAATGGCATTAGAATAAAATCCAAGCTTAGCAACTTGCTCTGAAACAGCTTCAACATATTTAGGATGCGAATGCCCTATAGAAATCACGGCATGCCCACCGTAAAAGTCTAAATATTCGATTCCTTCTTCATCATAAACGTAAACACCTTTTCCTGAAACAGGCGTTACATTATATAACGGATACACATTAAATAGTGGCATTTTTGTTAGTTTTTTATTTGATTAATTTTATCAAAAGACACCGTAATACCTTTAATTAAAGACGAACTTAATCCTTGATGTTCCATTTCGTTTAAACCTTCAATAGTACACCCACCAGGTGTTGTTACTCTATCTATCTCTGCTTCGGGATGATTACCAGATTCTTTTAACAAAGTAGCAGCTCCAAAACAGGTTTGCACTGCCAATTGTTGTGCCTCGTGCGCTTCAAAACCCAATTGAATAGCGCCTTGTGTGGTTGCGCGAATTAATCGCATCCAAAAAGCAATTCCACTGGCACAAATAACAGTTGCCGCTTGTAATTGTTCTTCAGGAATTTCCATAGAACTTCCTAAACTGTTAAAAATAGTTTTGGCAAATTCAACTTTTCCTCTACCTCTTTCATTCGCAGAAAGACAAGTCATAGATTGTCCTACAGAAGCTGCAGTATTTGGCATGGCACGAATAATAACATGCTTCCCGCCAATTATATTTTCTATTTTAGCAATAGAAAAACCTGTAATTACAGAAATAATAACTTGCTCTTTTTTGAGTGTATATTTTAAATTTTCTAAAATCACTCTCAAATGTCTTGGCTGTACAGCAAAAATAATAATATCAGAATTTTTAACAGCCTCTTCATTATCTGAAGTTAAAATAACCCTATTATATCTCTTAAATTTTATTATGGAACTTGTATTTCTTTTCGTTAAATACAAAGAATCTACCACTTTATTCGTCAATAATCCTTTTGCAATTGACTGTCCTAAACTCCCTGCTCCAATAATTGCTACTTTCATAATTATACTTTTTTTCATTCCCTCGAAGGAGGAAATCTCTTTTATTTTTTTGGCGTTACCTCTAGGGTCGCGCTTTACGTTGCAAGTCCTCGTTCGTTCCTCACTGTGGGCTTTCCACTGCAATCACTAACGCTCCTCTGGTACGTGCTACAATACTCTAAAAATAAGTTGCTTTCAACCCTAATCCGGTTGTTTCCTCTAAACCAAACATTAAATTCATATTCTGAATAGCTTGTCCTGAAGCACCCTTTAATAAATTATCTATAACACTTGAAATCAATAATTTACCATTGTGTTTATGCAAATGCACCAAACATTTATTCGTATTCACCACTTGTTTCATATGTAAAAATTCATCTGATACAAACGTAAATTCGGCATCCTTATAAAAGGATTTATAAATATCTTTTGCATCTTCTACTGTGCCTTCAAAATCAGTATAAATCGTTGCAAAAATACCTCGAGAAAAATTCCCTCTATTAGGCATAAAAATAATCTCTGAAGCAAAATCATTTTGTAACTGATTAACGGATTGATTAATTTCTCCTAAATGCTGATGCGTAAACGGTTTGTAATACGAAAAATTATTATCTCTCCACGTATAATGCGTCGTTGCAGATAACGATGTCCCTGCACCTGTTGCTCCTGTCACTGCGTTAATATGCAAATCATTATTAAGCAAACCTTTATCCGCTAAAGGCAATAAGCCTAACTGAATGGCTGTTGCGAAACAACCCGGATTTGCTATATATTTTGCATTCTTAATATCCTCTCTTTGTAATTCTGGTAAACCATAAACAAAGGTTTTCCCTTTAAAAACTTTATCAGCTTTCAATCTAAAATCGTTTCCTAAATCAATAATTTTGGTGTTATCAGAAAATGTATTTGCAGATAAAAACTTAACGGAGTTACCATGGCCTAAACACAAAAATAATACATCAACATCTGAGTTTACTGTATCTGTAAACTTCAGATCTAAAGATCCAACCAAATCTTGATGCACTTTACTAATTTTGTTTCCAGCATTGCTTGTACTGAACACAAAATCAATTTCAGTTTCTGGATGGTTAATTAATAATCTAATCAATTCACCAGCTGTATAACCCGCACCTCCTATAATTCCAACTTGTCTCATACTTATAAATTTACCTGTTGATATATTTTGTTTTGATTTCCAAGAATTTTAATAAATCCTTTAGCATCATTAGCAGTCCAAGCTTTATTTTCTTCTCCATAAGTTCCAAACTTAGCACTCATTAAATCATGCTTTGAAACAATCCCGTCCAAAGAAAAATGATATGGTTTTAAAGTCACCGTTACATCACCAGAAACCATATCTTGACTACTTTGCAAGAACGCTTCAATATTACGCATTACAGGATCTAAATATTGTCCTTCATGCAAATGCATTCCATAGAAACTAGATAAATATTCTTTATGCTGTAACTGCCATTTAGTTAATGTATGCTTTTCTAACAAATGGTGTGCTTTAATAGTAATTAATGCTGCCGCTGCCTCAAAACCAACACGGCCTTTAATCCCAACAATAGTATCACCAACATGAATATCTCTGCCTATAGCATAAGGTGAAGCTAAATTATTTAAAACTTCAATATTAATTTCAGGATCGTTTTCTATACCGTTTACAGCTACCAATTCGCCTTCTAAAAAAGTTAGTTTTACTTTTTCGTCTTCGGCATGTTTTAATTGCGATGGGTATGCTTCATTTGGTAACGGTTTTTCCGACTCTAAAGTTTCTAAACCTCCAACGCTTGTTCCCCAAAGCCCTTTATTAATAGAATACTTTGCTTTTTCCCAAGACATATCAATTCCGTTTTCTTTTAGGTAATCAATCTCCTGTTGTCTTGTTAATTTCCCATCTCTAATTGGCGTAATAATTTTAATATTTGGCGCCAAGGTTTGAAAAATCATATCAAAACGAACTTGATCGTTTCCAGCCCCTGTACTACCATGTGCAATATATTCAGCATCAATACTTTTAGCATACTCAACTATTTCAATAGCTTGAATAATACGTTCGGCACTTACAGATAATGGATATGTATTATTTTTTAACACATTTCCGAAAATCAAATACTTCAC
>NZ_CAJQQI010000046.1 GCF_905480415.1 uncultured Algibacter sp. | reverse complement strand
TCAACTGAAAATACAACTGAAAATTATAGAGAAAATATATTACTATACCCTAATCCTTCTTCAGGAATCTTAAATATCCGGACCAACCACACATTTACTCCTTCAATCAAAATATATAATTTAATTGGTGAGTTGGTCTTTTCTGAGGACAATTTGAGCCCAAATAGCCAAATTACATTAAATCAACCGCCAGGAATATATATGATAGTTATTAAAACCAACCGTTCAACTTCTACATCAAAGTTGATTATAAAATAAAAACGATTTGCTAACAAAACCTAAACCGCATTGAAACGCAGTTTAGCCAAACCGTTTTACGCAAGCATAAAACTCCGAATAAACAAGAAAAATAAAACTTTAAAAAATATAAAATGAAAAATACAATTTGCTTCCTGTTAATTTTAGCCTCTATATCTGTATTTTCCCAAAATTCTGAATATGCGGTCTCCTCTTATCTAACAGAGGGTGCAAAAGCACCAAATACTCACTATATAGGAGAAGCTTGGTTGAATGCCATTATTCACGATGACAAAGAATTGGGTTATAACATTACAAAGGCAACCTTTAAAGCCAACTCAACCTTGGATTGGCATAAACATAATTCTGCACAAGTCTTAATAATTGTAGATGGAGAAGCCTATTATCAGGAGAGAGGAAATGAGCCTGTTATTTTGAAAGAAGGTGATGTAATTAAATGTGAGAAAGATATCGAACATTGGCATTCTTCCACCAAGTTCAGTGATGTAACGTATTTGGCTTTATATGGTGCTGGACAACCAACTACTTGGACTGAAGTAGTAGCACAAGAATATTACGATGACGTAGCTGAAGAGCTAAAAAATAATTGATGATTATCAAAGTTTATATATCAAGACACTTAAACTAAAAAACCAGCGTACAACAACGGCTATAATTAATGCGGGGTTTAGGTTTTAAGCCAAGGTCTGTGTATATTTATAAGGTCGCAAAATCATTAGGATTTTGCTTTAGACAAGAAAAAATTAAAACAAAACAAAAAGATTTTGCTATGAGCTTGGCGGAATGAAAATCGCTTCTCTGCTCCCCACACTAACCATAGCCAAACCGTTACCAGCAATAAGGAAAAATAAACAAAATGAATAAATCAACCCTCCTTTTTTTAGGGCTTACAATATTATTAGGCTGTAAACAGTCAAATAAAGAACAAAAAGGCAATCAATTTTCTGAATTACTGAAAATTAAATCTCAAATATTTATTGAAAAAGATGGTATTAAGTTTAGAGATTTGAACAAAAATCAAAAACTTGATATTTATGAAGATTTAAGTCAACCAACTGAGGCTAGATTAGAAAATTTATTAAGCCAAATGACTTTAGAAGAAAAAGCAGGAATAATGTTCATCAATGGGGCCCCCGTTAGTAAAGATGCTAAACCTGATGGAAATTTTGAACTTACAGGTCCTGCAGCTAGAATGCCTTCCATTGTTGAAAATATAAAGACACGTATGATGACCCATTTTAACATTTGGGATATTCCTTCTGAACCGATTATTTTCGCCAAATGGTATAATAATTCACAACAGGTCGCCGAAAACACCAGGTTGGGTATTCCAATAACTATTGCATCGGACCCTAGACATCATCTAGGAAAAAATGTCATAGGTATGGCATCTTCAGGATTTAGTCAGTTCTGTGAAATGCCTGGTTTTGCTGCAATTGGAAACGAAGAATTGGTTAGTGAATTTGCAGATGTTGTTCGTAGAGAATATATGGCAATTGGTATTAGAGAGGCTCTACATCCACAAATTGACTTGGCAACAGAACCTCGGTGGGCAAGAATAAGTGGGAATTTTAGTGAAGATGCAGATTTAACCGCTAGATTAGTAAAACCCTACATTTATGGGTTACAAGGCAAGTCTCTTAAAGATGGTGTAGCTTGTATGACCAAGCACTTTCCAGGTGGAGGGGCACAGAAAGAAGGTTTAGATCCACATTTTTCATTTCAAAAAGGGCAAATCTATCCAGGAAACAATTTTAATTATCACCTTATTCCATTTGAAGCAGCTTTCGAAGTTAACACCGCTGCAATCATGCCATATTACGGTGTGCCAATAGACCAAACGGACGAAAATGTTGCAATGTCTTATAACAAAACTATTATTACTACACTTTTAAGAGAAAAATATAAGTACAATGGAGTAGTATGTACTGATTGGGGCTTAATTACGGATGTACCATTTGGACCAGATGTTATATGGAAAGCAAGAGCTTGGGGAGTTGAAGATTTAAGTGACGAAGAAAGAGTTTTTAAAATTATTGACGCTGGTTGTGATCAATTTGGGGGAGAAAGTAGAACAGAATTAATAATACAACTAGTTAGCAAAGGAAAAATATCTGAAGAACGAATTGACCAATCAGTAAGGCGCTTATTAAAACAGAAATTTGATTTAGGTTTATTTGATAACCCTTTTGTTGATGAAACTAAGGTGACCGAAATTATTGGCACTGAAACTTCAATAAAATTAGGCGAAAAAACACAGCAAATCTCGATGACACTTTTAAAAAATGACAACTCTGTCTTACCTTTATCACAAAATATACTAAAAGTTTATATTAAAAATATTGATAGTACGACCGTTTCTAATTATGCGAAAATTGTAACTAATCCAGAAGAAGCCGATTTTGCTATTATTAGATTAAATGCGCCTTGGTATCCAGTGGATACAAAAAACTCTTTTGCAGCATCTTTTCATCACGGCGACTTAGATTTTAAAGGCGATAAAAAAGAGCACATTTTAAAATTACTTAAAACTGTTCCAACCATAGTTAATCTTTATTTAGACAGACCTGCAGTTATACCAGAGATTACCCAACTAGCAGCTTCTGTTATTGTAGATTACGGCTCGAGTGACAAATCTGTATGTGAAGTTATTTTTGGAAATGTCGAGCCTCAAGGAAAATTACCTTTTGAATTACCTTCATCTATGCAAGCTGTTAAAAATCAAAAAACTGATATGCCTTATGACAGTGAAAATCCTTTGTTTGAATTTGGCTTTGGATTAGAATACCAAATGAAACAATAATTGATAGAAATAACTTTGAGCAACAACGTATAAAATTAATTGCTAGTACTAGCCTACTTACGAAAGCCCTCCCGGACTTTCTATCTGGTTTGTATTGGCTAAATTAGGTACTTAAAACACACAACTATCAATACACCAAACTTAACAAACAGTAAAAACAATGAAAATAAGATATAAAAAGAAAAGATTAAAATTCTACTTAATTATGACTATTCTTTGGTTAATATTTGTAGTGTTTAATTTAATCTCTAATGATTTCGGAGAGTGGACTGCGTATACTTGGTTGGGAATTTCTGTAATGTATATAGCAATATATTCATTTGATTATTTCAACCAATATTTGACAATTCAAAACAATGTAATTAAGGAAAATCATCTTTTCGGAAAGAAAATAAATCTGAATGAAATAAAACGGATTAAAAAATTTGCTGGAGATTATATTCTACAAACTGATAAAACTGAATTAACAATCAATACTCAAATAATTGACCAAAATTCACTTACGGAATTAAATGCCGAACTTGAAAAACTGAATGTGGAATGGACCTAAAAACCGTTTGCCAACGCCATATAAAATTTATGCTAATTTTAAAGAAAAATTGTAAAACCAAAACAACCAACTAACATTTGTACTAGACTGAAAATCCTACGGATTTTAAGCCGCACAAATCTTATACAATACCTTTAGGCACAAGCGAATTGTGAGTTATAACATACTATAATAAATTGAATTTTATTTAAAACACTTTTACAACTAATCCCATGAATGTATTACAAGAAGAAAAGATTTTACCAAATGGAGTAATCCTAAGCAATAGGATTGCTAAATCAGCAATGAGCGAAAATTTATCTAACAAACATCATGAGCCAACACCTATTCTGATAAATGCATATAAAACATGGGCTCAAAGTGGTGCAGGATTATTGATTACTGGAAACATTATGATTGATTCGGAGGCAATTGGAGAACCACGAAATGTAGTTGTTAAAAATAGAAAAAATATTGAAATGCTTAAAGAATGGGCTGAAAGTGTAAAAGGCACAAATACGAATTTATGGGCTCAGATAAACCATCCTGGCAGACAAGCTATGGAGCAAATTAACAGCAGTTTAAAAGCGCCTTCTGCTGTACCTCTAAAAACTGGTGGAAGAAAAAAAACAACAAAAAAAGTACCTAAGGTTTTAAGTGAAAGTGAGATTCTAGAAATCATTGAAGCTTTTGCCAACACATCCATTATATTAAAAGAAGCAGGCTTTTCAGGAATTCAGATTCATGGTGCACATGGTTATTTAGTTAGTCAATTTTTATCGCCCTATACAAATATTAGAAAAGATAAATGGGGAGGAACCTTAGAAAATAGATCCAGATTTGTTGTTGAAGTTTATAGAAAAATTAGAGAACGCGTAGGAGAAAATTTTCCTGTTGGAATTAAATTAAACTCTTCAGACTTTCAAAAAGGTGGGTTTTCAGAAGAAGAATCAATGGAAGTTGTCAAAACCCTTTCAAAGGAAGGAATTGATTTAATAGAAATATCAGGAGGAACATATGAAGCTCCAGCAATGATGGGAAAACGCAAAGAGAGCACAATAAAAAGAGAAGCTTATTTTATCGATTATATTGAGAAAGTGAGAAAAATAACAAATACTCCTTTAATGTTAACAGGAGGATTTCGTACTACTTCAGTGATGCGAAGTGCCATTGCTTCTAATAAATTAGATATTATTGGAATTGCTAGACCTTTTGCTGTGTTCCCTAATATTGGGAACGAAATATTTAATGAAAGTCGAGCTAATTTTACAACAAAAATTAAAAAAACAGGAGTAAAAGCAATTGATGGAATGATGAATATAATATGGTATGAATCACAAATAAAACGAATAGGACAAAGAAAAAAACCTAACCTTGAGTTAAGTGGATGGTCTGTCTTTTTTAAATATTTATGGCTAATAATAGAGCATAAACTAATAAGTAAAACAAAAAAGAAAGTGTCTAAAAACGTATAAAAACAATTACTTAATTGTAGTATTAACCAAAGGTTGTCGCAAGTTTATTAGGTCTGATTTTTCTACTGAAAACCCTCCTTTGTAAATACGTAACTATTATTATACTAACCGCTGTAAAGTATTAGAACATTATATCAAATTTACATTAAACAAAATGTTGCTAAAACTATAATAATATATAACCTTAACAGATATGAAAAATAATATTTTATTACTATTTACCTTAATTTTATTTAGTAGTTGTATGAATAGAACAGATAATGCTAAGAGCAATACGCCTACTGCAAACAAAATTACTGAGCAGTTACGTCATGTAGTTCTGTTTAAATTTACAGAAGCCTCTACCTCTGCTGATATTCAAAAAGTGGAAGCTGCCTTTATCGATTTACCTTCTAAAATAAAAGAAATAAAAAAATTTGAATGGGGCTTAAATAATAGTCCAGAAGGACTAAATAAAGGATTTACTCATTGTTTTTTTGTAACTTTTAATAGTGAGGAAGAAAGATCCATATACCTTCCTCATCCCGCACATATAGCATTTGTGAATGTTTTAAGCTCGCATTTGGAAGATGTGTTGGTATTGGATTATTGGGCTAAATAATTTTGGATGCTTAATATATTTGAATGAATATCAAACAAGAATATCCAAAAAATCCGACTCCCAAAAAGATGCACTTTTTAAATATAATAACGTTGTACGTCATTTTAGCTTACTCAAAAATATGATAGAAATAATAAGGACAGACTCTCAAAATTTAGAATTTAAAAAACTTGTACAATTACTGAATTCTGACCTTGCAAAGAGGGATGGAAAAATTCATCCTCTATCTCAATTTAATAATATCTCCAGTATTAAATATGTTATTTTAGTAATGAAAAAAGACAAGGCAATTGGTTGCGGAGCTATTTCTAAATACGACAATAACTCTATGGAAATCAAAAGAATGTATGTTTCTCCAGAAGCTAGAGGCCAAAGAATTGGAGAAAAAATTTTATTAGAGTTAGAAAATTGGTCTCGAGAATTAGGAAATACTAAATGTTTACTTTTTATGGGCTCAAAACAACCTGAAGCAAGTAAACTATATCAACGAAATAATTACGATTTAATTGAGAAATACGGTAAATTAAAGGCTATTCCCGACAGTATCTGTCTTGCAAAAGATTTATAATAAAAATAACGAACTTAAGACACGTATAATTAATGGCTTGGTTTTAGCGTACTTAAGAAAATCCTCGAAGATTTTCTATTTGGTTAGTATTTGTTAAATTAGTAGCCTAAACAAAGCAACGAAATCAGGTACGAACCTTTAGCAATCAACACTACATTATGAAACAACGCATTAGTAATCTGCTTGCATACTTAGCCTTAACACTATTTATTATCAGTTGCTTTGAAGCCAAAAATACTGCACTAGACAATAATCAGATTCTATATTTTGGAGGAGATATTCTCACCATGCAGGGAACTGAACCTAATTATGTTGAAGCAATCGTAACAAATGCAGATTCTATAGTATTTATTGGAAGACTTTCTGAATCTAAAGAGCTATTTCCTTCAGTAAGAGAAGTAAATCTTAATGGAAAAACCTTATTACCAGGCTTTATAGATGCACATGCTCATTTCGCTGGATTTCCAAGTCAATCAATAGGCGCGCAAATTCTGCCACCCCCAGATGCTGGGGCAAACAATATCAGTTCACTAATTAAAATATTAAAAGCTTGGTCGACTCCTGAAAACATTCAACTCACTGGGTGGATATTCGGGATGGGATTTGATGATTCAGTGTTAGCAGAAAAGAGGTTTCCTACGAAAGAGGACTTGGATAAAGTATCAACAGAACATCCGGTTATGATTATACATATCTCCGGTCACTTTTGCGTTGTGAATAGCAAGGGTTTGGAATTATTAGATATTACTTCGGAAACTCCTAATCCCGAAGGTGGCATAATTAGGAGAATTTCTGGAACAGAAGAACCTAATGGAGTATTAGAAGAATTAGCTGCAATTCCTATTATGCCTATGGTATTAGGTCCAAAGAGTGAAGAAGCCTTAAAATCATTTCTAATATCTGGTCAAGATATGGCTTTATCCTACGGCTACACGACAGTCCAAGAAGGGAGAGCAATGCCAAGTTCTCATCTTTTTTTAGAGCATGCTGCAATGACTAATTTCTTAAAATTAGATGTGGTGAGCTACATTGATTACTCTGTTGCTGATTCTTTACTAAATACTGATTGGTATAGCTCCTCTTATAAAAATCATTACAGAATTGGAGGAGTGAAGCTCACACTAGATGGATCTCCACAAGGCAGAACAGCATGGAGAACCCTACCCTACCTAATCGCTCCAGATGGCGCAGAGGAAGGGTATTTAGGATATCCAGCTATACCAAATGATAAAGATGTTGAAGATATATATGAAAATGCTTTTCGAAATAATTGGCAAATACATACTCATGCAAATGGAGATGCCGCGATGGATCAAATGATTAGAACCCTAAAAAAGGTAACTAATAAATATGGAAATGAAGGTAGAAGGGATGTTCTGATTCATGGCCAATATGTAAGAGAAGATCAGCTAGATGAATTTAAAAACTTAGACATTATCGCTTCACTATTTCCATTACACACCTTTTACTGGGGTGATTGGCATAAGGAATTAATCGGTGATAGCTTAGGTAATAAAATAAGCCCCACTAGAACAGCCTTAAACAAAGGTTTAAAAATTACCATCCATACGGATGCTCCTGTGGCCTTACCAAATTTGATGCGAGTAATATGGACTGCTACGAATCGAGTGTCAAGATCCGGAAATATCATAGGCGAAAACGAAAGATTAACCCCTTATGAAGCATTAAAATGCATTACCGAATGGTCCGCCTATCAGCATTTTGAAGAAGAAAGTAAAGGCACTTTAGAGGTGGGTAAACTAGCAGACCTAGTCATTCTTGATTCAAATCCTATAAAAGTTGACATAGAAAACATCAAAAACATTGTTGTGCTTCAAACGATAAAAGAAGGCTCCACAGTTTACAAAAAGGAAACAGTTGCAAACATAAAATAAACGGCATTACAACGACTGTTTATTCAAACCGTTGGGGCATTTAATGAAACTGCATATAACAGAAAAAAAATATAAAATAAACTGACCGAATTTTAAAATAAAAAAATATGATTGGAGTAGCAATTCTTTTTATCGTTCTCGGAATTTTAATAAAGTACGGAAAAATGTATTTTCTAATTGCTGGATATAATACTATGCCGAAAGAAGAAAAAGAAAAATACAATATCGAAGGAATAGCAACTGTATTTAGGAATGTAATGTTCGGAATGGCTTTAATCATAGTCGTTGGGTACTTCATTGCTAGATTAACTGAAAATCCGAATATTCAAAATTATGCTTTTTGGACTTCTATGATTATTGGAATACCATACTTGTTAATTGAGTCGAACTCAAAAAAACATAAAAAAAATCAAGAAAAAACAGATTAAATTCTAAGTTAGCAAATAATTGCGTTAGTGATTGAGGCATTAGTTGGAGCTACTCGCAGAGAGGGACAGCCGAAGGCCCGACCCTTGTGGATACCTACCTACCGGCAGGCAGTTTACCAAAAAAATAAAAAACCCCACACAAAGCAGGATTTTCTTGTAAACCCAAAGTTCTTTTAGGCTACTATATTTTATTGATGAGCTACTGAAATAAATTCAGCATAACGCTGCACTATACAAATAAAGGTTTATCCTTCATCATAGCATTTACTTTTTCTTTAACGTTAGCCAGAATTGCTTCATCTTCAAAGTTAGTAATCACTTCATCAACCAAATCTACAATAGTTACCATATCAGATTCATTTAAACCACGCGTTGTAATTGCGGCAGTTCCTAAACGAATACCTGAGGTTACAAATGGCGATTTATCATCAAAAGGCACCATGTTTTTGTTTACCGTAATATCTGCTTTTACTAGAGCGTTTTCAGCATCTTTACCAGAAAGGTTTTTGTTACGCAAATCAATTAACATACAATGGTTGTCTGTTCCGTTAGAAATGATCTTATAGTTTTTAGCAACCAAAGCATCGGCCATAGTAGATGCATTCTTTTTAACTTGCAATTGATAGGTTAAAAAATCATCTGTTAATGCTTCACCAAAAGCTATGGCTTTAGCAGCAATAATATGTTCTAAAGGGCCACCTTGATTTCCTGGAAAAACAGCTGAATCTAATAAAGAAGACATTTTACGTAAGTTTCCATTTTTAAGCGTGATACCAAATGGGTTTTCAAAATCTTGTCCCATCATAATCATGCCACCTCTTGGACCTCTTAATGTTTTATGTGTTGTAGTGGTCACAATATGACAATGTGGAAGAGGATCGTTTAAAATCCCTTTTGTAATTAATCCTGCGGGGTGTGAAATATCTGCGAGCAATATCGCACCAACACTATCAGCAATAACTCTAAAACGTTCAAAATCTAAATCGCGAGAATATGCCGAAGCTCCTGCTATAATTAATTTTGGTTGCTCTTTTGTAGCAATCTCTTGAATTTTATCATAATTTAAAACACCTGTCTCCTCCTCTACGCCATAAAATACTGGATTGTAAAGTTTACCAGAAAAATTTACTGGCGACCCGTGCGTTAAATGCCCACCGTGAGACAAATCGAACCCTAAAATTTTATCACCAGGTTTTAAACATGCATGATACACTGCTGTATTAGCCTGACTTCCAGAATGTGGTTGTACATTTGCATAAGCAGCCCCAAATAATGTTTTTGCTCTATCTATAGCAATTTGTTCTACTTCATCAACCACTTCGCAACCGCCATAATAACGCTTTCCTGGGTAGCCTTCAGCATATTTATTAGTTAACACAGAGCCTGCAGCTTCCATAACTTGGTCGCTTACAAAATTTTCTGATGCAATAAGCTCAATACCATGAAGTTGGCGTTCTTTTTCTGCTTCAATAAGTTCAAAAATTTGTTCGTCGCGTTGCATAAAATAGTGTTCTAGTTAAATTAAGGTGCAAAAATAGCAAATAGATTAGTTATTAGTATTAAAAAACACAGTTTTACTTCTAAGTTTTCAACGGTTTATTAACGATTAACGTTTAAGCATATTTTATATGTTTTTTTCCGTTAAAATAAAAAAAATGTGTACGTTTGATAAGAATTCAATAATTAAAACTTAAAATATCGTTATGCCATTATCCGCTAATAATCCAGATAGATCCTCGTGGTTACACGTTGGTAAAAGTTCAGACTTTCCTATTCAGAACATTCCTTTTGGTGTGTTTTTAACTCGTGATGATATTATTACCATTGGAACCCGTATTGGAGACACCGCTATAGATTTAGGTGCATTACACCAATTAGGGTATTTTGAAGGCATTCCATTAACCGATGATATTTTTCTTCAAGACACACTAAATGATTTTATTGCAGACGGTAGAAAAACATGGCGTACCGTTAGAAATAGAATTGCTGAGATTTTTGATGCCAATAACGATACTTTAAAAAATAATAATAAGCATAAAGAAACTATTCTGTTTCGTTTAGATGAAATTGAAATGAAGCTCCCAGTACAGATTGGTGATTATACTGATTTTTACTCAAGTATAGAGCACGCAACCAATGTTGGCACTATGTTTAGAGATCCTGATAATGCCTTGTTACCAAACTGGTTGCATATTCCAGTGGGCTATCATGGCAGAAGCTCATCTATTATACCATCTGGAATCCCAATTCATAGACCAAACGGACAAACACTTCCAAACGGTGCTTCTGAACCCGTTTTTGGACCTAGTAGATTGGTAGATTTTGAATTAGAAATGGCTTTTATTACCACTGATGCTAATGATTTGGGAGAGCCTATCCCAATTGCTGAAGCTGAAGAATATATTTTTGGATTGGTTTTACTGAATGATTGGAGCGCTAGAGATATTCAGAAATGGGAATACGTGCCTTTAGGTCCTTTTTTAGCTAAGAATTTTGCATCTTCTATTTCACCTTGGATTGTAACTTTAGATGCGTTAGAGCCCTATAAAGTTGAAAGTCCAAAACCTCTAAAAAAACAATTAGAATACCTTCAATTTAAAGGTAAAAAGAGTTATGATATTAATTTAGAAGTCGCTATTCAACCAAAAGGTGCCAAGGAAACCTTAGTTAGCAACTCTAACTTCAAATATATGTATTGGAATATGGCGCAACAACTAGCACATCATACTGTAAATGGTTGCCCAGTAAATTCTGGAGATATGATGGGAAGCGGAACAATTTCTGGCCCAACCGAAGATAGTTACGGGTCTATGTTAGAACTAACATGGAGAGGTGAAAAGCCCCTTAAAATGAAAGATGGTACCGAACGCAAATTCATCAATGATAATGATACCGTTATTATGCGCGGACATTGCGAAAAAGATGGTACTCGTATTGGTTTTGGCGAAGTTTCTACTCAATTATTACCTGTTTACAACAAGAAATAAATTAAACTTTTTACTGTGTTTTGGGCGTCTGCCTGCCAGTAGGCAGGTTTCCCTATTAGGTCGGGCTTTGCGCTATATCTTTCTGAGAAGCAGTCCCGAACTAGCTTCGGGATCTCGCTATTAATAAAAACCTCGTTTCAAATAATAGGCTTGGTATTCGAAGCTACTCAAAAGGTTAAGACTATCGAGAGATAATCGAACGGATGCAATCCCTAACGCAAGCAACTTACTAAAGTCAATTCCAAACTACATAATTTTATATCTTCTGTATAAATCTGTCCTTAGCAAAATAGACACGTCGACATTAAAAACTGTAAGATTAATTCTATATAAATACATATATTCAAACACTTTATCGGTTTTATTAGTATTTCATGTGTAGTGTTTGTATTTTGGCACCACTATTGATTTAGTATCCCAAATAACCAAAACTTTTGACCTATGAAAAAACTACTACTACTTTCAGTTGTATTTTTATTGCTAATAGCTTGTAACACAAAAAAGCAAGTTGAAATTGCAGTTAATTCTGGTAATTACGACCGTGCGATAAACACGGCACTTGATAAGCTAAGAAAGAATAAAGATAAAAAGCGTAATTACGATTATATAATCATGCTTCAAGATGCCTATTACAAAGTGGCTGAACGCGATTTAGAGACTATTAAACATCTTAAAAAAGACAACAATCCCGAAACATTCAGAAACATCTACGAGCTCTATTTAGATTTAGATGCGAGACAGGAAGCTATAAAACCTATTTTGCCATTAAACATTAATGGAAAAAATATTCCGTTTACGTTTAACGATTATAGTAATGACATTATAGGCTCTAAAACGCAACTCGCAGATTATTTATATGAAAAAGGTTTAGATCTTTTAGAATCTGATGATAAACATATTATTAGACAAGCACATAGCGAGTTATCGTATTTAGATCGTATCAGTCCTAATTACGAGAATACTAGAGACCTACTAGCGGAAGCTCATGAACGTGGAAAAGATCATATTTTAGTATCTGTACATAACGATACGCAACAAGTAATACCGCAGCGTTTAGAAGTGGAGTTATTAAACTTTGATACTTATGGCTTAAATAAGTTTTGGAGTGAATATCACGCTAATAAAGTACCAAATCTTAACTATGATTATGCCATGCACCTTAATTTAAAGCAAATTGATGTGTCTCCAGAACGTGTTAACCAACGTGAGTTTTTAAGAGAAAAAGAAGTTGTCGATGGTTGGGAATACGAAAAAGATAGTAATGGTAATGTGGTAAAAGACAGTTTAGGAAACGATATTAAGTTTGAAAAAATCATTAAAGTTAGAGGACGTCTATATGAAACCATACAAACCAAAACTGCAGAAGTTATTGCCGATGTGGTGTATATTGATACCCAAAACAACCAACCTATTGATACTTTTACCATAGATAGTGGTTTTGTATTCGAGCATATTTTTGCAAGATATAAAGGAGATAAACGTGCGTTAATTAAAAACGACAGACAATTGTTGAATAAAAGACGTCTCCCCTTCCCAAGTAACGAACAAATGGTATTTGATACTGGTGAAGATTTAAAACTACAGTTGAAGAATATTATTAATTCTTATGCTGTGAGATGATTCATAAAAAACCTCCCAAAATTAATTTTGGGAGGTTTTTTTATGAATTAAAGTAAACTATGGTTTATCATTAACAAGTAGTCATTCATTGATAAACTGAACGTAATGTTGGTACCTTTCAAATATTTGTTTCACGTAATTATAAGGCTCTAAACCACGAACATAACCATATTTCACAATTGGATTATTATAATACTCAGGCTTGCTTAGTTTTAAAACCATAGTTTCAACATGATCATCCCAAACATCTTTTTTTAAACCTTCAATTTCTGCTAATCTTTGTGCGTCAAAAACATGACCCATACCACAATTATATGATGCCATTGCAAATTTGGTTCGTTGAATAGAATCCGGAATATGTTCAAAATTCTTCCA
>NZ_CAJQQI010000045.1 GCF_905480415.1 uncultured Algibacter sp. | reverse complement strand
AATCAGCAGTAAAGATTACATCACATTAAAAACTAACAACAAACTTTATATCTTAAATCGATTAGGAAAAACAAGAGTTAAACCGAAACAATCTTTTCCTTATTCAAACCAACCCGTTTTCTTATATAATAACACATTTACTACAACCAGTGCCTCTGGTGATTTGATTTCAGTTGATGCAAAAGGAAATGTTTCTTCTACAAACTTAAACCTTTCTGAAAATCATCATATTGAAACTACTAGTAAAACCTTAGTTGCACAAAGCGAAAACAAGCTTTATATCAAAAGTAAAACTACAGAGTTAGATTTTGGAGATTACTCGAGTCCAAAAATTTTCTACATTAATAATAAAATTTATGTTTCTATAACAGATTTACAATCACATAAAACTTATTTATATGATAGTCAGTCTAAATTACTTCCAAATTTCCCTGTTTATGGAAACTCGACAATAGACCTTGACAATATTGATAAGGACAGAAATTTAGAGTTTGTTACTAAAGGAGAAAATAACGCTATAATTTTATATCAAATAAATTAATTTATTCGCTATTCATATAGCTACTTATAAAATTATTTTGAAAATTAACAATACATTCTTGTGGATAAAAAAACTAATCTTTATCTTTAAGACACCTATTAATCAAATACTTACAAATAAAATTATCAAAAAACGCGAAAAGCATCCTGTTCTTTTGGATGGCTTTTGTTATGAAGCGCAAAATAGACATATAGAATTTGTGAAAATATTAATAAAATAAAAATAAAGGTTTTTAATCAACAAAAGCAAGTCCTCGAATCTTGAGCGCCAAAGTGTAATGCTTTGGTGCTCTTTTTTTGTATACAACTAAATAAACTTTAAAATAACTGATTACATCCGCCTCTGTTTCCTGTAGGTGAAATATAATTCAAATTTATTTTCAATCATTTTAAAATTCATTTGGTTTAATTTCAGGTAAATTTAATAGTATTGCAGTCTTAATAAAACACACATGATCTCAAGAAAAAACGCTTCCATTTCAAAATTTATAATTCATAAGGTTGGTAATAAATTTAATGACACTAAAAATGCCTTTTCAGAAAATTTAGTAGATTTTGATGAAGCTAGTTACGATTTAATGTTACCCTTTTTATTAAGACCATTCGGCAGCGTTGTACAGAGTTATCGATTTAATCATCATGCCAATATTTCTTTAAACGAAATTAACAGCTATTGCACACAATTGTTTAATGATGAAGATGGGTTCGTAGAACTTTCAAAACATATAGTAACTCATTTATATGAGCAATCTAGTTCTGCACAAATAAAAACAGGCGATGTCTTAATTGTTTTGTTTGAAGGTATTGAGTTTAGAGATATGACCACTAACGCCATTGGCATTTTCAAAATTGAAAGTAAAGTGAATTTCTTTCAAACGTATTTGGAGAATAAAAGTTACGATGTTTTAGTACAGAAAGGGATCAACTCTAAAAAAGTAGATAAAGGTTGTTTAATTTTAAATCAAAGTGATACTGAAGGCAACATTATTTTAAGTGTAGATAATAATAGTTACGATGCTCAATATTGGATTAATCATTTTTTAAATATTAAATATGCGGATGATGCTAATAACCATACACAACAGTATATTGAGTTATGTAAAGACTTTTCAACGGAAATCATAAAAACCAGTTACGGTGCACAAGAACAAAATACCTTTTTAGCTAAAACTATCGACTTTTTTAAGGAAAATGAAGTCGTTAATGTAGAGCGTTTTAAAGAAGAGCTATTTGAAGAAGACAAGCATAAAAGAGAATTTGATAATTTTAAAAAGGATTTTGAAGGTGAACAAAATTTAGTAATTAGAAATCAGTTTGATGTTGCAGAAGCTGTTGTAACCAAAGAAAAGCGAAAAATAAAAACGGATATTAAGCTAGATACCAACATACAAATAAAGTTAGATATTGACTCCCCAGACGCCTCTTCTGAATATTTAGAACGCGGTTATGACGATGAAAAGAAAATGCATTATTACAAAGTGTTTTTTAATGCAGAGAGTTAATAAGAATCTTTATAAATTATCTTTACAACAGACAAAAAAGTCAACTATTAATTAGTCTTTTTTTTGTTTTTCAGTAACTTGTGTCTGCAAAAACACATTAGAATGTCAAAAGAAATTAAATTTAACTACGAGGAAGAACTCGCTATACTCCATACCGAGTTAGTACATCTTCAAGAATGGGTGAAAAAGCAAGGTTTAAAAGTAGTTATCGTTTTTGAAGGCAGAGACGCTTCGGGTAAAGGCGGCACGATAAAACGATTTACAGAACCTTTAAATCCACGTGTTTGCAAAGTTGTGGCGTTAGGGGTTCCTACTGAAAGAGAAAAAACACAGTGGTATTTTCAAAGATATGCACAATACTTGCCGGCTGCTGGTGAAATTGTTCTTTTTGACAGAAGTTGGTACAATAGAGCTGGCGTAGAAAAGGTTATGGGTTTTTGTTCAGATGATGAGTATAATGAATTTTTAAGATCTTGTCCGGAGTTCGAACGTATGCTTGTAAGATCTGGAACTATTGTTTTAAAATATTGGTTTTCAGTAAGTGATGACGAACAAGAAAAGCGTTTTAAAAACAGAATAGGTAATCCATTAAAACGTTGGAAATTTAGTCCAATGGATTTAGAATCTCGTGCTAGATGGTTAGAATATTCAAAAGCCAAAGACAATATGTTTGCACATACAGACACCAAGCAAGTGCCTTGGTTTGTTGTAAATGCTGACAACAAGAAGAAAGCACGTTTAAATTGTATTAGCCATGTTCTGAGCATGATTCCTTACGAAAAAATGGATGTTAATCCAATTGAACTTCCTGATTTACCAGACTATAAAGCATATGTTCGCCCACCAAAAGATTATCAAACTTTTGTGCCTGATAAGTATTAAAAACCTTGAGTTTATAAATGTTTTCAACTACTTTCATTTAAAGTCCGATATAAAAAATTGAAATATTGTTACACCCACCTTTGTTAAACGAACCAAAACCTAAAATCACATTTAAAAGTAACAAAAGAGTGATTCATATTTTTAAATTTGTTTTATTTTTAAAGAAAACATAAGTTCATTATAAATCTCACCTTATCTTTTATGAGCAACATTTTATCAATAGCATTCCTATGTATAGCTTTAAATATTCAAGCTCATGGTTTTTATACGGCAAAATTATTATTAGTAAATGGAGAAACTATTGAAGGCGTAGCTACTTTACCCCAAAATAGGCATCATAATAACTCTATAAAAGTAAAAAAGAATGGAAGTGAAATAGCTTTAAGCATTGAAAGTGATGAGATCTATCAAATTTTATACACAATTTATAATGGCAATAAATATCTTTTTGAGAGAAACAACCTCGGATTAACGCCCGAGCCATTTAAAAAACATAGAAGTAGTTCTTTGTCTGAAAAAGAATGGTTTTTGGTAACCTATAGTCATCCTTTAATTAAAGCTTACATCAGTACTCAAACTTTTTATTTAGACAAAAGAAAGGGCATAATTACAACTCATAGCTACGAAGGAAGAAATATCAATTTTGGCACAAGCTATCTACTCAAACGTCCAAGTGAAAAAGCGCCAACAGTAATTAGTATGTTTAATTTAAGTAATTCAAAATTCAGAAAATGGGCATCAGATTATTTTAAAGGAAACACAGAATTAGTTTTACGAATTAAAAACAAAGAATTTAAGGGTTTTCAATTAGACCAGCTCGCTTTAGCCTATATTTCTTATAAATAAATTAAGTCGCCGTTTGAGATACCTTTTTAGTATTAATTCTAATTAAAACCATTAAACTCCGCCTCAAAAAGCGCAGCAAAATGCTTTAAAAGTTTTTCTTTTACTTCAGCCTCATCTATTGATTTTTTTCCAAGCTCAACATTTAGTGAAGTCACCGCTTTACCACGAATTCCACATGGAATCATTAAATCGAAATAGCCCAAATCTGCGTTTACATTGAGAGCAAAACCATGCATGGTAACCCAACGACTCGCACGAACGCCCATGGCGCAAATTTTACGTGCAAACGGTGTACCAACATCTAACCAAACCCCTGTTTCTCCTGGGCTTCGTTCTGCCTTTAAACCATATTCAGCAAGCGTAAGAATAATCACTTCTTCTAAAAAACGAAGATATTTATGTATGTCAGTGAAAAAATTATCCAAATCCAGAATAGGATACCCAACAATTTGTCCAGGCCCATGATAGGTAATATCGCCTCCACGATTCACTTTATAAAAAGAGGCGTTTTTAGCCTTTAATTGTGCTTCATCAACCAACAAATTTGACATGTATCCACTTTTACCTAAAGTAAATCGTGGAGGTGATATTACTTATCATGGTCCAGGGCAAATTGTGGGATATCCTATTTTGGATTTAGATAATTTTTTCACTGATATACATAAATATCTTCGTTTTTTAGAAGAAATGATTATTCTCACGCTTGCTGAATATGGTTTAAAGGCAGAAC
>NZ_CAJQQI010000044.1 GCF_905480415.1 uncultured Algibacter sp. | reverse complement strand
AACTAAATCTAATAAAGCAAAAGAAACGCCTATAAGTAATACTTTTTTGCCTTCGGAATCTAATGTTGTTAATGTCTCTTGCAATTCCGAAAGGTTATTCAAATAGAAGCCGCTTTCTGGATGCTTAGATGTGTTAATCATACTATCTACCATATAGATTAAAGAAGATCCCTCACGCTCTAAATAAGAAGGTAATAAGCCTAGTATTACATAATCTTCAATAGCTCCATAAAATTGTTCAAACCCCTTTGTGAAACTTTGTTGGTAAATATTTAAATCGGTAACATGATGCTTGCTGGTTTCGCTTCCAGAAGTTCCAGAACTGGTAAATGTCGTTTTAATTGGTGCTTTAGAACTTAATACGTCTCGCGTTTTAAAAAACTGAATTGGTATAAAAGGGATATCTTTTAAAGTGTTTACCTCACTCGGGTGTTTGTATAGCAAATCGCAAAACGACCTATAAACCCTATTGTTTTCAAATTGATATTTGAAAATGTTTAGAGCTAAATCTTTAAATTCACTTTGATTTTTTATGTTAAAAATGGAATGTGTGTCTATCATACTTTTATACATAAGCAAAAGTATAGAAAATAAAAGAGCGCTACCATAGGTAACGCTCTTTAAAAGTAGTGAAAAAATAAATTACTTAATAACTAGCTTTTTAGTTACAGAAGTATTGTCTTGTGTTAACTTAACGATATATAGTCCCGCATTTAAGCTAGAAACATTTAATCTATTATTAGAAATTGTATTATTTAAAACTTGTTTTCCTAGAGTATCAAACACTTGAGCTTGAATACTATCACTATTATTTGAAGTAATAGTTACAAAACCAGTTGATGTTGGGTTTGGATATAAACTGAAATTAGAAACGTTCAAGTTTTTTACTCCTAAGGTATTAATATCAGCTAAACTTCTTACATAAATTTGAGCTGTTCCCTGAAATTCACCTGCAACACCAACAAGATCTAAAGCCGATTGAGGTATAATTTCACCAATATAATCTGCGCCAAAAAAGTCTGTTCGCATTATAGTAGTTAAAGCACCATCAAATACATCAAAATTTTGTCCAGTAGAAAAAGTTAAAGTACCATCGCCTTGAGGAAATGTAACATTAGCGATTTTAATTAATTCAGATTCATAATTATCTGGAGTTGTATTTAAATCTGATATGGTAACCGTTTGCGGTACCACAGGATTTCCTGAAGAGGCAATAACACCAGAATCACTAGTAGGTATAAATCTTAATACTCCATTCGAGTCTGTAGTATATCCTTTTAAACCAGTAATCATATCCCCAACTGCATAAGTAGTGGCAATAACACCAGAAGCATCATAAATTAATACACCACTAATATCAGTATCTTGTATCCATTTTCTATTTCTAAAACCATCCGTGTGTGTTAATAAGGAACTTCCTGTAATTTCATAAAATCTACCAAGACCATTATCAACAACATCTGCTTTTAGAGCAGTTACATCAGCAACTTGAGTTAAACTTCCTACACTAAAATCTACTCCTTCAAAATCTACAACACTAGCTCCATCCATTAAATTAACCGTAATATTATATGCTTGACCATCTGTTGTGGTAACAGCATAAGGACTAGTAACTCCAGTTGTTACTGTTCCATTTACGTCGATATCAACAGTTTCTCCACCTGCTAAATTAACCGTTGTCCATTCAATATTTACATTAGTTGTTCCGGGAGCAAATACTGTTGTATCTAAAGGAGAAACTATAGTAATCGCGGGCGATACAACAAAACCATCAATAATTCTAATGTTATCTACAGCAATATCTTCGTCTCCAAAACCTAATCCATCAAATACTAATCTTACATCAACTAAATTACCAGTGCCTAAGGCAATTGTAAATTCTCCAAAAGTAGGACTCAATTCAGTCCCATCACCAATCCCATCGAGATCAGTATCTTGAGAAGGTAAGGATACATTCGATCCTGTTGTTGCTGTTGTAGCAAATTGTAGTATTTTAGTATAACTTCCTGTGTTGTCATAATCAACCTCTACATAAAACAAATCTCCACCGTCCCAATCAAAATTGCCATCAGATGGTGCGTCTTCAGCTAAAAGCAAAGCAAGTGTTAAGTTTGAAAATGTTGATATATCTATATCATCAAAAAGTAAAGTCTGTAGATCACCTCCAGAACCTCCACACTCAGTAGCATCGATATCTTGAGCTGCAAAAAAGAAAGCGCCATCAACGCCACTTACTTGGTAAGATGAGCTTATATCAGACCCATCGGTTCTTGTGAAAAAGTCGCCAGAACCATCGTTACAATCAATAGAAGTTGTACCGCTATTTCCCGTTTCAAAAGATTCTTGAAAAATAGTTGTCTGCCCAAAAGACAACGTAGAAATTAAAATTGTAAAAAGTAAAATGTAAAGTTTTTTCATAATTGATTAATTAATTGTTAAGCTGATAATTTATGAATTATTTATGAATTATTTATGAATAATTAAAATTGATTAAAACAAAAACCCATAAAGAGTTGTTAAATCGGATTAAAAACCATTTTACAAAAAAAAGCGTTACCATTTCTGGCAACGCTTTTTAAGCATATTAATTTTTTAATCTATTTTATTACAAGTTTTCTTGATTCGCTGATGTTATTTTCGGTAATTCTTAAAATATATACGCCTTTTCTTAAATTAGAAATATTTAATTCTTTACCGGATAACACGGCAGCAGAAACACGTTTTCCTAAAACATCAAAAACTTCAATATTCTTAATTAAACTTAGTTTAGATGCAATGTTTATAAAGGTTCTTTGATTATTGACAGGGTTTGGGTAAATAGATAACCCTTCAATATTTGTCTGTGTAGAGGGATTTATAACATGGTTTTGCGCATCCATATTATGGGATGTAAAACATGTTAAGGCTACGAATAAAAATAAAAAGTAAACGTTTTTCATACACTATGATTTGGTTACATAAAGGTACTAAATTAGTACAAAAGTGATGCCAAAACAGTGTTAAAGATTAGGGTAATTGGTCGAAAGTTTAAATTAAGGTCAAGGGTTTGTTATCATAATGTTATTAATTTCTAGAATTTAATAAAATCATGTTATTAGCTTATCTTTACTTCAATAAACAAGAATACCATTAATGAAAGAAAAGGATATTAAAATATTATTGGTTGATGATGAGCCAGATATTTTAGAAATAGTGGGTTACAATTTATCTAGTGAAGGTTATCAAGTTATTACCGCTGCGAATGGACAGGAAGGTGTGGAAAAAGCAAAAAAAGAGCTTCCGCATTTAATTATATTAGATCTGATGATGCCTGAAATGGATGGTATTGAAGCTTGTGAAATTATTAGAAAAAATCCCGATCTAAAAAACACAATAATTACATTTTTAACAGCGAGAGGGGAAGACTATTCTCAAGTCGCTGGTTTTGATGCAGGTGCTGACGATTATATTACAAAACCTATTAAACCAAAAGTATTAGTAAGTAAAGTTAAAGCACTTTTAAGACGTTTTAAGGAAGAAGATGTTGAAGACACACTTAAAGTTGGTAGCTTGATTATTAACAGAGATGAATATAAAGTTGTTTCAGAAGGAAAAGAAATTATTTTACCTAGAAAAGAATTTGAATTATTATCTTTACTAGCGTCCAAACCAGGAAAAGTGTTTAAAAGGGATGAAATTCTTGATACTGTTTGGGGTAGCGAAGTTGTTGTTGGTAGCAGAACTATTGATGTTCACATTAGAAAGCTTCGTGAGAAATTAGGAGATAATAGCTTTAAAACCATAAAAGGTGTAGGCTACAAGTTTGTAGATTAATGCAGGCAAAATTTAAAAAATCATACCGATTTGCTGCTCGTACGGCATTATATATCACGTTATATACAACACTCTTAATGAGTGTTTTTTTGTATTACTTTAGTAATCTGGAATGGTATTACCCATTGGTGTTTTCTGTTTGTATCTTTCTCTTTTCCTCGATTATTATTCAATACAATGTAGAACGATTTATTTACAAACGAGTAAAAAAAATCTATGATGACTTAACACTTCTTGAATCTGTAAATTTGGCTAAAGGCCCAATTACAACAGATATGCAAACCTTAACTCAAGAAATAGATAAGTTTGCCCGAGACAAGAAAATTGAAATTGAAACCCTAAAAGTTAGAGAAGAGTATAGAAAAGAGTTTTTAGGGAATGTATCCCACGAATTAAAGACGCCTCTATTTACTGTTCAAGGTTATATTTTAACATTGCTTGACGGTGCCATGGATGATAAAAATATTCGTGAAAAGTATCTTGAAAGAGCTAGCAAGGGTATTGAAAGGTTGGGTTATATTATTAAAGATTTAGACATGATTACCAAACTAGAAGTTGGAGATTTAAGTTTAAATATGGAAGTTTTTAATATTGTGGAGTTGGTCGAAAATGTATTTGATATGTTAGAAATTAAAGCTAGCAGAAAAAAAACATCATTAATTTTTGATAAAGAGTATCCTAATCCAATAATGGTAAACGCCGATAAAGAGCGTATTCAGCAAGTTTTGGCTAATTTAGTAGTAAACTCTATAAAATACGGAAGTGAAAAAGGAACCACAGAAGTGAGCATAGAAAATCTTATAAAAAATAAAGTTATAGTTCGTATTACTGATAATGGCGAAGGCATAGAAAAAATTCATATACCGCGTTTATTTGAGCGTTTTTACCGTGTAGATAAGAGTGGTTCAAGAAAAGAAGGTGGTTCAGGTCTTGGGCTCTCCATTGTAAAACATATTATTGAGGTGCATAGAGAAAAAATCTATGTAGAAAGTGAGTTTGGTGTTGGTAGCGAGTTTTCTTTTACTTTAGAAAAGGCTGAATAAATCGGTATAATCAATTTTAAAATCAAAAGCTTTCAAACCCTGATAAGCGTTAACTTTATCTAACTTTTTTAAATTAAAATCCTTTTGTTTACAGCTAGGGACTAAACCCATTTCAGTAAATCGTTTTGCTAAGTATTCTTGTTCAAATTGTCCTGGTGTAGGGATAAAAAAAGCCTTTTTATTAAGTTTGGCTAAATCCATAACCGTTGTGTAACCCGATCTTGAAATCACTAAAGCACTTTCGTTAATACTTTTTTCCAATAATCTAGAAGTCATAAAGTTATAAATAGTGATATTTCCTAAAGTCTTAATGGTTTGTTCTTTCTCCATAATGCCTCTAACAAATAGCACTTTTCCGGAGTAACCTTTTAATTCGTGCAGTAACTTTTCTTTAAGCATAGTACGCTGAGGTTCTGGACCAGAAATTAAAACCATTAAATCATTTTTAATTTCAATGCGAGTATTGGTAAACCTGCTTAAAGGACCAATATATGTTGTAGGAACATTAATTTTTTTCAAATGACCTAATTTCCCGCTTAAGTTAATCTCCCCTTGGGTATCAGGAATCCAACAAGCATCAAATTTTTCTATAATTTTTTGATGAATTTTAGTACTGAACCAAGTGGTGTTACCGCTTAAAACGTTCAATTGGTGTGTCATAAAAACAGAAGGTACTTTTTTGTTTCTAACCCCAAATCTATTATCAGAAATAATTCCAGAAATAGTGTTATGCTCTAAAATAGATGCTATGGCTTTTTTTTCTGCTTTAATCGCCTTTAAAAGTTTTGGCAAATCCTTAAGAAGTTTCAATTTAAAAAGCTTCCCGTTTTTGGTGTAAGTTATATTGTAGGATGGTAATTCTAGAGTAGAAAGATCTGGAAATTCTTTACGCAACAAGGTTAAAGCAGCTCCGTCACTAGCAATAACGGGCACAAAATCCTCAGCAATTAAAGCGTTTATTAGAGGTATACAACGCGTAGCATGCCCAAGACCCCAATTTAAGGGCGCAACTAAAATTTTTTTTTTCATTAATACGTATTATGGCGTGCCCACACGGGTCGGGCTTTCCGCTATATCTTTCTGCGAAGCAGTCCCGAATTTGTTTCGGGATTTATAAAATTAGTTACTTACTCAAAAGTTTAAAATCCATCTTTCATTGCTTCACATAAAGGATGCCGCTTCAATCCCTCACGCGCTTTTTTGCTAAATTCAAAGATAAGATAATAAGGCTCTCGTATAATTCCTTAATTTTACCAAAATAAAGTAATAATAAATAGTTAATAAACTTTGGGAAGCAAAAATAAACTCAGAAGATTCAACGAAAACGAAACATTTTCCAATGTCGTTCAACCTACAAGGGATGAGTTGGTTAGTTCAAATTTTAAACTAAAAGGAAATTGGAGGGAAGAAGTTTTTAAAAACAATAATCCTTTAGTTTTAGAATTAGGGTGTGGTAAAGGTGAGTATTCGGTGGCATTAGCTCAAAAATATCCAGACAAAAATTTTATTGGTATCGATATTAAAGGGGCACGTTTTTGGAGAGGTGCCAAAACCGCTATTGAAGAAAATATTCCAAACGTAGCCTTTCTTCGCACACAAATAGAACTAATTGACCATGCATTTGCAGAAAATGAAGTAGATGAAATTTGGATTACTTTCCCCGATCCGCAAATAAAATATAAGCGCACCAAGCACCGCATGACTAACGCAACATTTTTAGAGCGTTACAAGCAAATATTAAAACCAGAAGGTGTTGTAAACTTAAAAACCGACAGCGAATTTATGCATGGTTATACTTTAGGTCTCTTGCACGGAGCAGGACATGATGTGCTTTATGCCAACCATAATGTGTATAAACAAGAAGGTAGTCCCGAAGAAGTAACTAGTATCCAAACTTTTTATGAATCGCAATATTTAGAGCAAGACAAACCAATTACCTATATTAGATTCAAAATTAAATAATAGTGAACATAACCATTATCTTCTTTTTGGGTTTATTTTTTGCAATGATTGGAGTCATTCCTCCAGGGTTGTTAAATATGACAGCAGCCAAAATAAGCTTAAAAGAAGGCCATATAAGAGGGATGGTGTTTTCTGCTGGTGTTTGTGTAATCGTTTTGATACAGACTTATTTAGCCAGTATATTTGCGCGTTATTTAAGCATGCATCCAGAAGTTATTGGCGTTTTAAGAAGTGTCGCTCTGGTGATTTTTATCTTGATAACTATTTATTTTTTGTTTGTAGCTAAGTCAACACCTAAACAACAAATAGATCCTAAAATAAAGAGTAAGCATAGTCGATTTTTTCAAGGCATTTTTTTATCGATAATAAATGTGTTTCCAATACCATATCAAGCTTATATGACCATTACTTTGGCTTCATTTGGTTGGATGACGTTCGAAAAATCAAGCATCATGGCTTATGTAATTGGAGCCGCTACAGGAACATTTGTAACGCTCTACATGTATATTTTTTTCTTTGATAAAGTAAAAGGGAAAACATTCACCTCGCAAAAAAACATGAACCGAATTATTGGAGGAATTACAGGTGTTATTTCTATAGTTACATTGATTAACATCATTCAAGACTTATAAATTGAAACTGGAAACCCTAAATTTTTTTGATAAAGTTTACGAAGTTGCAAAACGTATCCCATATGGCAGAGTAACTAGTTATGGGGCAATTGCAACGTATTTAGGAGCAGCAAGAAGCGCGAGGATGGTAGGCTATGCTATGAACGGTTCACATGGTAAAGATGTGCCCGCGCATCGTGTTGTAAATAGAAAAGGGTTGCTAACAGGAAAGCATCATTTTGATGGCACAAATTTGATGCAACAGTTATTAGAAAGTGAAGGTGTTCAGGTTACTGAAAATCAAATTCAGGATTTACAAAAGGTGTATTGGGATCCTTCTAAGGAATTGGACTAATCTCCTAATTTTTCAAAATTTTCAGATCTAAATTCAATAATAAATCCAAATAACTATATCGTTAAAACTTCTAACTATAGGCTTCCATTTTCTACCTTTATTGTCTATCTTTGCCTTTAGAATGATTCTTAATAGAAGCAATGAAGTTAAATAAACAAGATATTTTAAAAGCGCTTGAAAGTATTACTGTTCCTGGAGAAGGGCAAAATATGATAGAGAGCGGAGCGGTTAAAAATGTTATCACTTTTGGCGATGAGGTTATTGTAGATATTACAATACAAAATCCTAGTTTACAAGCAAAGAAGCGAACCGAAGTTGATATTTTAAAAACCATTCATGAGCAGGTTTACGAAAAGGCTAAAATTACAATTAATGTAAAAGTTGAAGCTCCTGAAAACCCAAAAGCTAATGTCATAAAAGGAAAGCCAGTTCAAGGCCTTCGAAATATAATTGCCATAGCGTCGGGTAAAGGTGGTGTTGGTAAATCGACTGTAACCGCAAATATGGCGGTCACTTTGTCGAAAATGGGCTTTAAAGTTGGTGTGTTAGATGCTGATATTTATGGGCCGTCTATTCCAATTATGTTTGATGTAGAGGCTGAAAAACCTTTGGCAGTGAATGTTGATGGTAAATCTAAAATGAAACCGGTAGAGAACTATGGGGTTAAAATATTATCAATCGGGTTTTTTACACAGCCTGATCAGGCAGTAGTTTGGCGAGGACCAATGGCAGCAAAAGCTTTAAATCAAATGATTTTTGATGCACACTGGGGTGAGTTAGATTTTATGTTAATTGATTTACCTCCTGGAACCGGGGATATTCATTTAAGCATTATGCAGTCGTTACCAATAACGGGTGCCGTTATAGTCAGCACACCTCAAAATGTGGCACTGGCTGATGCTAAAAAAGGGGTAGCCATGTTTCAGCAAGAAAGTATTAATGTGCCTGTATTAGGAATTATTGAAAATATGGCATATTTTACACCTGCTGAATTGCCGGATAATAAATATTTTATCTTTGGAAAAGAAGGTGCCAAAAATTTAGCTGAAGATTTACAAGTACCATTTCTAGGAGAATTACCACTAGTACAAAGTATTAGAGAGGCAGGAGATGTTGGTAGACCAGCGGCTTTACAAACGGGAACACCGTTAGAGAAAGCTTTTGAGAAAATAACTCAGAATGTAGTGGAGGAAGTTGTAAAAAGACATGACGATTTACCACCAACCGAAGCTATTAAAATTACAACTATGGCAGGTTGTTCATCAGTAAAAAAATAATAAATTCATTTTCCCTTTCCTTAAGAGAGACGGGCAGGGTGAGGAAAAAGAATAGATGACTTCAGAAGAACTTAGATTAAATGTAGAAAAAGCGTTAGACGAAATTCGTCCGTTTTTACAAAGTGATGGTGGCGATATTTCATTATTGTCTATTGAAAATGACAATCTAGTTAAGGTGCAACTTCAAGGTGCCTGTGTAGGTTGTAGTGTTAATCAAATGACATTAAAATCTGGAGTAGAAATGACTATTAAAAAGTATGCGCCACAAATAGAACAGGTTATCAATATTGATGGATAAACAATAAGTTCAAAATATTTTAACCATAGAAATCTTATTGGTTAAAAAAGAAGTAACCAATTAAATGATACTCGTTTTAAGGTTTCATTTAATCTATAGAAGTTTTGGATTAAATAATTTTCTCCCTTTTAAGAAATGTGTCTAAGTTATCTGCTGCATCAAAACAGGTGTTAACTTTTGAAACATTATCACAATATTTTGTTTCTAAATTACGAGAAGATTTACAATTAAAGTCTGACAAATCTATGTTTTCAAAATTTTTGTTTATTTTTTTACATTGCTCATAAAGACTATCAATAGTCTCATCTTCATTAGGTTTGATGCCTTCTTTAAAAAGATAGCCTTTTAAATAATTTTCAACGGCATACTGTGAATTCTTGCAAACTAAATAAGTTACAATATCTTCTTCTGGTTTGAACAACTCTTTGTTAGCTTGATTCAATTTTTGAGCAGCATTTACAAAGAATTTGATGGCTTCATTTTCCATAGTAAATTAATTAATATTATTCATTCTCCATGCTATAAATACAGCATGGAGAATGATTTTTATATTTGAATATAGCCTAAAAGAATATTTACATATCTCTATAAAGCTCTAAACGTTCCCATTTAGAATTAACCTCAAATTGAGCTTGCTCGAGAAGCTTAGCTCCAAGTTCAGCATCGTCTTTAACGACTCTAGAAAAGCGCGTTTCGTTATACATAAAGTCTTTAAGAGGAATTGAAGGTGCTTTAGAATCTAATTTAAACTTCTTACCTTTTGGTTTAGAAGGGTTAAATCTGAATAATGGCCAATATCCACTTTCTACCGCTTTTTCTTGCTGTGCTGCTCCATCTGCTAAATCGTAACCGTGTTCTCCACAATGTGAGTAAGCGATTATTATGGATGGTCCCGGATAAGCTTCAGCTTCTTCAATTGCCTTAAGCGTTTGAAGATCTTTTGCTCCTATAGCAATTTGAGCAACATAAACATTTTCATAAGAAACGGCTTGCAACGCTAAACTCTTTTTACTTGTACGTTTACCAGAAACTGAGAATTTTGCACTTGCGCCTAACGGTGTCGCTTTAGATGTTTGTCCACCTGTGTTAGAATACACTTCGGTATCTAATACCATAATGTTGATATCCTCTCCAGTTGCTAAGATATGATCTACGCCACCAAACCCAATATCGTAAGCCCAACCGTCTCCACCTAAAATCCACACTGATTTTTTACGCAGATATTCAGTGAGTTGAGACAATTTTTTAGCGTTTTTATGATCAATACTAGCTAGCTTGATTTTTAATTTATCTAAATTTTTGAAGTTTTCTGCTTTTTCAGCTTCCGTTTTTTCAGGATTATTTAGAATTGCATCAACCAAGTCTTTTCCAACTTCATTTTCAATCGATTTAAGTAAGTTAACGGAAATTTCCTGTTTCTTACTTAGAGCCAATTTCATCCCTAAACCAAATTCAGCATTATCTTCAAATAAAGAATTGGCCCAAGCAGGACCTCGTCCAAATTCATTCGTTTTATATGGTGTCGTTGGTAAATTCCCGCCATAAATTGAAGAACATCCTGTGGCATTTGCAATTAATATACTATCTCCATAAAGTTGTGTTAGTAATTTAATATATGGTGTTTCACCGCAACCAGAACACGCTCCAGAGAATTCAAATAAAGGTTCAAGGAATTGAGATCCTTTTATATTTGTTATTTGTAACTCCGTTCTATTATAATCAGGTAAATCAATAAAGTAATCCCAATTGACATCTTCAACGGCTTCAACTTTAAGCTTTTTGTGCATGTTAATGGCTTTAAAGTCTGAATCCTCTTTACTTACAGCCGGACAAACAGCAACACATAGGTCACAGCCTGTACAATCTTGAGGAGATACTTGAAGCACATAAGACTCTTCGTCTTTATTAAAAGGTCTCCCTTTTGCTGCAACTGTTTTTAGAGAAGCAGGTTTATTGGCTAATTCGTCATTACTAACAACTTTTGCTCTAATAGCAGCATGCGGACAAATAGCGACACACTTATTACATTGCGTACATAAATCTATATCATCCCAAACCGGAACTATATCAGCAATACCACTTTTTTCGAATTGACTGGTTCCTGTAGGGAATGTGCCATCCACCGGGAACGCACTTACAGGTAGCTCATCTCCAAATCCACCTAATATTTTTTCTAAGACTTCAGTAACAAATCCATCAGGAGCATTGTGCATAGCGGTTTCTAAATGTCTTTCGCTTGTAGCTTCTTTTGGATAATCTACTTGTTCAAGATTAGCAAGAGAATTATCAACAGCCTTAAAATTCATCTGAACAATCTTTTCACCTTTATGAGAGTAAGATTTTACAATCGCATCTTTAATGCGTTGAATGGCTTCCTCTTTTGGTAAAATACCTGAGATTGCAAAGAAACAAGTTTGTAATACGGTATTTGTCCGTTTACCAAGATTGGATTCTGCTGCTACTTTTGTGGCATCAATCACATAGAAATTAGCTTCTTTTTCGATGATTTCTTTTTGAATTCTCTTAGGTAAATGATTCCATATTTCATCTTTAGGATATGGAGAGTTTAATAAGAAGGTTCCTCCATGTTTTAAATCAGCAACCATATTATACTTTTTAATAAACTTATATTGATGACTAGCAATAAAATCTGCTTTATCAATTAAGTATGAAGAGTATATTGGTTTTGGCCCAAAGCGCAAGTGAGAAATGGTTTGAGCACCTGCTTTTTTAGAGTCGTAAACAAAGTAGCCTTGCACAAAGTTATCTGTTGTGTCTCCAATAATTTTAATGGAGTTTTTATTAGCACCAACAGTACCATCAGATCCTAAACCATAAAACATACAATTAATGGTATTACGTTCTATTGTAAAAGAGTCATCAATTGGTAAACTTGTAAAAGTGATATCGTCATTAATACCAACGGTAAAGTGATTTTTTGGTTTGTCATCTAATAATTCGTCATAAACACCTTTAACCATTTTAGGTGTAAACTCTTTTGAAGATAAACCGTAACGGCCACCAACTACAACAGGCATAGCTCTGTCGCTTTCGTTTAATGCTGTAATAACATCTTGGTATAAAGGTTCGCCAACACTTCCTGGTTCTTTAGTTCTATCAAGAACTGCTATTTTTTTAACGGTTTCAGGCAATTCATTAACAAAGTGTTTTATAGAAAAGGGTCTAAATAAGCGCACAAATAATACGCCTACTTTTTCGCCGTTTTTCACCATGGCTTCTACTGCTTCTCTAGCAGCACCTTCACCAGAACCCATTAGTATAATAACGCGTTCTGCTTCTGGATGACCTTCATAATAGAATAGGCTATATCTACGACCAGTATGCTCATAGAATTCATTCATTGTTTCTTCAACAATTCCTGGAACTTTTTCGTAAAATGTATTGGCAGCCTCTCTCGCTTGGAAGAATACATCTGGGTTTTGAGAAGTACCTCTAATTACTGGATGATCCGGATCAAGAGAACGTTTTTTGTGATCCATAATAGCGTCTTCTGGCATCATGGCAGTAATGATATCATCAGTAATACCATCTATTTTAGAAATTTCGTGAGACGTTCTAAAGCCATCAAAAATATTTAGGAAAGGCACTCTTGATTTTAATGTAGCAACTTGAGAAATCAGAGCAAAATCTTGGGCTTCTTGAACAGACCCGCCAAATAACATGGAGAATCCGGTTTGTCTAGTAGCCATAACATCTGAATGGTCACCAAAAATTGAAAGTGCATGTGTTGCAATCGTTCTTGCCGCTACATGTATTACAGAGGGTAATAATTCACCCGCCATTTTATACATATTAGGAATCATTAGTAATAACCCCTGTGATGCTGTAAATGTAGTTGTTAGTGCACCTGCTTGTAAAGAACCATGAACGGCCCCGGCAGCGCCGCCTTCACTCTGCATTTCAACAATTCTTGGGATATTGTCCCAAATATTCATCTGTCCTTTTGAACTATAAACATCCACGTGCTCGCCCATAGGTGATGCGGGTGTTATTGGATAAATAGCACACACCTCATTTGTTTTATGAGCAACTCTGGCAACAGCCTCATTAGCATCACAAATTAGTTTTGGAAAATCTTTTTTCATAATATGATATCTTATTAAATAATATGAAATTCACAAAAAGTCAGATTTAAGACTCTTTACAAAATTTCTAATTGTGTGTAGACCTAACAAGATTTTTTTATGGACCAAAACCTATAGGCCATTCAAGTAAATTGAGTATAAAGTTAAAGATGATAGTGTGAATAGATTATGATAATTGTCATATGAACGGAATAATTAAAAAAAGTTGAGGGTTTCATAATTTTATGAAACCCTCAACTTTTACGTTTAACTTCAACTATGAAAAGTTGAAATCTCACATAATTAAAGAAACTCTAATTCTTGAAAATGTTATTCAGCATGCAACCAAGCTTTTTTCTCTAATAAAGCATCTTCGGTTTCAACATGATTTTCATCAGGTACACAACAGTCAACAGGACATACTGAAGCACATTGTGGTTCGTCGTGAAATCCCTTACATTCGGTACATTTTTCTGGAACAATGAAATAGAATTCATCAGATACGGGTTCATTCATAGCATCCGCATCTACTTCATCTCCATTAGGAGAAGTTGTCATTCCACTTAACTCGGTTTCATCAGAATAGGCCCATTCTTGATCGGGCTCATAAATTGCATTATTAGGACATTCTACAATACATGCGTCGCAATTAATGCATTCGTCGGTTATAATAATCGCCATAATTTAAAATATTTAGATAAGTAAAAGTATATTTCATTTTATGAATTAAACATGATTTTTATCACGTTTAAACTAAAAAATGTAAATTATATTTACATAGAACGTCTTGTTTTAAGATGTTTTTTTATCAATTAATTTCTTATGATGGCTAATAAAATTACAGATAATAAAAAACTTCAGCACGAAATATTGGATGCTGTAGTTATAAGATTTGTAGGCGATTCGGGCGATGGCATGCAATTAACAGGTTCACAATTTTCAGACACATCTGCTATGTTTGGTAATGATGTGGCAACATTCCCTAATTACCCTTCGGAAATAAGAGCGCCGCAAGGAAGTTTGTACGGTGTTTCAGGGTTTCAAGTTCATATAGGAAGTATTGAAATTAGTACCCCGGGAGATGACGTAGATTTGTTGGTTGCGATGAATCCTGCAGGTTTAAAAACTAATATATATTCAGTAAAACCTGGACATACAATTATTGTTGATATAGATTCATTCACAAAGAAGAATTTAGAAAAAGCAAAATATGAAACTAATCCTCTTAAAGATGGTAGTTTAGAAAATTATAGAGTCATAGAAGTATCTATGTCTTCATTAACTAAAGCGGCTTTAAAAGATATTGAGAACTTAGATAATAAAAGTATTATCCGAAGTAAAAATATGTTTGCTTTAGGAATTGTGTATTGGATGTATGATCGCTCACCAGAGCATACAATTGATTTTTTTAAGAAAAAATTCGCATCCAAACCACATTTAATCGAATCAAATACAAAAGTTTTAAATGCAGGATATTATTATGCGGAAACATTAGAGTTAATTCCTAATGCCTATTCAATTTCGCCTGCTAAAATGAAATCGGGTACCTACAGGATTATTAGTGGTAATACTGCCACTGCATGGGGATTCCTAGCTGCAGCAGAAAAATCAGGATTAGAATTATTTTTAGGATCATATCCAATTACTCCTGCCACAGATATTTTGCATGAACTTGTTAAACATAAACATTTTGGAGTAAAAGCTTTTCAGGCTGAAGATGAAATTGCAGGTGTAACATCTGCTATTGGAGCTTCATTTGCTGGGGATTTAGCAATTACAACTACCTCAGGCCCTGGTTTAGCTCTAAAAGGTGAAGCATTAGGCTTAGCTATGATGGTTGAATTACCATTAGTTGTGGTAAATGTGCAACGGGGTGGACCATCAACAGGTCTGCCAACTAAAACAGAACAATCAGATTTAATGCAGGCTATGTATGGTAGAAATGGAGAAAGCCCCGTAATAGTTTTGGCTGCCAGTACGCCTTCTAATTGTTTTAATTATGCATATCAAGCTGCGAAATTAGCTTTAGAACATATGACTCCTGTTATTTTACTAACTGACGGGTACATTGCTAATGGATCGGAACCTTGGAAAATAAAGAGAGTTGCCGAAATGCCTGAAATTAAAAACAATAAAGTTACTAAGGTGACAGAAAACTGGCATCCATATGATAGAAATGAAGAGACACTAGCACGTAATTGGGCAGTTCCAGGCACTTTTGGTTTAGAGCATAGAATTGGAGGTTTAGAAAAAGATAGAATTACAGGTGATGTATCACATGTTCCAGAGAATCATGAATTCATGACGAATATTAGAGCTGAAAAAATTGAGCGCGTACAAAATTATATACCTGGTTTAACAACAGAATTTGCCGATTCAGGAGATTTACTAGTTGTTGGATGGGGAGGAACATATGGCAGTTTACATTCTGCAGTAAAGCAATTAAATAGTGAAGGCTACAATAAAATTGGATATGCCCATTTTAATTATATAAATCCATTACCAAAAAATACAGAAGACGTTTTAAGTAAGTTTAAAAAGATTGTGGTTTGCGAGTTAAACAATGGTCAATTTGTAAATATTTTAAGAATGCATTTTAATATAAACGGACTTTTACAATACAACAAAGTACAAGGATTGCCTTTTGGAAATAATGAACTCATCACAGAATTCAAAAAATTAGTAGAATAGTCATGGAAACAACAGTTGTAAAAAAGTATACATTTAAAGATTTTGCAAGCAATCAAGAGGTACGCTGGTGTCCAGGTTGCGATGATTATGTTATTTTACGTTCAATGCAAAAAGCACTGCCAGAAATGGGTGTAAAGAAGGAAGATGTTGTCTTTATTTCTGGGATAGGATGTTCCTCAAGATTTCCCTATTATATGGATACTTATGGTATGCATAGTATTCATGGTAGAGCCCCAGCAATAGCATCTGGAGTTAAACTGGCAAATCCAGATCTAAGTGTTTGGGTAATTACTGGTGATGGCGATTCTATGGCTATTGGGGGTAATCATTTTATTCATGTGTTACGTAGAAATATAAACTTAAATATTATATTGTTTAATAATGAAATTTACGGTTTAACTAAAGGCCAATTTTCACCTACGTCTCTTGTTGGTCAAAAAACAAAATCATCACCTTACGGAAATACGCAGCCACCTTTCCAACCTGGAGAATTAGCCATTGGTGCACGAGCTAGATTTTTTGCAAGAATAGGAGGAAATACTCCAAAGGAAATGACACAAATGTTTATAGATGCCGAAACATTTAATGGTACTTCGTTAATAGAAGTATTACAAAATTGCGTGATTTTTAATGATGGTTGTTTTAGCCAATATACCGATAAAAATATCCGAGAAGATAAACAGTTGTTTGTTGAACATGGGAAACCTATGATTTTTGGAAAAAATAGAGATAAGGGATTGGTGTTAAATGGGTTGAAAATAGAAGTTGTTACCATTGGAGAAAATGGTATTATGGAAGCAGATATTTTACTTCATAATGCAAAAGAAGAAGATCCAACCTTGCATCAAATGCTAGTTAGATTAGAATATCCCTTAGTGACAGGTATTATAAGACGTTTTGATGATGTTACATTGGAAGAAAGAGAAGATGCTTTGACTAAAGAAGTAAAATCAAATTCAAAATTCACAAAAACTGATGATCTCTTCTTTTCGGGAGAAATTTATGAGGTAAAATAGTTTCATTTTAGTTGATTTTATTGAGTAGGGCATTTGTTTATTTTTTTAAACTTTACAACTAAATAGTAAGGGACACCATTGTTTTTTCAATAAAATAGAGTAAAACTGACAAAAACCTTATTAAATAACCTCATGCTGAATTTTTTTATTCAGATATCTTAAAAAGCCTAATATTTACTGACTTCAAGAAAAAGATATGAAAACCAATAGCCAATTTTTTGATGAACTTTCCGATGATTATGATTTGATGACTAATTTTGAGAGTGCACTAAAAAACAAGATTTCCTTCATAAAAAACTTTCTTGCAAGTAATTATAAAACAGCCCTTGATTTAGGGTGTGGTACTGGAGCAGATGCCATTGCCTTGTCAAAACTGGGTATACAAGTCGATGCAGTTGACCACTCGAGCGGAATGTTGCAAAAAGCCATAAAAAATGCGAAAAAATTTGATACCAATATTAATTTTATTGAATCAGGATTAACAGCATTCAATGTAAAAGACAAAAATTACGATTTTATAGTATCGTTGGGTAATACCATTGCTAATATCAATGTGTTAGAATTAAGGATTTTAATGTCAACAATCTTCAGTATGTTAAATAATGGAGGAAGTGCATTATTCCAAATTGTAAATTATGCCAAACTACCTAAAGGTGGCACCCATATACTTAATGTATTTGAAAATGATGAGGTATCCATAATCAGAAAATACAACATCAACAACAATGATTTTGATTTTATCATTGATAAGGTTGACAAAAAAAATCAACAGAAAAGCCAAATTATAACGAAATTATATCCTCATTCAGAAAATGATTTCAATAAAATAGCAAAAGAAATAGGTTTTAATATTGACGTATATGGAAATCTGAAGAAACATACTTTTAATCCTGATGAATCCCCGAACCTTGTGGTTGTAATAACAAAAGAATTATAGAATGGACAAAAGGATTATTATCAATACTATCTTAAACCAACCCTGTAAATCCTAAAAAAGCTAAAGATAAAAGTCCTGCTACCAACAAGTTTATTGGAACGCCTTTCATTCTTTCTGGGATATCTGCAAGTTCTAGTTGCTCTCTAATACTTGCAAAAACAATTAAAGCGAGAGCGAAACCAATAGAGTTTGAAATTGCAAAAAACACAGCTTTAACTAAGGTGCTATTTTCTAATCCTAATGCCAATATGGCGACACCTAGAACAGCACAGTTAGTAGTAATTAATGGAAGAAATACACCTAATGCTTGATATAGCGGCGGACTCACTTTTTTTAGAATAATTTCTACCATTTGCACTAAAGCTGCAATGACTAAAATAAAAGTGATAGTTCTTAAATAATTTAATCCAGTAGGAACTAAAATATACTCATGTAATAAATAGGTCACTGTAGTAGCAATGGTCATTACAAATAATACGGCACCTGACATTCCGATGGATGTGGATACTTTGTTAGAAACACCTAAAAATGGACATATCCCTAAAAACTGAGATAGTACAATGTTGTTTACAAAAACGGCTGCTATAAGTATTAAAATATACTCCATTTTTAATTTGTTTTAGATATTTTGTTGAACACTACAGATAAATATGCCAATGCAATAAAAGCGCCTGGAGGTAAAATGAATAGTAACATTGTGTTTGCATCTTCTGACACAAATCTCCAATCGAAAATGCTTCCGCTTCCCAATATTTCGCGTATCGCTCCTAAAGCTGTTAGGGCAATTGTAAACCCAATTCCCATACCTAAGGCATCAATTATAGATGACATTAAATTGTTTTTTGAGGCAAAAGCTTCAGCTCTACCTAATATTAAACAGTTTACAACAATCAATGGGATAAAGATCCCTAATTGTTCAAACAAGAAAGGTATGTAGGCTTCTAAAACCATCTCCACAATCGTAACGAAAGACGCAATGATGATAATAAATGCAGGGATTCTGACTTTACTTGGTATTTGCGATTTAATCAAGGATACCACTATATTCGACATCAGTAATACAAACAATGTTGCGATTCCCATTCCCAAGCCATTAAAAGCCGATGAGGTAACTCCCAAAGTTGGACACATACCTAACAACATGACGAAAACGGGATTGTCTTTTATAATCCCTTTTAAAAAGTTTTGCTTTTGAGTTAGTTTCTCTGCCATGATATCTAATTTTTAGATGGGTTAGTTTCTACAAACACATCGTAAGCCATTTGAGTAGCTTCACAAAAAGCACGTGTGGAAATAGTTGCTCCAGATATGGCATCTACATCACCACCATCTTTTTTAGGTTTTAATTTGAATTCGGAGGGTCTTTTAACTCTAAACTGTCTCATGAATTTTTCGCCCTTCATTTTAGTTCCCAAACCAGGAGTTTCCTTTTGCTCGAGTACTACAATATTTTTGATACTTGCATCTAGATTAAATCCAACCATTATTTTTACCAAGCCACTATATCCTTTTTCAGAAGAACCAATAACCGCAATTCCAATAGGTTTGTCATCCATCATTCCAGTATAAATTTCAATACTATCTTTTGCCTTGTCAGATTTAATAAGTTTAACTAGTTCTACTGGATTGTTATTGAATTCTGGTAATACTTGTTTTAAAGCATTAACTTTTCGTT
>NZ_CAJQQI010000043.1 GCF_905480415.1 uncultured Algibacter sp. | reverse complement strand
CATGGTGAATGGAACTACTCGCTTACATGGAAACCCCATGAAATACCCAAGGTTAATTTAGGCTTTATTAGCGCTATATATAATGCTCAAAAAAAAATACAGAATAACCTCATTATAGATGTTCCGTTACTTGTAATGTATAGTAATACATCGATCTACGAAAACCATTGGTCTGAGAAATTTAAAGAGGGAGATGCTGTATTAAACGTGAATCACATTCGAAATTACGCTAGTAAAATTGAGGGAAATGTAACTTCTTTCGAAATAAAAAATGGCATGCACGATTTAATTCTCTCAAAAAAACCGGTAAGAGAAAATGTGTATAAAAAGATGTTTGAATGGATTGATATTAAATTTAAATCACCTTAGAAATCGCGTTGCGAGACTTAATAAAATCTAATCCTCCCGACACTCTCATTGCACTGTTTATATTAAACTGGAAAATATTTGAAAGATTCTTTCCCGTTAAATTACTGTAATTGTTTATCTAATAGTTTTCTTGTGCGTTATTACTTAACACGGGTTTTCCATATCTCCTGTTGTTAAACTTCCATATTCGGTCCAAGAACCATCATAAACCGAAATATCTTTATATCCTGATAGTTCTGCTCCTAAAGCCAAAACACAAGCTGTAATACCTGAGCCACATGAAAAAATAAGAGGGTCATCTTGTTCTGCAACCATATAAAACGCTTTGGCTAAATCCTTTTTAGATTTTAAAACGCCCGCTTCTAACAAATCTGTAAAAGGTAAATTAACTGAGTTTGGAACCGTACCCATGCGCAATCCTGCTTTGGGTTCTGGTTCTTTGCAATTAAATCGCCCCGAAGAACGTGCATCTATTATTTTATGAGTTTCATTTTTAGAATTGGCTTCAATATCATCAAAAAACTTCATGAAATTGGGCTGTAAATTTGCTTCAAAATCACCAATTCCTCCTTCATAAAGATTCGTATCTTCAGTTGCATATCCGGACTTCAGCCATTCTGGAAATCCACCATTTAAAACAGCTACATTATTAAAACCAAAAGCTCTCAACAAATACCAAACTCTGGCACTTGAGTAAATACCTTTGTCGTCATAAACTACAATGGCACTATTTTGATTGATACCTAATTTTCTCGCTTCTTTTTGAAATTGAGAAGCAGTAGGACATGCACTTGGGAACGCATCTGAAGTATCGCTAAACTTTAGTTTAATATCAAAAAATCGTGCATTTGGTATTTGTTGTTGCAATGCATCAAACGATTTTACTATTGTGCCATCTAAAATAATAAGGTTATCGGCATTCAAGTGTTCCTGAAGCCATTTAACTGAAACTATTGGTGTTGTTAATGATATATTGGAACTCATTTAAAACTATTAAATTAAATAACCGTACAATTAGTTATAGTACATTTTTCTAATGGTTAAATTTTCAGGAATACTCATAGCCATACATCACTTTCTTTTACCACCTAATTTAATTAAAGCTAAGGAAGCATCATTATTTGGATTAATAGCCTTCCACGATTACATGATAAAACAAACGTTCATTTTGCTTATTTTTTATTGATACGCATTTCAATGGGTTTTTAGCACATCAAAATATATTTTGGGAGTCCGCCTAGACTTAGTATTACTTCACTGCCTCATAATTATCATCCCACTCTTTTGGTTTCGGATCATGTAATTTACCCAAAGACTTCGCCACTATCATAGATACAGTAGCATCTCCAGTTACGTTAACAACCGTTCTACACATATCCAATGGTCTATCAACAGCAAATATAAGAGCTAGACCAATAGGCAATAATTCTGCTGGAAAACCTATAGACTCTAATACAATAACCAACATCACCATACCTGCACTTGGTACTGCGGCACTGCCAATAGAAGCTAATAGCGCTGTAAGCACAATCACTAATTGATTTGTAAAGGTTAAACCTTCAGGCCAAATAACCTGCATGATAAATACAGCTGCAATACCTTGATACAAACTAGTACCATCCATATTTACAGTGGCACCAACAGGAAGTACAAAACCCGATACTTCTTTATCTACACCTAAGTGTTCTTCTACACGTTCCATAGTTACAGGAAGCGTTGCAGCACTACTACTTGTTGAAAATGCTAAAAGTTGCGCAGGACTTATTTCTTTCAAAAACCACATTGGTGATTTTTTGGTATACACACTTATTAAAATTAGATAGAAACCAATCATTAATAGGAGTCCTCCAACAACACAAAAAGCATAATACAGTAATTTGATTAAAATTTCAACATCATCAAAAGCGATAATAACATTAGCTAAAAGAGCAAAAACAGCATAAGGCGCAAATAACATTATTAGATCTACCATTTTCATAACCACCTCATTGAGCGAGTCAAAAAACTTAACCAGTGGCTTCGCCTTTTCCTCGCCAATTAGTAGTAAACAAATACCAACAAAGAGCGCGAAAAATATAATTTGAAGCATTTTTGCTTCACCTAAAGATGTAAATATATTGCTTGGAAAAATATCCACCAATGATTGTAACGGTCCTGCATCTTTTTGAGCAGAAGCCTTCATTAATTTATCAGTTACCCCAGCATCATTTTCGTATTTAAGTTTGATTTTTTCAATAGTTTCTTGCGGCATACCTTTCCCGGGTTTAACCACATTTACAATACTTAAACCAATAACAATAGCGACTAAAGTTGTACCAATATAAATCCCAATGGTGCGTAAACCCATAGATTTTATTTTAGAAATATCTTTTAAATCAGAGATTCCCTTAATCAGGGACGCTAAAATTAACGGTACTGCGATAAGTTTTAGAAGATTGATAAAAATGGTACCAAAAGGTGCAATCCAATCGGAAACAAATCCTTTTCCGCCATCAACGGTATTCATAATAAAACCAAAAATGATTCCGAGAACCATTCCTATAATAATCTTCCAATGTAATGCTAGTTTCTTCATATGCTATTTTAGTCTGTCAACGTGGAGAACAAGATAAGTATTTTTAATGTTTCTATGTAGTGATTTTAAAATGACTTTCTTCAACCATAGTAACACTTAATATTATAACATCATTTAAGAGGCTATCTAGATCATTTGTTTTATTACGGGCCATTGAATTTAACATAGATATTCCATTTACAACGTTTCCAAGAACGGTATAATTCTCATCTAAATAAGGGATGCCTCCAATAGTTTTTTAAACTTCTCATTGATTTTCTGGAAAAGCATGACGTTAAAAAGATTATTTTTTCATTGTTATTTTACTATTTATTCAATTAAAGCTAAAGCTTTTTCGAATGATTTAACCGATTTAGAAATATCATTTTCAGTTGTAGCCCAAGAGCACACGCTAACTCTCATAACTTTTTTACCAAACCACATCGACCCACCTAACCAACATTCTCTTAACATTTGAATATTACTCAACACTTTTTCTGTCAGCTTATCAGAGTTACATTTAACAATTACTTGATTAAAAACAACATCATTTTCAACAGAAAACCCTGGTATTTGGTTAATTTCATTAGCGAACTGTTTTGCTCTTTTATGCATTGTTAAAATCATTTCATCTATTCCATTTTTTCCAAGGTATCTCATGATTGCCCACAATTCAATTATTCTAGCCCTTCTCGACATTTCTGGTGTAAAAAACATACCATCTCTCTCCGTACTTTCTATAATATAACTTCCAGACATATGGAGTGCGGAGGTTATGGCTTCTTTGTCGGCACACAAAATAATTCCACTATCGTAAGGTGTATTTAGTGTTTTATGGCCATCTACAGCCCAAGAGTTTGCTTTTTCCATACCCTTGGTTAAATGCTTTAATGCTTCTACTGCTCCTGCCCACAAACCAAAAGCGCCATCAATATGAATCCAAGAATTTGACTTTTTAGCTTTTTCACAAATACCATCAAAATCATCAAAAGCACCACTGTTTACATTACCTGCTTGTAAAATTAATATAGTGTTTTCGTCTAAATCTGGAATTAATTCTGGGATTATCCTACCTTGATTATCCACATCTACCCATTCAATATTTTCTTTTCCTAATCCTAAGACAGCTATAGCCTTTAATACTGTTGAATGTGCTTGCTTACCTGTTACAACTCTTATTTGGGGCGCGTTTCTGAGTCCTTTTTCATTAATGTCCCAGTCGTTTTTTTGAAGAATTCTATATCGAGCAGCGGCTAAACCGCATAAATTAGCAGCAGATGTTCCGCTTACAAAACCAGCTGAAGTATGTTTAGGTAAGTTAAATAAATCTATAAACCATTTTTCAACAACAGATTCTAATTTGCTACCTACAGGGGAAATCACATTTAAAGCAGGAGATTGATCCCAAAAAGTTCCTAAGTTTTTTGCTGCTAAACCAATAGGAACTGCACTTCCTGTAACAAAGCCAAAATATCTTCCGCCTAATGTTGCTGTGGTTGCTGGACTACCATACTGATTTAATTGTTTTAATACTTTTTCGGCTTTTGTTGAGGTGATTGGTAACGCTTCATCAAATTTTGACAAATCATGCATAGCAGCTTCAGTTGGATAAACATTTCTATCAAAAACACTTTCTAAATATTCGAAAGCATACCGCTGTGTTTGTTCAAATATATCTTTGTTTCTAATGTCTTGAAACATGGCGTCTTGTATTTTACTCATCTTATCAATTTTAAAGCTTTGGTAACTATTCCTAACAAATATATGGAATAACTTATTTTATTAAAATTGTAATAGACTATAATGATGCCACTACTGCCTTCGTAGAAATAACGAACCATAACGGACACCTTAGCCCCGATTGAAATGGCATCCTTTTTAAAACTAGAGACACTGCTATTTTGAAAAAAAACTAGTTATATACATATTACCACGTCTCTTACTTTTAGAAATGACGTGGTTTTAAAAAGATATAATGGAAAGCGGGAAATAGCTTCTAATAAACTTCAAAAGATTGTTATGTTATTAGATAATTATCGAAACTCCTCACAATGACGTTTCTAGCTATTAGCAATTTCACCAATTTCTGTAATGAATTTATCGCCTAAAGCATTAGCTTCCTCTTGAGATTTAGCTTCGGTGTAAATTCTAATAATTGGTTCTGTATTACTTTTACGAAGGTGTACCCAACTTTCTGAAAAATCGATTTTCACACCATCAATAGTCGTTAATTGCTCATTTTGGTAACGGTTTTCCATGGCTTTAAGAATACCATCAACATCTAATCCTGGTGTTAATTGTATTTTCTTTTTACCCATAAAATAGCTCGGATACGTTTTTCTAAGAGCACTTACGCTTATATTTTTATCGGCCAGTAAACTTAAAAACAAGGCGACACCAACTAAAGCGTCGCGCCCGTAATGTGAGTCTGGGTAAATAATACCGCCATTACCTTCGCCACCGATAACGACCTTATTCTTTTTCATTAGATTTACAACATTCACCTCGCCTACCGCACTGGCTTCGTACATACCGCCATGTTTTTCGGTAACATCGCGTAATGCTCTAGTAGAACTCATATTACTTACCGTGTTTCCTGGTGTTATACCCAACACATAATCTGCACAGGCTACTAATGTATATTCTTCACCAAAAATCTCACCATGTTCATCCACAAAGGCTAAACGGTCCACATCTGGATCTACAACAATACCAAAATCGGCTTTGTGTTTTTTAACGGCATCAGACAAATCTGTTAGGTGCTCTTTTAAAGGCTCTGGGTTATGCGGGAATTCTCCGTTTGGCTCACAATACAACTTAATAACATCTACTCCTAACCGTTCTAAAAGTAAAGGAATTGCTATACCTCCAGTAGAATTCACACCATCTACAACAACTCTAAAACGAGCCGATTCAATAGCTTTTACATTTACTAAATCTAAATCTAGAACTTCAATAATATGCAAATCTATGTAAGCTTTATTCTTCGTTATTTTTCCTAAGCTATCTACATCAGCAAAAATCATGTTGTCACTTTCTGCTATATCTAAAATTTTAGCGCCTTCAACGGCATCTAAAAATTCTCCTTTTTCATTTAATAGTTTTAACGCATTCCATTGTTTTGGGTTATGGCTAGCGGTTAAAATAATTCCACCGTCAGCATGTTCCATAGGCACTGCTACTTCTACAGTTGGTGTTGTAGACAATCCTACATCAACCACATCAATACCTAAACCAATTAAGGTGTTCATGACTAAATTTTGAATCATTTTTCCAGAAATCCGTGCATCTCTCCCAACTACTACTTTGTAGTTTTCTTTAATACGTTGTTGTTTTAACCATACGCCGTAAGCTGAAGCAAACTTTACAGCGTCAATAGGTGTTAAGTTCTCTCCTACTTGTCCGCCAATGGTTCCTCTAATTCCTGAAATAGATTTTATAAGTGTCATATATTTTTTATTAAAACACAAATATAGTATTTCAAAATCGGATTTCTTAAAACGGAATTCGTAAATTTCACGAATGAACTACTTAGCGCATATTTACCTATCTGGCGATAACGATTTAGTTACAATTGGAAATTTTATTGCAGATGGCATTAAGGGCAAGCGCTATAAAAAATTCTCGAAAGACATTCAAATTGGTATATTATTGCATCGGCATATTGACACCTATACAGATGCGCACAAGACCGTTAGGCTAAGTACCAAAAGGCTTCATGAAAAATACAGCCATTATTCTGGTGTTATTGTAGATATTCTTTACGACCACTTTTTAGCTAAAAATTGGGCATCATATAGCGATAAACCCCTAGACAAATACATAGAAAAATTTTATGATTCTTTGGAAATTAACTACGATTTACTCCCTTTACGAATTCAAAAAATAATGCCTTATATGCTAGCAGATAATTGGCTTTTGAGTTATGCTTCTATTGATGGTATTTCAAGAGTTTTAGACGGTGTTAATAGACGTACCAAGAATCGTTCTAGTATGAACGAGGCCGTAGTTGAACTTGAAGAATTTTACACAGAATTTGAAAATGAATTTTCTGCTTTTTTTGATGAACTCATTGCTTCTTCTAAACAAAAATTAGAAGACTTAAATAAGGAACTACATGATTAAATACTTTTTATCAATTACCTTGCTACTATGCCTATTTGTTTCATGTAAACAAATTGATAAATCTTCTGTAAAAGGCCTTATTACAGAGCATGCCATGGTGGTTTCTGCTCGTGCTGAAGCTTCTGAAATAGGAAGCGCCATTCTTAAAAAAGGAGGAAACGCTTTTGATGCTATGTGTGCTACCCAGCTAGCATTAGCTGTAGCCTACCCTTTTGCTGGTAATATTGGTGGTGGTGGCTTTATGGTTTACCGAAAAGCAAATGGAGATATTGGGTCCATAGATTTTAGAGAAAAAGCACCGCTAGCAGCTACTAAAAACATGTACTTAGATGAATTAGGAGAGGTAATCCCTAATAAAAGCATACTTGGTGCCATGGCTGTTGGTGTACCCGGTACGATAGCCGGTGTTTTTGAAGTGCATAAAAAACTAGGTTCTTTACCTATAGAAGATATCTTAGAACCTGTAATAAACTTAGCATACAAAGGTGTTACAGTGACTAAAAAGCAAGAACAAAAGATTAAAAAATATCAACCTCTTTTCCTTGAAGCAAATAAGCAACCAATTATTTTGGATACTTTATGGAAAACCAATGATGTTATAAAATATCCTGAGCTTGCCAAAACGTTAGAACGCATTTTAAAACATGGTAGAGATGAATTTTACAAAGGTGAAACAGCTAAAATACTTGCCAAATTTATACAAGATAATGGTGGTATTATAACTGAAGAAGATTTAGCAAAGTATAAAGCTAAATGGCGGACTCCTATTACATTTACTTATGATGATTTAAAAATAATATCGATGGCGCCACCTGCAAGTGGGGGTATTTGCTTAGCGCAAATAATGACAATGCTTCAACCGTTTCATTTAGATGAATATGGGCACAATTCATTGAAAACTATACAAGCTATAACTGAAGCTGAACGACGCGCTTATGCTGATAGAAGTTTTTATTTAGGTGATTCTGATTTTGTTGAAATACCTATAGAAACCTTAATTAAAGACGATTATTTAAGCGGACGAATGATTGATTTTTCTTTTGAAAAAGCAACATTATCAAGCGATGTTAGCCATGGTAATATTAAAATTATAGAAAGTGATGAAACCACACACTATTCTATTGTAGATCAGTTTGGGAATGCTATTGCCGCTACAACTACATTAAATGGTGCGTATGGTTCCAAATTATATTGTTCTGAACTTGGGTTCTTTTTAAACAATGAAATGGATGATTTTAGTAGCAAACCTGGAGAGCCAAATATGTTTGGCCTTATCGGTGCAGAAGCGAATAGTATTCAGCCAGAAAAACGGATGCTAAGTTCAATGACACCAACCATTGTTGAAAAAAACGATAAATTATATATGACACTTGGCACACCTGGTGGATCAACAATCATCACATCGGTGCTACAAACTATTTTAAATGTTCATGAATTTGGTATGACCATGCAAGAAGCTGTCGATGCACCACGTTTCCATCACCAATGGTTACCAGATGAAATCAGAATGGAACCTAATGCATTTGACAAAAAACTAGTAAAACAACTGGAAATTTTAGGCTATTCTATTAACGAAAAAGACTCACCCGTAATAGGCAAAGTCGATGGAATACTTGTTTTAGATGATAACTCATACGAAGGTGGCGCAGATTATCGAGGAGATGATACTGCTGTCGGTTTTTAATAGTTTTATTTCTATAAACCATTCTTATTTAATATTTTAGCCAACAATAAACCCAAAACTAAATCCCATTTCATGGCGGTTAAACCTAAAAAAATAGCAAAAATAATAGCTGGGGTCATCATTTTTTTGACACTACCAACCCTTATACTTTTTGGTTTTTTATATCTTAAATATAATGAGAATATTCCAACTGGCGTGCAAGGAGAACAAGCTGATGCCTTAGCCTACAAAATGCTAGATGCTTTAGCTTACGAAGCTTATAATACTACCAATTATATAGAGTGGACTTTCAAAAAAAGACACCATTACGAATGGGATAGAGTAAACAACACCTGCAATGTCTTTTGGAAAGCAAACAAAGTGGTCCTTGATTTAAACGATTATTCGAAAAGCAAAGCTTACATTCATAGTTTCAAGAATGAAAGTGAGATAGCTCAAGAACTTATCGAGAAAGCTATTACATATTTTAATAACGATTCCTTTTGGTTGGTAGCACCTTATAAAGTATTTGATAAAGATGTAGAACGCAGACTCATAAAAACTAATAACAACAAAGATGCCCTACTGGTAACTTACACATCAGGTGGTTCAACTCCTGGCGATTCCTATTTATGGATTCTAGACGATAATGGTAAACCAACAGCCTATAAAATGTGGACATCCATATTACCTATTGATGGTTTAGAAGCCTCCTGGAGCGACTGGACAATCACTGAAAGTGGTGCGCAATTGCCAACATTTCATAAACTTTTATTTTTAGGTTTAGAGATTGATGGTGTAAAGGGAACGAAGTAAGTTTAAACTGTTCAATTGGCAGGAGGTGGTCACAACTCCTTAATCAATCACCTATTTTAATTTCACATGGCGCCTGACTATGCTTTACAAGTACTCGATCGTGACTCAATTTGGACTTTCCGCTACCATCCCTTCGTAAGTAATCTACTATTTTTGAATTTATCGTTTATAGCTTATAACCTTCCGCTTTAGTTTCTTTGTTAAAGAAAAAATCAAATAAAACTTAGGTAGAATTTAACAAAACAACAAGACAAACCCATTTCATTTTTAAGCTCAAAAAACGTAACTTCGCAACTTTGCGATTTTATGAGCCAATTCACAGATTTTATTGAAGTAAAAGGAGCCCGAGTGCACAATCTTAAAAACATTGATGTATCCATCCCCCGCGAAAAACTGGTAGTTATAACAGGCTTGTCAGGCAGTGGAAAATCCTCATTGGCTTTCGATACCATTTATGCAGAAGGACAACGCAGATATATTGAAACATTCTCGGCTTATGCCAGACAATTCCTTGGTGGATTAGAACGTCCTGATGTTGATAAAATTGATGGGCTCTCCCCTGTAATTGCTATCGAGCAAAAAACAACTAGCAAATCTCCGCGATCAACCGTAGGCACCATTACCGAGATATACGACTTCTTACGTTTATTATTTGCAAGAGCTAGTGATGCTTATAGTTATAATACAGGTGCCAAAATGATTAGCTATAGTGACGAGCAAATTAAAGCACTCATTATTAAAGATTTTAACGGAAAACGTATTAATGTACTTTCACCTGTAATCCGCTCCAGAAAAGGACACTATCGTGAGTTATTCGAACAAATAGCTAAACAAGGTTTTGTAAAAGTAAGAACCGATGGTGAGATTCGAGATATTGTAAAAGGCATGAAATTAGACCGTTACAAAACTCATGATATAGAAATTGTTATTGATAGATTAGTTATAAATGATACTATTGATAATGATAAGCGCCTTACCGAAACTATCAACACCGCTATGTATCATGGAGAAGATGTTCTTTTAGTTATCGATCAAGACACCAACGAAACGCGCTATTTCAGTAGAAGTTTAATGTGCCCAACTTCTGGTATTTCCTATCCAAATCCAGAACCAAATAATTTTTCATTCAATTCACCAAAAGGTGCTTGTTCTAATTGTAACGGTATAGGAACACTTTATCAAATAAATGAAAGCAAAATTATTCCGGACGATTCGTTATCCATTAAAGCTGGAGCTTTAACGCCTCATGGACCACAAAAAAATAGTTGGATTTTTAAACAATTTGAAACCATTGCACAACGCTTCAATTTCAAGTTAACGGATGCTTATAAAGATATTCCAGAAGAGGCAAAACAAATTATTCTTTATGGTGGCAATGATAAATTTTCAGTTGAAAGTAAAACTTTGGGAGTTACCCGAGATTATAAAATAGACTTTGAAGGTGTTGCCAATTTTATCGAAAATCAATATAATACGGCTGAATCAAGATCTTTAAAACGATGGGCCAAAGATTATATGGACAAAGTTGAATGTCCTGTTTGCCAAGGATCCCGTCTAAAAAAGGAATCTCTTTATTTCAAAATAAATAATAAAAACATAGCAGAACTTGCTAATACAGATATTGTTGATCTTGCTGATTGGTTCGATAATTTAAACGATCACCTTTCAGAAAAACAATTAAAAATTGCTGAAGAAGTTGTTAAAGAAATCAAATCTAGACTCCAATTTTTATTGGACGTTGGACTAGATTATTTAGCACTAAATAGAAGTTCAAAATCATTATCTGGTGGTGAAGCACAACGTATTCGCTTAGCCACACAAATTGGCTCACAGTTAGTTGGCGTACTATATATATTAGACGAACCTAGTATTGGGCTACATCAAAGGGATAATGAAAAACTAATTAATTCATTAATATCCCTTCGAGATATAGGTAATTCAGTAATCGTAGTGGAGCACGATAAAGATATGATTGAACGTGCTGATTATGTTATTGATATTGGTCCGAAAGCAGGAAAACATGGTGGGGAAATCATTAGTATTGGTAATCCTGATGAACTAAAATCACATAACACACTTACTGCAGATTACTTAAACGGCACTAAAACAATTGAAGTTCCGACAAAACGCAGAAAAGGAAACGGAAAGTTTTTAGAACTTAAAGGTTGTACAGGAAACAATTTAAAAAATGTGTCCGTTAAATTACCATTAGCAAAAATGATTGGAGTTACAGGTGTTTCAGGAAGTGGAAAATCTACGCTAATTAACGAAACGCTATACCCTATTTTAAATGCGTATTATTTTAATGGTGTTAAAAGACCAATGCCTTATAAAAGCATTAAAGGTTTAGAGCACATTGATAAAGTTATTGACATTAACCAATCTCCAATAGGAAGAACACCGCGAAGTAACCCTGCTACATATACTGGCACGTTTAGTGAAATCAGAGCCTTATTTGCTAAAATACCTGAAGCCATGATTCGTGGTTATAAGGCAGGTAGATTTAGTTTTAATGTAAAAGGCGGCCGTTGTGAAACTTGCAAAGGTGGTGGCTTACGTGTTATTGAAATGAATTTTCTTCCTGATGTTTATGTAGAATGTGAAACCTGCCAAGGAAAACGTTTTAACCGTGAAACTTTGGAAATTCGTTACAAAGGTAAAAATATTAGTGATGTTTTGAATATGACAATGAATGAAGGTGTCGAGTTCTTTGAGCATATTCCTAAAATTCACAAAAAACTAGAAACCATTAAAGATGTTGGTCTAGGATATATTACACTAGGGCAGCAAAGCACTACCCTTTCAGGAGGAGAGGCGCAGCGTATAAAATTAGCTACCGAACTTTCAAAACGAGACACTGGAAATACCTTTTACATTCTAGACGAACCAACTACAGGACTGCATTTTGAAGATGTTCGTGTCCTCATGATTGTGCTAAATAAGTTGGCCGACAAGGGTAATACAGTACTTATTATTGAACATAATTTAGATGTTATCAAAACGGTTGACCATATTATTGATATTGGTTACGAAGGTGGCAAAGGTGGCGGACAAATAATAGTTGAAGGACCTCCGGAGGCCATTATAAAACACAAAAAAAGCTACACTGCAAAATTCCTTAAAAAAGAACTAAATTAGCTCGCATTGCTAGACGCAATTATATTTAAAAAAGAAATTAAAGATTATTTAAAATAATAATTATGAGAAAAGAACAACACCACAAGGGTTGGAATGAAATAAAAACAAACGATTCTTGGGCCATTTTTAAAATTATGGGCGAGTTTGTTAATGGTTTTGAAAAGATGAGTAAAATAGGCCCTTGCGTTTCTATTTTTGGTTCAGCAAGAACAAAACCAGACAATAAATATTATAAACTATCAGAGAATATCGCAAAAAGTATTGTTGACGCTGGTTATGGTGTAATTACTGGTGGTGGGCCAGGAATTATGGAAGCTGGAAATAAAGGCGCACATTTAGCCGGAGGAACCTCCGTTGGTTTAAATATTGATTTACCTTTTGAACAGCACGACAATCCTTACATTGACAACGATAAAAGCTTAGATTTTGATTACTTTTTTGTTAGAAAAGTAATGTTTGTTAAATATTCTCAAGGATTTGTGGTTATGCCTGGTGGTTTTGGAACTTTAGATGAACTTTTTGAAGCGATAACCCTTATTCAAACTCATAAAATTGGTAAGTTCCCTATAATATTAGTTGGAACAGATTTCTGGGAAGGACTAATGGAATGGGTGAAAAAGACACTTTTAGATAGTTTTGGAAATATAAGTCCGAAAGATTTAGATCTTATCCATTTAGTTGATACAGAGGAAGAAGTCATTGCTATACTTGATTCCTTTTATAAAAACTCTGAATTAAGCCCTAATTTTTAAGGCTTTAACTTTTTTTATTCTGGACATAATTATGTTTGTATAATTACTCTAGAATCAAATTACAAGCCATCATATATTTGTTATATTACAACGCCTTAAATGAAATCATTAACCGTTAATGCTATTGAAAATTGAGAATTCGCTTTCTTTACTGTCTTATTTTCTTCGCAATCTGCTTCTCAACCTTTGGTCAGAATAAAATCGATCTAAAGGCTGCTTTTGATATAGAAAATAGGGAAATAAAAATCTCTCAAACCATCCAATTTCAAAACACGACGGATGCAGTTTTACATACCATTTATTTAAACGATTGGAATAATAGTTATTCAACAAAAAAAACACCACTAGCAATTAGAATAGCTGATGAATACAAAAATGATTTTCATTTA
>NZ_CAJQQI010000042.1 GCF_905480415.1 uncultured Algibacter sp. | reverse complement strand
GTAAATGTGTTATTATATAAGAAAACGGGTTGGTTTGAATAAGGAAAAGATTGTTTCGGTTTAACTCTTGTTTTTCCTAATCGATTTAAGATATAAAGTTTGTTGTTAGTTTTTAATGTGATGTAATCTTTACTGCTGATTTTAAAGTGTTTGGGCTGACAAATAATGTTGTTATTAGCCGATTTAAAAGTAAAACCTTTTATTCGTTTCCCTTTTACATCATACATTAAAACGTTTTTGCCTTGTGTGACTAAAAGGCGATAGTTTTTACGGTTATCATAATCAAAAACAGCAAGAGGTTGTGTGATTTCATCATTAAAATTTAATGCAAACGGTTTTACGTCTTTCCCATTTCTGTCTAAAATATAAACTTTGTTCGGTGTTGCAAAAACTAATTGTAATCGTCCATTTCTATAAATATCAATTTGTTCAATTTTTCCTAAAATAGGTCCTTGCAGCTGCTTCTTCCAGATAATTTTTCCTTTGTTAGAAATTAAATATAAGTTGTTATTTATATCTTGAACAACAATTTCTTTTTGTTTTGTAATATGGTTTTTAACAAATTGAGGAGCGTTCAATAGTGCTTTATCAAGTTTAATATTTAATTCTTCTGAAACCGAATTTATAGAGGCCCTTGTTTTATTCTTTTTAATGATGCCATTAACATGAGCGAAATTGTTATCGTAAATAAATTGAATGGCCGAAATATTATAATTATTTAGTTTGTAGTTAGTATTCGTCTTAATATTTTTATTTAAAATAGTCTTTAGTGTTGCGGCATTTGTAACCTGAAGTAATGACGAAGCATCACTAAGTTTTTCCTTGACATCTTTAAAATATAATTTATTGCTTACAGTTGTTTTATTTTGATAGTTAGCAATAATGTTTTGAAGTATTTCAGTTTGTTCAGCAAACACAAAAAAGTTATCTAAAATACAATATGTATTAACCTTATTGGCCTTTATTAGTGGTGTAAACGTATTGGCAAATAAAACAGGTTGGCTAAAATTGTAAATATTAATTTCTCTATATGTATCTGCAATAGTTTGTTCGCTCAAAAGAGCATCTTCAGTAGCGATAACATCAGTTGAGTTTAAAACTATGGCGCGTTTTTCATCTTCATATATAACACCGACTTCAATAATATCATTAAAAAGTGTCATGCTATTTGTAATAGAATCTTTTTTATTGAATTTTAATAAGTTGGTTTTAAGAATTTCAAAATCATCAAATGTAAAACTCATAAATCCATCGCTATTTGATGGTGTAATGTTTTGAATTTGATTGACATGGGGAGTAGTGTTTCTAAAAATATTGATAAGACTTTCAGTAGAATCTGAGGCTTTTGTAATACCATTAAAATAGGTGTCGTTTTGATTCAATTCGACATCAATAGCGATATATTCGGTAAATGTGGCAAGTGAAATAGAATTTTCAACAAAAAAAGAGGATGAAAAATTAGTGTTAGGTTTTATAACCATCGAAAATGTTTTATCATGGCCGGAGGTGTTATATATTTTTTCAAGTTCAACATCGTTATTAAAACTATTAAAAGCCTCGTCCACAATATTTTTTGATGATGAAGCAAAAAAGGTACTGTCAATCACGGTGCTGTAAAAAGTGCTTTTATTTATTTTAGATTTTATAATGGATTTGTTTTTAAAAGAAAGTACTTCTTCAGTATAGTTTGGTAATGAGTCTTTTACAAATAAGGTTTTAGTAAGTTTTGTCGCAAGTGAATATTGAAGACTATCATTTTCATCGTGAGAAAAGCAAATTAATATATTGTTAGATGGATTTAAGTTTGATAGAGGTTTTAGTTTATTCTCTAAATTCTTGTAGGTTGTTGTATTCGATATTCTTTGTAAAAAATCACTATTGCTAATACTGTTATTTAAACTTTCTAAATTAGAAGTTTTAATAATTAGGGTGGTGTTTTTAGGAACGAAATCTAAAAGATTTGAATGATTTGTTTTAGATTTTGAACAACCAAAAGTAAATATTAGTAGAAGGGAAAAACAAAATAATCTCATGAATTGAATTAATTTTTACAAATATAAAAACTTATATGTCTTACTATAATTGATCAGGTAATAATCTAAACGACTTTCTGTGGTATTTTGTTATTCCGTATTTTTTTATAGCCGCTCTGTGTTCTTTCGTTGGGTAACCTTTGTTTTGTTTCCAATTATACATCGGGAACTCTTTATGAATGCCTTCCATATATAAATCCCTATATGTTTTTGCTAAAATGGAGGCGGCTGCAATACTCAAATATTTACCATCACCTTTAATAATGGTTTCATGAGGAATGTTTTTGTAAGGTTTAAATTTATTGCCATCAACAATAATAAACTCTGGTGTTTCATTTAATTTATCAATTGAAAGATGCATTGCTAGAATAGAGGCATTCAAAATATTAATGGTGTCTACTTCCTCCTGAAATACATGGGCAACTCCAAAACTCAAGGCCTGTTCTTCAATAATAGGCTTTAGAAGATATCTTTTCTTTTCGCTTATTTGTTTGGAGTCATTTAAAATTGAATTCTCAAAGCCCTCTGGAAGTATAACTGCTGCAGCGGTTACAGGTCCAGCCAAACAGCCACGACCAGCCTCATCTGTCCCGCATTCTAAGATGTAATTTGTGTGGTTTAGTAAGAGCATAAGTTGAAATATAAACAAATATATAATTTGCCAATTAAGTATTTGAAAAATATTTATAATGTTCGATATTTTTTTTAAATAAAAATCACTGTATTTTAAAAATAAAAATATCGTTTTTGCTGCTGACTAACTCGTATATAATTTAAAATTTCATCTTTTTTATTAGATGATTATTATAATAAAGAAAGCTGGTGTTTTTAGCAGGCTTTCTTTATTTAAAATATTTGCTAGCACTTTACGTTCAAATAATTACTTTTGCCACGGAAAAACAATTAATAAATAGAAGTGCTTAAACTACCCAATTCACCAGAAGCTTTAATATGAAAGTGAGCCTAAAAATTAAAAACAGAATTACAAGTAATCAGATATGTACAATCTGTTTAACTTTTTTTATGGTTTTTATTGTCAATATGGTTTCTGGTCAAATAAAAAAACCGGCAAGAAGGGTTATAGAAGATGATTTAAACTCTTTTGGTGTTCAGGATTCATTACAGAATAAATATCAAGAATCAACAAGTGTTAAAAATATTAAAAATCTAGATGCAAAGATTCAAGACTATTTAATTATTTCGCACGAAAGAGATACAACATATCTCGATACGTCTTTAACAATACATAAAGACTATAAGTTTAATTATTTGCGTAAAGATAATTTTGGTTTAATATCATTTTCTAATCTTGGACAAACATACACGAGCTTAACGCATAATTTTGAAAACACCAGTTCCATGCCTAAGTTTGGTGCAAGGGCTAGACATTTTAATTATATGGAAACTCAGGATATAAATTATTATCGTGTTCCCACACCGTTAACCGAGTTGTTTTATAGAACAGCTTTTGAGCAAGGTCAATTGGCTGATTCTTTTTTTAGTGTAAACACGTCTCCGCAATTCAATTTTTCTATTGCTTATAAAGGGATGCGTTCTATTGGTAATTACCAACACTCAATTACAAGTACAGGTAATTTTAGGTTTACATCAAATTATTCGTCTAAAAATAAACGTTACCAAGCTAGAGGACATTTTGTAACGCAGGATTTGTTCAATGAAGAAAGTGGTGGGCTTAAAGATGAAAGTGTGGTAAACTTCGAAACGGGAGAACAAGAATTTCTAGAACGCCCTATCCTTGATGTTAATATTGAAAATGCCGAAAACATATTACGCGGAAAACGGTTTTATCTAGATCAAAATTATAATATTTTTAATAAGGCAGTCGAAAAAAATATTCCAGAAACTTCAAATGATTCCACATCGAAGAGCAGACTTAGCGTAAGGCATTTAATGTCTTTTGAAGATAAATACTACCAGTATAACCAAGCAGCAGCTAGCACAATTATTTTCGGAGATGCTTTTAAAACGCGAAGCTTATTCGATAAAGCCACACTAGAAAATTTTTATAACGAATTACAGCTAGACTTTTACAATAATGTATTAGGTAATATTCAAATCAACGTTAACAGTACGAATTACAATTATGGCTATAATAAGCTTATTGTTTTAAAGGGAAAAACCATCGTTAACAGATTAAAAGGTGACGTTTTTGCAGTAGGAGGTAAGTATAGTAAAGTTTATAAAGGCTTTCGCTTCAACGGCGAATTAGGGGCAAATATTTCTGGAGATTTCGATGGTAATTATTTAAAAGCAAATGCAGCCTTCAATTTAAATGACGATTTCGCTGCATCTGCTTCCATAAACCACAGTTCAAAAGCACCAAATTATAATGCATTACTGTATCAAAGTGATTATATCAACTACAATTGGCAAAATAATTTTAATAATATCGAAACCCAACAAATAGGATTCAAATTAAAGTTTAAAGAGCTCGCTAACCTTACAGTAGACTATTCGACAATAAATGATTATGTCTATTTCAAAAGGGATGAAACCACAATGCAATTAAGTCCTTTTCAAAACGATAAATCTATAACCTATTTAAGAGTAAAGCTAGAAAACGAAATAAAATTCGGCAAGTTTGCAATAAACAATACGGTAATGTATCAAAACGTGCAAGACGAAAACAATGTTTTAAACGTTCCAGAATTCAATACACGAAACACCTTTTATTTTTCAAGTCATTTATTTAAAAAAGCACTGTTTTTACAAACAGGAGTAACTCTAAATTACTTCACCAAATATTATATGGATGCCTATAATCCATTGCTAGCAGAATTCTATGTTCAAAACGACAGAGAATTTGGAGATTATCCACGGTTAGATTTCTTTTTAAATGCAAAAATTCGTCAAACCCGTATTTATCTCAAGGCAGAACACTTTAACTCATCGTTCACAGGCTATAACTATTATTCTGCCCCAACCTATCCTTACCGAGATTTTGCAATACGTTTTGGTGTAGTTTGGAACTTCTTCTTGTAGCAAATAATTTTATTTTTTAGGCGTTCCTCTTATGGGTCGGGCTTTACGTTAAAAGTCCTCGCTCGTGCCTCGCTGTGGGCTATCCACTTCAATCCCTAACGCGGGTAATTCCGCAAGAGTCAGTTTTATACTCCATTTTAAATGATCCGTAAAGGGGTTATGTTTTAAAGAAACAATTAGCAGAGCTAAAACTAAAGCCTAAATAACGAGAAAAGTCTCAAGTCAATTAATAGAATTGAACATTGAAATACATAATATAAAAATCCAATCGTTAATAATTTTGGAGGCCTTAGAAGAAGTTTAGAATACTTCAATTCACTATTTTGATTTTGTGTCTTAAAGAGTAGCTCTTATAATAAAGACAAGGTAAAAAAACAAGGATGCAAATAAAACGTTAAACGAAACACATCAAAAGTAAAAAAAACAACAGCCATAAACCTTTGTGCATCAGAGGATAAAATAAAAGGATAAAAAAGAATAAAAGAAAGTTTAGGATATGTAGAAATGAGGTGTATATTTGCACCCGCTAAGCAGAATAATACGGATGTATTTAGAGGCAAAGCGACGTTCCTAAAAGCATTGAGAAA
>NZ_CAJQQI010000041.1 GCF_905480415.1 uncultured Algibacter sp. | reverse complement strand
ATTCTCATAACCTGGTGTAGTTTCTAAATAACTTACAACTTCTCCAGAACTTATGGAAGTACCAATAGAAGTGTTTATGGGAAGATTCTCTGCAGTTATTTGATTCACAATAGTACCAGAAGCATTTGTTAAAATTAATGTCTCTATACTTGATGATATTTTAAAATTTGTATGAAAATTTGTAGTATTTAGATTTAAAATTTCAGGTGGTTCTATTCCAGTATTATTCGGAGTTGTAAAAACTGTAGATAAGAAAGGTATGATGGTAAAATCTGACGAATTTGCACTGATATTGTGCGCTTGAATGCTTAATATATTTTCACCTTCATTTAAATATGAACTGAAATCTGTTATTAGGAATCTTTCAGGTTTTCCTCCTGTATATATTTGAGCTTCATGATCTGTAATAGTACCAGAATTATAAGCTGGTGGTGTACCAATAATATTAGCTCTAGCAACCTCATTTCCATTTATATAGACAACAAAAGCATCATCATAATCTAAATCTAAAATTAATGAAGAAATAGAAGATAAATTATTAATTGTAAACGCTTTTCTAAGATATATAGATTGTGTTCCATTGGGAATAATAGTAGCATCATCTCCATCATTATAGCCAAAACCAGAGATACCAGAAGACCAATTTGAATCATCAAAACTAGAAGTATTCCAATTAGAATTTGGTTCTGAAGTAGGAATTAAATATTTAAATTCATCTCCTTGATTGATCAATGTTCTAGAGTATTTAATTTCTTTACGGTTTTTTGAGGAAGCCCATAAAAGTAAATATTCATTAGGCGTTAGTGTAATATTAGGAAACGTCCATTGTGTAAGGTCATTTATATCATCAGATAAAAACCAACCATTTATTGAAACATCTTGATTGCCATAATTATGAATTTCTAACCAATCAGGCATATCACCATCTTCATCTGTATAATCAGTATTAGAGGAAACTATTTCACTTATTCTTACAGTTTGAGCGGTTAAATCATAACTATTATATGTAAAATACACGAATAAAAAAAGTAGTGCACTATTCTTAAATTTATCTTTTTTTAGCATTTATCTCTTATTTAATATCTATTAATATTAGATTTAATCTTTTTATAGATTGTTTATTTTAAGTTACCTAAATTAAATACTTTAAGCCATACTCCACAAAAAATCTCCAATACATAAACTATACAAAACCATATTTTTCTCTTTTTATGATAAAAAATAGTTTTCTTTTTATTTTTTCTGTTTCTAGTACTAATCATCGTATAGAAATAGAATGTTTTTGATATATTTAATTATTGCTACACAGTAGCAACAGATATTAAAATTGTTCTAAATACTTTTAATTATGAATCATCCATAGGATAATTCATAATTAAAAATGTTCTATAATGTTCTGCGTTATGTAACTTGAGCTTTGGCTAAAAGCGAAAATTGTTACTACAGTTTCTTTAAAAAAATTATTCCCAAATGTTTCTTTAAAAATGTAATGTAACACTTTTTATGCGACGACGTAGGAGGGAAGAATAATATGTGTGAAATGGAAATGATAAAAAAAAATAAAAAACAGTGAAATATTAAATTTTTGTATTTAATTTGTTTCACTAAAGCTTTAATCATAGGAGCTTTTAGCTGAACAAATTGAAACATGTTTATAAGTTCGGTCTTTTGAAAATTAGGAAGTCATATTCAAAAGAAGCTTACTGGGTAAGTAACCGAAATTTAAAGCTAACTTCCGTAGTAAAAAATATATCTACACTGTATAAATTGTGTTTTGTCCCCAAAATGCAATATCAAATTATGATTTGATTTTAAGTTATTAATTCTTTTTAGGAAAGCTTTCCTGCTTTCATGTTTTAATAACTTCTTATCACATTTATAATGAATACAAAATATATTGATTTAGTCAATCAAACTTTTGATTTTCCTCAAGAAGAATTTCTTCTTGACAAAGACCACTTACGCTTTCATGATATAGACCTAAATAAATTGGTTGAAACTTATGGTGCACCTTTAAAATTTACATACTTACCTAAAATTTCCGATAATATAAATAATTCAAAGGTATGGTTTAAGAACGCCATTAAGAAGCATAGCTATAATGGGAATTATAACTATTGCTATTGTACAAAAAGCTCGCATTTTAAGCATGTTTTAAATGAAGCTTTGAAAAATGACATACATATTGAAACCTCTTCGGCTTTTGATATAGATATTGTTGAATCTCTAAAAAGTGAGGGCAAAATAAATGACAATACATTTGTTATCAGTAATGGTTTCAAGCGTGCTCAATACATCACAAATATTGCGAGGTTAATCAATAATGGTCATCAAAATTGCATTCCAATTATTGACAACTACGAAGAAATAGATTTACTCTCAAATGAAATACATGAAAACTATAATATAGGCATTCGTATAGCCTCGGAAGAAGAGCCAAAATTTGAATTTTATACTTCTCGATTAGGAATAGGTTACAAAAACATTGTGCCTTTTTACAACAAACAAATTAAAGACAATCCTAAAGTAGAACTTAAAATGCTTCATTTCTTTATTAACACAGGTATTAGAGATAATGCTTACTATTGGAATGAGCTTTTAAAATGTCTAAAAGTTTATACAAGTTTAAAAAAAATATGTCCTTCACTAAACAGTTTGAATATTGGAGGAGGATTCCCTATTAAAAATTCATTAGCATTTGATTTTGATTATGAATACATCATAGATGAAATAATCAATCAAATTAAGCTATCCTGTGAAGAGGAAGGTGTAGATGTGCCTAATATTTTTACAGAGTTTGGGAGTTTTACAGTTGGAGAAAGTGGTGGAGTAATTTATGAAGTGCTGTATCAAAAGCAACAAAACGATAGAGAAAAATGGAATATGATTAATTCGTCTTTTATCACAACCCTTCCAGATACTTGGGCAATTAACAAACGTTTCATCATGTTGCCAATAAACCGTTGGAATGATTCTTATGAGCGTGTTTTACTCGGAGGATTAACTTGTGACAGTGATGATTATTATAACAGTGAACAACACATGAACGCTATCTATTTACCAAAATACAATAAAGATAAACCCTTATATATTGGCTTTTTTAATACTGGAGCTTATCAAGAAACCATTGGAGGTTATGGGGGCTTGCAACACTGTTTAATTCCTGCTCCCAAACATGTTATAATTGATAAAAATGAACACGGTATTATTACAACACGATTATTTAGAGAACAACAAAAAAGTGAGGAATTGCTTGAAATTTTAGGCTATGATAAAAAGCCTGAAACTAATACGATACAAAATTTAAATACTGAATTTCAATTAGCACACAAATAAAATGGATATTAAAACTTATGCTGGAATACCAGAAGAATTTGCAAAATTAGAAAACGCGAAAATTGTATTAATACCTGTCCCTTATGATGGAACAAGCACATGGCAAAAAGGGGCTGATAAAGGACCAAAAGCCTTTTTAGAAGCTTCTGAAAACATGGAACTTTACGATATTGAGACTGGTTCAGAAGTTTATAAACAAGGTGTTTACTTAACCGATGCTGTTACTGAAAATACCTCTCCAGAAAGTATGGTGGATGCAGTACATGAAGTCACAAAAAAATACATTAAGAAAAATAAGTTTGTAACCATTTTTGGAGGAGAGCATTCTATATCTATTGGTACTATTAGAGCATTTAATGAGATGTTTCCAAACTTAACAGTATTGCATATAGATGCACATGCAGATTTAAGAAAAAGTTATGAAGGTAGCTCATGCAATCATGCTTGCGCTGTTTATGAAGCAAGTCAGAATACCAATTTAATTCAAGTAGGTATTCGTTCTATAGACATAAAAGAGAAATCTGTTATGAATTTAGACAAAACTTATTTTGCTCACGATATGGCAATAGATGATTCTTGGATGGATTCAGCAATTGACCAAATGACAGATAATGTATTCATTACATTCGATTTAGATGCTTTCGACCCTTCAATATTACCAAGCACAGGTACACCAGAACCAGGTGGTTTACTTTGGTATGAAACTATAGACTTTCTTAAGCAAGTATTTGCAAAAAAAAATGTTATTGGTTTTGATATTGTTGAGTTATGCCCTAATGAAATAGATAAATCTTCAGATTTTCTTGCTGCAAAACTGTATTACAAAATGTTAAGTTATAAGTTTCAAAATGAGACTATTGAAGACGAATTTGATAGTACATTTAATGATAAACCAAAAACTAATAATTTTTCAAAATTTAATGAAGACGTTGATTATTAGTCTAATTATTATCTGTTTTAATAATGGAATATAAAGTTGTTGCATATCATATTGAAAATCATATCGATTTGAAAAAATTTCGATCTAATTGTGAGCTTTCAATATTAAGAAGAGAGCACTCTTTTTTGTTATATAGTATTGCAAAAGAGTCTTTTATGTATGTGAAAGACTATGGAAGTATTGTGTTTTTAAATTGTGAAAAGGGTTTTATAGATAGTATTTTATCAACTTTTCTAGAAATAGAATTTTCATTAGAATTTTCTCCAAAAGAAGAGTATATCATAGAAATAGGGGATTCTACTGAAGTTGATTTTGGAAAAATTCAAGTTGACAATCTTTCTAAAGATGTAGCACATATTATCATGCTCAATTTAGGTCAATCGGTAGCATTAAAGCATTATTTAAATAAAACCGAAAATTTGCATGAGAGTACTCTTATTTACGCAAAACAGTTAGAAAACACTGGTAATATTAAACTTTCAAAAAAACAGATGCGTATTTATATCGGAAAAACGATGAATCTTAAAAATAGTATCGCAGAAAATTTATTCATATTCGACTCTTCAGATTTGGCATGGTCAAATGAAGAGCTATCGAAATTAGATTATCAAATAAAAGATGAGTTAGATATAGTAAAACGTCATCACGGATTACAATTCTACCTAAATGTTATAAAAGAAAATTTAGACCTATTTAAAGATATTTTGCAACATAGATATAGTAGCATGTTAGAATGGATTATTATTATTTTAATCCTTTTTGAAGTTATTCAAGTTATAATCGAAAAAATTTAAAAATGAACAAACCAATAACAGAATTTATAGAAACATATTATTTGCATTTCAATGCGGCTACAGTTGTAGACGCAGCTAAATCTTATGAAGAGCAATTAGATAAAGGTTCAAAGATGTTAGTGTCTTTGGCAGGAGCAATGAGTACAGCAGAAATAGGAAAGATTTTTGCTAAAATGATACGACAAGATAAAGTGCAAATTATTTCTTGTACAGGAGCAAATTTAGAAGAGGATATTATGAATTTGGTTGCACATTCTCATTATAAACGTATTCCTAACTATAGAGACTTAACGCCAGAAGAAGAATGGGATTTATTAGAACAAGGCCTTAACCGTGTTACTGATACCTGTATCCCAGAAGAAGAAGCGTTTAGAAGATTACAACAACATATTTATAAAATATGGAAGGATGCAGATGATAAAGGAGAACGTTATCTACCACATGAGTACATGTATAAAATGTTATTATCTGGAGTCTTAGAAGAATACTACGAAATAGATTTAAAAGATTCATGGATGTATGCAGCAGCAGAAAAGAATCTACCTATAATTTGTCCAGGGTGGGAAGATAGTACTATGGGAAATATTTTTGCAAGTTATGTCCTAAAAGGAGAGCTTAAAGCCAGTACTATGAAATCTGGAATTGAGTATATGACCTTTCTTGCAGATTGGTATTCTGATAATTCGGATAATGGTATAGGATTCTTTCAAATAGGAGGTGGAATAGCAGGAGATTTTCCAATATGTGTCGTTCCAATGCTATATCAAGATATGGAGCGAACAGACACTCCTTTTTGGAGTTATTTCTGCCAAATAAGTGATTCTACTACAAGTTATGGTTCGTATTCAGGAGCAGTTCCGAATGAAAAAATAACTTGGGGAAAATTAGATATTAATACACCAAAATTTATAATAGAGAGTGATGCTACGATCGTTGCTCCGTTAATCTTTGCCTATTTGTTAGGCATGTAACTCTAAAAAAATGATACGTAAAATTGTAGATTATCAAAAGTTAAATGAAGACATTTTAAATCTATTAGTGGATAAATTTCCTGACGGATATTCTGATAAGGATATAATTGCGTTTAGAAATGCGCAAAATGAATACATAGAGGCTGTTGAAGTAAGAACCGAAGACACAGCATATTTAGTAAAAGTTGGAAAAAGATTAGTTCAAGCTATGGAAGAACATGAAGAAGAAGATGATGATTCTACTGATGATGGTGTGGATATTGATATTTTAAATGAATTAGATTAAGCTAAAGAATTAATCATGTTTAGTAAAATTGATAAATCTAGACTTATTGCCATAAAGAATGACAAAATTCTTGTTCTTGAAAAAATAGGTGAGAAGAAAAAGTATTCACTTGCTGGTGGTGTGAAAAAGAAAAAAGAAACAGATATTCAATCATTAATAAGAGAAACTTTTGAGGAAATAGGGTTAAAGCTCAAAAAGAAAGAATTGACTTATTTTCTATCAAGGAAGAATAATAACACTAAAAAAAAAGAAATCTATAAGCATTATTTTATAACAAATACTTCAATAAAAAATATTGAAGTATTAGAACCTCATAAGTTTAAAAAAGTGCTGTGGGTTTCTTGGTATGATGCACTTGAATACCTGGATAAAGACGACCGAAGTGCAATAACATTATATTTTGACCAGTTTAGAAAACAAGTAAATTAATACAAGATTTTTTTATTTGAATAAAGATTACTTATAACCAATTAAAGCAAATTAATATGGAAACTTTATTTCACTTATCATTACCATGCACAAATGCTGAAGAAACCAAAACGTTTTATATTGAAACCGTTGGTGCAGTTTTAGGAAGGCATTCTAATAACTGGGTAGATATTAACTTATTTGGACATCAAATAACCTTTACCCAAGCAGCTAAATTTAATTTTAATAGCCCTAACTATGTGTTTGAGGGAAAAATTCTTCCTACTTTTCATTTTGGGATTATTCTAAATGTAGAAGAATGGGGTAGAATGTATTCTAAACTTAATGAACTGAATTTAGAATTAGTAACACAAGCAACTTTTCTAAAAAATAAATCTGGAGAACATTTATCATTTTTTGTTAAAGACCCAAATGGATATATGTTGGAATTTAAAAGTTTTAAACAACCACAAGAGGTTTTTAAAATTTAGTCTCAAATACATAAAGGTTTTTATTATGTAAAATAGAATCTCCATGTTAAACTTGGCCTCATAAAATTTTGTTTAAACAATAGGTGAAATGAGTGTGCATATTTTAGGCTATACAAATACAATTATCCTGTGGATGATTGTATTAGGATACAATACTTTACTAAAACCTTGTTTCAAATCGTATTTAACTAAAAATGTACTTTGGGTACATTTTCTTAACGCTAAATAGTCTAAAATATAGCGAATGAACCGTTAATTGTTTCCAAAATTATATGCAGCCATGAATTTTTGTTTCTTTTGTTTCAAGACATTATTTTGAAGAATTGATTGAGAATCAATTTTTAAAATACTTAATAATGAAACATTAAAAAAAGGATTATTTGAAGTTCTAAATATAACAAGTGCATAGAATTTTATTTTTCTTAAAATTTATGCTCTTGTGGCAAGCTCACGAGAATCGTCTAAATTTTTTTATTGTGTACATTTTATCGAATACGCGATTTTTAATAAGAGTAAAAAGGTTAGCTTTTATTTTGGCGTTGGCAAGCGATGGATAATTACTCGCGTTATTTCTATTTAATATTTTGGAGCTCGTGAATGCTACGCATTTGAGTTATAAAACAATCGAGCGCTTGGTAGCGGCAATTTTACATAATGACAAATTATAGCTATCAAATGGATAAACCTTTCTTACTAACTAAACAATACATTTGTACTATAATTTATATTATGTAAAATAGAATATTTCAACTTCCAATGCCCTCTATTCAGTTTAGTTCACTAATTTTGTAGCATACAAATAAAGCCAATGAAAACTCTTACCATATTCCGTGTCATCGCCTTTTTAGAAGGCTTGTCGTATATTCTATTACTATTTGTTGGCGTGCCTTTAAAGTATCTTAATGGCGACGTGACACTTGTTAAAATGCTCGGCATGCCGCATGGGTTTCTATTTATGGCGTATATCGCATTTGTGATCGTATTACGATTCGATCATAAATGGTTTAAAAAACATTTTATTTTAATTGCCTTAGCGTCTATCATTCCTTTTGGAACGTTTATCGTCGAATACAAACTCAGAAAAACAGCCTAAACAATGGAACATATTATCGATTTGATCGTTCAGTTATTAACTTCATGGGGGCTATCCGAAAACATCGCTTCATTTCTAAGTATTTCTGGTTTGTTTATACTTCTAACAATCCTTATTTATATTGTTGATGTTGTTTTAAAGAAAATTATTCGGGCAACGTTTACAAAGATTGCAAATAAATCTAAAACGGATTTTGATGATATCATGCTCGAAAATAGAGTTCCTGGTAGCATTGCTCAAATAGTCCCTTATATCCTAACCTATAATCTCATTCCTAGTTTATTTAATGGGTTCGAGAATGGGAAAGAATTTTGTGAGAAAACCATTTTATTAGTTGGAATAGGCCTTACAATTTGGGGCGTAAGAAATGTCCTCAACTCTTTAAAAATATATTTCAAAACCCTTAGTTTCCTTAAAGATAAACCTGTAGATAGTTATATTCAGGTCTTTATGATTTTTGTATGGATGACCGGAATTTTTGGAACTGTCGCTATAATCACCGGAATTTCATTTTTTAAATTTATTGCGGGATTAGGAACCGTTTCGGCCATTATTATTTTGGTGTTTAGAGATACTATTCTTGGGTTTGTGGCCAGTATACAGGTGTCTATTAATGACATGGTTCGTATTGGAGACTGGATTACCTTAGAGAAATTTGGTGCCGATGGCGATGTCATTGAAATTAATTTAGCAACGGTAAAAGTTCAAAATTTTGACAACACCATCACCACCATCCCCACCTATGCCCTGATCTCCGACTCCTTTAAAAACTGGCGCGGAATGGACGAATCGAACGGAAGACGTATTAAGCGTTCTTTGAACATTCGGATGGAGAGTGTTAAAAACTTGAGTCAGGATGATATTCTAAAAATGTCTAAAATTCAACTTATATCCGATTATATTTTACAACGCTCTCAGGACATCAAGACCTATAACGAAAATCATACGATTGATAAATCGCTACTAATTAATGGACGAAATCTAACCAATATTGGCGTTTTTAGAAAATACATGGAAACATTTATTGAACAACATTCGGCGATCAATAAAGACATGATGATTATGGTGCGACAGTTACAACCTACAGCGCAAGGGCTACCCATTGAAATTTATGCCTTTAGTAGTGATAAACGTTGGAAAAACTATGAATTTATTATTGCAGACATTTTTGATCATATGATAGCATCTGTAAATGATTTTGATCTAAAAATTGCGGAATCGCCTCTTTTTCCAGCCTCTAAAAAATAAGCCATGAGTTTAAGAGATTCGAGTTTAAAATCCCTTCGACCTGACGTCATAACAGGAACGGTTAAAACGGAAATGTCATCCGAAGAATATTTTCAAAATTCCATTTTACGACCGATTATAAAGTTTCAAAATGATCTGTTAATCGCCGTATTTTTGAATTATTGTAAAACCTACAAAAACGTGTTTTTTGATTTGTCGGTTGAGAAAAAAATCATGTATATCGATACTGCGATTGTAAAAAATACCGCTTTTAGAAACAGCCTAAAAGACCTCATTATTGGTCTGTTTTCGGTCGAAGAATATTCCCAGTACATTGAAAATGCATCCGCCTTAAATAAACGAATGACCGGCATTATTAAAGAACGTTTAATTAGCCATGTTCAGGTACTCTCAGAAGCCCGCCCTACAACGTAGATTCGCCATTCAAATTGGTGGTTAATACCGAGCTCATATAATCAAAATAAGGTCTGATCACTTTAAAACTCTCAACGATTTGATGTTCAAAGTCTTTGGATAATACGGCTTTATCAGAATATTTTCGCACAAAAATAAACTGTTTTTTACGAATCAAATCAATGTTTGGATCTTGCTTGTCAAACCCTCTTGGAGCCGATTTCAATTCATCCCCTTGAACCGTCCCCCAAACCGCTTTAAATGCAGGTGTATCCATCAACGCTCGGATATCTTCCGAATCCATTTCAAACTCTTTACGGATTCTCAAAAGGTCTTCTTTACTAGGATCCCAAAAACCAGTGGCAATAAAACTTTCGTTTTCGGGGGCAAGATGTAAGTAATAACCCCCTCTTAATTCTGGTTTCGTCCGATGAAAGCTCCCCCCAAAATGGGTTTTGTAAGGTAATTTATTCTTTGAAAAACGAACATCTCTATAAATTCGAAATACTTTAAATGTATCAATCGAATCAAACTGATTTAGTTGCTCAGATAACTGACTATAAAATTGTTTCACGTCCAATTCAATTTCCTTAAAACTCGCTTTATGGTCATGAAACCAATCGCGGTTATTGTTTTTTTGCAATTTTTTTAGAAAACTAAATACATCTTTGGAGATCATAACTTATGGTTTTTTAAATTCTATTTTATGTAAAATCAAGCCCGATGCTGGTGCAATATAATCCATGACAAACTCACTTTCAGATTTCAAACTGTCTTTAATATACTCCAAATCGATTTCGCCCCGTCCTAATTTGATCAAAGCCCCCATCATCAATCGAATTTGATGCCGTCCAAACCCTTTTCCAATCACTTTTAAAACATAACTTTTTTTAGGAAAAAAACTGGCCGTGTACAGTGTGTTCTCAATCAGCTCACAACCGATCAATTCTCGATCATAAACGCCTTCATTCGTAGGTTTATAACAATAGGTTTTATAATTGTTTTTACCTTCAAACAACAGTGCCCCTTCTTTCATTAAATCGATATCCAACGGCTCTAAAATAGTGGTCAGTATCGGTGCTGCAAACGGATGAAACTTTTCGCCCTGTGCAAATACATAATGGTATTCTTTTAATTTTGAATCCTGAATGATATTAAATTTCGCATCCACTTCTTCAATGCTCAACGCTCTAATATCTTGTGGAAGGTTTTGATTAAACGTTCCCATAAATTCGACTAAATCCTGTAAGGGTTGTCCATCTAAAAACAATTCAAAAGCAGCCTCACTCGCAGAGACCATGGCATCCGTTCGCCCCGCTCCGAGTGTTTTAAAAGATTGTTCTCCCAGTATAAATTTTAGGGTGCGATCAATCATCAGATGCACAGTTTTGGTGTTGGGTTGTTTTTGCCAACCATGAAACCGGTAGCCTAAAAACTGAACTTTGACTAAATAAAAATAGCGTTTTTGCAACATGACTACAAGGTCGGTATTTTAAAAAGAGTTACAAAATTAATGTCTCGATTTCAAAACCTCAATAACCGAATCGAGCTTAAAGCCTTTTGCTTGCAATAAAATTAAGTAATGAAATAATAAATCGGCACTTTCATTTAAAAACAAATCATCGTTTGCATCTTTCGCTTCAATCACCACTTCAACGGCCTCCTCGCCTACTTTTTGAGCAATTTTATTGATGCCTTTTTCAAATAATTCGGACACATAAGACGTTTCAGCGGAAGCATTTTCTCTTCGATCGGAAATAATGGATTCTAATTCTGATAAAAACCCATACGATTCGGCGTTAGTCGCCCCCCAACAGCTATCCGTTCCTTTATGGCAGGTTGGGCCTTCTGGAGTTGCCTGAATGAGTAAGGTGTCGTTATCACAATCATTCTTCAAACTGTTTAAGGTTAAAAAATGACCACTCTCCTCCCCTTTTGTCCAAAGGCGCTGCTTGCTTCGACTAAAGAAAGTTACCTTATTAGTTTCCAGAGTTTTGGAAACCGCTTCAGCATTCATATACCCGAGCATTAAAACGGTTTTGGTTGTCGAATCTTGAATAATTGCTGGGATTAATCCGGCACTGTTATACTTGATGTCCATTAGAGTCGTATGTTTATTTGTTTTGATTGTAATTCTTGTTTTA
>NZ_CAJQQI010000040.1 GCF_905480415.1 uncultured Algibacter sp. | reverse complement strand
TATGGGTCTATAATTTTTGCATCATGCGAACCAATTCCGGAATAAAAATCGAATTGGTTTCCTCCCCAAAGATTCATTTCATAAATCTGGTTCATCACATCTTTAGCAGGCCAAGGTTTCTTTGTTTTTTTTAACACCTATTTTACATTTGATGACAGCTTATTAAAAATATCCCAAACAACAACTCCGCAGCTTACCGAAATATTTAGAGAGTGTTTCGTGCCAAATTGAGGTATTTCAATAACTGCATCGCTTGAATTAACTACATCTTGAGCTACACCTTTTACTTCGTTTCCAAAAACTAAAGCATATGTGGTGTTGGGTTCAACAACAAATTTGTTTAGCATAGTCGCATTTTCAGCTTGCTCAATCGAACAGATTTTTACGTTGTCAAGTTTTAGTTTTTCAACTAAATCCATCGTGTCTTTAGTATATTCCCAAGCAACAGTGTCAGTGCTTCCCAAAGCTGTTTTATGAATGTCTTTGTGGGGCGGCGTTGCCGTAATACCACAGAGGTAAATTTTTTCAACTAAAAAAGCATCACTCGTTCTAAACACAGAGCCTATATTATTTAAGCTTCTAATATTATCAAGAATTATAATGATCGGTGTTTTTTTAGCTTCTTTAAAAGCATCAACGTTTAATCTGTCTAATTCACTATTTTTAAGTTTGCGCATGGTTTTATTGTTGAAATCTCGTTCTAATTGTAGATAACTTCTAAAGAATGAACTTCAAAAAACATGAAATTAATGGTACATTGCATGCTACAATTTTGTCAAAAATAACATTAATAAATCACTTTTCCATTGGCTAAAAAAGTAAAAAAAGTAACCCCGTTAATGAAGCAGTACAATGCCATTAAAGCAAAGTATCCTGATGCGTTGTTGTTGTTTCGTGTGGGCGATTTTTACGAAACCTTTGGTAGTGACGCTATTAAAGCTGCAGGTATTTTAGGTATTATTTTAACCAAACGCGGTGCTGGAAGTCAGAGTGAAATTGAGTTGGCAGGTTTTCCACACCATTCTATCAATACCTATTTACCTAAATTGGTTAAAGCAGGACAACGTGTTGCTATTTGCGACCAATTGGAAGATCCGAAACAGACCAAAACCATCGTAAAGCGTGGTGTGACCGAATTGGTAACTCCAGGAGTTGCCTTAAATGATGAGGTTTTAGTGTCAAAATCCAATAACTTTTTGTGTTCGGTATATTTTGATAAAAAATATATTGGAATTTCGTTTTTAGATATTTCTACAGGGGAATTTTTAACTTCTCAAGGAAATGCGGAGTATATTGATAAGTTGCTTCAAAATTTTAGTCCTAGTGAGGTATTAGTGTCTAAGCAAAAACGCAGTTTGTTTAATGACACTTTTGGTAACGATTTTCACACCTTTTATTTAGAAGATTGGGTTTATCAAACAGATTATGCTTATGAAACCTTAATCAAACATTTCGACACTAAAACCTTAAAAGGTTTTGGAATTGAAGATTTGTACGAAGGTATTATTGCGTCGGGTTCTATTCTTCATTATTTAGGGGAAACACAGCATAATAAGTTACAACATATTACCTCTATTTCTAGAATTGCAGAAGATGATTATGTGTGGATGGATAAATTCACTATCAGAAATTTAGAGCTTTATAATTCTACTAACAACAATGCGGTAACGCTTCTAAATGTGATTGATAAAACCATTTCACCTATGGGTGGAAGGTTATTGAAACGCTGGTTGGCACTTCCTTTAAAAAACGTTAAAAAAATTAAGCAACGGCATGAAGTGGTTAGTTTTTTGACTAAAGAAAATACGGTACTTCAGAAGGTTCAAAACCACATCAAACATATTGGTGATTTAGAACGTTTAATCTCTAAAACAGCGACAGGTAAGGTGAATCCACGTGAGGTCATTCAGCTTAAAAATTCTTTGGAAGCTATTGTGCCCATAAAAGCATTGGCTTCAAATTGTGATAATGAATCTTTAAGAATTATTGGAGACAAACTTCAAAGTTGTGAGGTGCTTCGTGAAAGAATAAAAGAGACTTTAAACGAAGAAGCTCCTGTAAATGTATTGAAAGGCAGCAGTATTGCTATTGGCTTTTCTTCGGAATTAGATGAGCTAAGAGGGTTGTCAAAATCTGGTAAAGATTATCTAGATAAAATGCTAGAACGGGAAAGTGAACGTACGGGAATCACATCGCTTAAAATTGCTTCAAATAACGTATTTGGATATTACATTGAAGTGCGAAATACCCATAAAGATAAAGTTCCTGAGGAATGGATTCGTAAGCAAACCTTGGTAAATGCTGAACGTTATATTACAGAAGAACTTAAAGAATACGAAGCCAAAATATTAGGTGCTGAAGATAGAATTCAAGCTATAGAGCAACAATTGTTTTCAGAATTGATTGGTTGGTTAAATCAATATATAAAGCCAGTTCAACAAAACGCATATTTAATTGGACAACTGGACTGTTTATGTGGTTTTGCACAATTGGCAAAAGATAATAATTATATCTATCCAACAATAGATGATTCATTTGATTTAGAGATTAAAGATGGCCGTCATCCTGTTATAGAAAAGCAATTACCTATTGGTGAAGCCTATATTGCTAATGATGTTTTTCTGGATAGAACAAGTCAACAAATCATTATGATTACAGGGCCTAATATGTCTGGTAAGTCGGCCATATTACGCCAAACAGCTTTAATCGTTTTGTTGGCCCAAATTGGTAGTTTTGTGCCTGCAAAAGCAGCTAGGATAGGTTTGGTCGATAAGATTTTTACTAGAGTAGGTGCTAGTGATAATATTTCAATGGGAGAATCTACCTTTATGGTAGAAATGAATGAAACAGCCTCTATTTTAAATAATATTTCTGATAGGAGCTTGGTGTTGTTAGATGAAATTGGAAGAGGTACGAGTACGTATGATGGTATTTCCATTGCTTGGGCGATTAGCGAATATTTACATGAACATCCTGCCAAGCCTAAAACATTGTTTGCAACCCACTATCACGAGTTAAATGAGATGAGTGAAACCTTCGGGCGTATTAATAATTTCAATGTGTCTGTAAAAGAGTTAAAAGACAATGTATTATTCTTAAGGAAATTGGTAGCAGGTGGTAGTGCACATAGTTTTGGTATTCACGTAGCTAAAATGGCTGGTATGCCGCAACAAGTTTTACACCGTGCGAATAAGATTTTAAAGAAATTAGAGCAGTCACATTCTAGTGAAGAGCTTACAGATAAAGTAAAAACCTTGAATGACGATATGCAATTGAGTTTTTTCAATCTTGATGATCCTTTGTTAGAAAACATTAAAGATGAAATATTACACCTTGATATTGATACACTTACACCTGTTGAAGCCCTTATGAAATTGAATGAAATTAAGCGTATGTTAATTAAGAAAAAACAAGCTTAAAATTATTTTTATTTATTTTGTTAAAAGGCTTTGGTTTTAGTAGAAATATTTTAAATTTGCATCCGCAATCGAAAGGTTGTATGTTCATTTAAAGACTGCGAAAGTAGCTCAGGGGTAGAGCATCACCTTGCCAAGGTGGGGGTCGCGGGTTCAAATCCCGTCTTTCGCTCTGAAACTTTCTTAAAATATACCAATGCTGAAGTGGTGGAATTGGTAGACACGTTGGACTTAAAATCCAATGTCCATTAGGACGTACGGGTTCAAGTCCCGTCTTCAGTACTAAAGCCTCTTGTTAATCATGTGATTTTCAAGCGGCTTTTTTTATTCACAATAATTATCTTTACGGTATTTGCACGGCTAGAAATTTGAATCTCTTTTTTGCCATTGTAAAGGAATTGAAAATTAGTA
>NZ_CAJQQI010000039.1 GCF_905480415.1 uncultured Algibacter sp. | reverse complement strand
TGTGTGTGTGACCAATGAAAAACTATAATTAGCTTCTTCTAATGCGTAGTTTAAACTCTTACGCTCGAGTTATATTATGAGTGCGCCCCTTAGAGGTCGGGCCTTTAACTATATCTTTTTTGCTTTTTAATGTCAAAAAAGGATGCTGCCGTAATCCCTAACGCAAAAACAAAAAAGAGGCTAATAAAAGCCTCTTTTTAAATTATTTTCTTAATCCTAATTCTTTAACTATGGCACGATATCTTAAGATATCTTTCTTTGTTAAGTAATCAAGTAAGCTTCTTCTTTTACCTACTAACTTTACTAATGAACGCTCAGTATTGTAATCTTTACGATTGTTTTTTAAGTGTCCTGTTAAGTAATTAATTCTGTGCGTAAACAATGCAATTTGTCCCTCTGCAGATCCAGTGTCTTTTGCATTATTACCGTGTTTTTTAAAGATTTTCTCTTTTTCTTTTTGATCTAAATACATGCTAATATTATTGTAAATGATTGTTATGTACACGAAAGCCTTTCTTTCGATCGGCAAATATAATACTTTTTTGGTTTGAAACATTTTTTTGCGTAACTTTTACTATTATTTCTCCCAAGAATTGAATTTTATAGTTTAAGTAATTTTTAAATAATTAATAACTCATAAATTCATGAAATCACTATCGCCTCAAGGCACCTTTCCTGACACCTACGATTCTTTAGAGAAAATTTTCAATAATACTTATGATGGTATTGCCATATTGACTTTAGATGGTGATTGGATAAAGGTAAACGATAGTGTGTGCGAACTATTTGGTTATGCAAGAAATGAGTTATTCAACATGAACATTGAAAATATCATTTACAGAGAAGATCTAGGTATTCATACTATAAAGTACCAGCACTTAATGCAAGGAGAAATCAATAGATATAGAGTTAGGCAACGATATTTTCATAAAGATGGTTCCATAATATGGGTTTTAATATCCGTTTCATTAATGAATAACCCAGATGGTAGTCCAAGTCAGATGATATGGCAGTTCTCTGATGTTACAAGTCGAAAATTAAACCAAGATAAACTCAGGTTAATGTTAAGTGTTGTTAGAGAACAAAATGAACGACTAACAGCTTTCGCTGATATCATAACCCATAATTTACGATCTCATTCAGGCAATTTATCTACAATAGAAGGATTTTTAGAAGACGAATTTTCGTGGTTAAAAGAGAATGAAAGTTTTGTACTTTTAAGAAACGCTATTGAAAATTTAGAAGAGACAGTATCGCATTTAACCGAAGTTGCGAAAATTAAGCAAGTAGATTCACAACAATTAGAGACTTTAAATTTGCATGATTATGTTGAAAAAGCAATTTATACGGTTACTGCCTATGCTAAAAACACAAAAACAACTATTGTAAATAATGTAGATCACGAACTAAAAATTAAGGGTATACCAGCATATTTGGATAGTATTATTTTGAATTTTTTAACAAACGCCATTAAATATAGGTCTGAAGAACGGGAACCCAAAATTAAATTAACGTCATTGATTGAAAACGACTCTGTTATTTTTAAGATTTCTGATAATGGAATAGGAATTGATATGGAAAAATATGGAAAAAAATTATTTCAACTTTATAAGACATTTCACAACAATAAAGATGCTATTGGCCTAGGGCTATTTATTACTAGAAATCATATTGAATCTTTAGGAGGAAAAGTAGAAGTTACTAGTAAAATTGGTCAAGGAACCGAGTTTTCAATTTTTCTTAAAGGAGCATAAAAAAAGCGAGCCATTTGGCTCGCTTTTTTTATGCTCTTAAAGGTTGATTTAATATTAAATCTAAATATTGATTTACCTTATGTTTTAAATTTTTACGAAGTGTTATAAAATCTAAGAAACCATGTTCCAATAAAAACTCTGAAGTTTGAAACCCTTCTGGTAATTCTTTTCCTGTTGTATCTCTTACTATACGAGGACCTGCGAAACCTATTAAAGCTCCTGGTTCACTAATATTAATATCACCTAACATAGCAAATGATGCCGTTGTACCACCAGTTGTAGGGTCTGTGCATAACGAAATATAAGGAAGACCAGCATCGGCTAATTGTGCTAATTTCACAGATGTTTTAGCCAATTGCATTAGGGATAATGCAGCTTCCATCATACGAGCTCCACCAGATTTAGAAATTACCATTAACGGTAGTTTGTTTTTTAAAGCGTAATCTGCAGCTCTAGCGATTTTTTCTCCAACAACACTTCCCATTGAGCCACCAATAAAACTGAAATCCATACAGGCAACAACAAGGTATTTACCTTTAGATTTGCCAACAGCTGTTCTCACAGCGTCTTTTAATTTAGTTTTACTTTGAGCAGCTTTTAAACGGTCAGGGTATTTTTTAGTATCCTCAAACTTTAGGGGGTCTTTAGATTCTAAATTAGCATCTAATTCTTCGAATTTATTATCGTCAAAAAGAATTTCAAAATACTCTTTACTACCTATTCTAACATGGTAGCCATCTTCTGGACTAACATAGAAGTTTTTTTCTAACTCTTCTGTGTCAACAATTTTACCAGTAGGAGATTTGTACCACAAACCTTTAGGTGTGTCTTTTTTCTCTTCAGTAGTAGTTGTTATTCCTTTTGTTTTTCTTTTAAACCAAGACATAAAGCTTTACGATTTTAATCCTTTGACCGTGCTCAGGATATGTTTACTATTTAAGATTTCGGATTAAAATTATCCGGATAATCGAAAACTGTGTTACGAGTTACTCATGCATTTCGATTTTATAATTTATGAAATCGTAGATACACAGCATTTGAGGCATTTGTTGAAGCTGTCCCGATTTTATCTGGAAGCGACTGCAGAAAGCCCAATCACAAAATTAACCCTTTTTTTAATTTTGTGGTAACACACAAATGATTTTATTAATTATTATTTGTAATCACCTGTTTTTAAGTTATATAAACAAAAAAGATTCTGCTAATTACAGAACCTTTTTAAGATATATTTGTGGTAAATTTACCTAAATTTATAAGGTATTGACATTATTTAAATCTTCAAACGCCTTTTTTAAACGTTCTACAAAAGTAACTTCTCCTGCGCGTAACCAAACTCTTGGGTCGTAGTACTTTTTGTTTGGAGAATCACTACCATCTGGGTTTCCAATTTGAGACTTTAAGTACTCAACTTTGTCTCCCATATAGTCACGAATACCAGTCATGAATGCGTATTGTAAATCAGTGTCAATATTCATTTTGATTACGCCATAGCTAATACCTTCACGAATTTCTTCAACTGTAGATCCTGATCCACCGTGGAAAACGAAATCGATGTGATTATGTTCTACGCCATATTTTTTCGAGATATGATTTTGAGAATTCTTTAAGATTTTTGGCGTTAATTTCACGTTTCCTGGTTTATAAACACCGTGTACGTTACCAAATGCAGCAGCAATTGTGAATTGTGGACTTACTTTACTTAACTCTTCGTAAGCATAAGCTACTTCTTCTGGTTGTGTGTATAGTTTAGAATCATCAACGTCTGTATTATCAACACCATCTTCTTCACCACCAGTTATACCAAGTTCAATTTCTAAAGTCATACCCATTTTGCTCATGCGCTCAAGGTATTGCTTACAGATTTCAATGTTTTCTTCGATTGGCTCTTCAGAAAGGTCAATCATATGAGAACTAAATAAAGATTTACCAGTTTCAGCAAAATGTTTTTCACTAGCGTCTAATAGACCATCAATCCAAGGTAATAGTTTTTTAGCACAATGGTCTGTATGTAGAATTACTGGAACACCATAAGCTTCTGCTAGAGTATGTACATGTTTAGCACCTGCAACAGCACCTGCAATAGCTGCTTTTTGGCCATCGTTACTTAAACCTTTACCTGCATTAAATTGCGCACCACCATTAGAAAATTGAATGATTACTGGAGCATTTAAATCTTTTGCTGTTTCTAAAACACCGTTTATTGTGTCTGAGCCTATTACGTTTACAGCTGGTAGAGCATAATTATTAGCTTTTGCGTGGTTGAAAATAGCTTGAACTTCTTTTCCTGTAGCTACTCCTGGTTTTATATTGTGTCCCATTTTATAGAATTAAATATGATTTGTAATTAGTAAGTGCGAAAGTAATCAATTTTTAAATAATTTGTGATTGTTTTTGGGCTTGAAAACACCAAAGTAATACTAAAACGTTATAGTATAATTTAAAGAAAACGGCTCTAAAAAGGATAGTTTATACCAATGTTATAAACGGCATTAGTAAAGTTATAATCATTAAACCATCTATTATTGTCTCTATAAGAAGGATCGTAGGTTTTGAAGCCAATATCAAATCTGAATACAAAAAAACTGAAATCATAACGTAAACCAAAACCTGAACCAACAGCAATATCTTTTAAAGAGTCAAATCCAGAAAAAGTTGCTCTGTCGTCTTCAACATTGTCTAAAACATTCCAAATGTTACCGGCGTCAATAAAAAGAGCACCGTTTAAATTTCCAAAGATATTGAAGCGCTGTTCTGCACTAAAAGCCAGTTTTAGATTTGCTTCGCTAAACTCATTGGTAGTTTCTGAGCTTCCAGGGCCTAAATTATATGCAGACCACGCACGATTATCGTTAGGTCCGCCTCCAAAAAAACTTTTTGCAAATGGAATACTTTTTGAGTTTCCATAAGGGATGGCTATGCCAAAGAATGCCCGCGTAGCAAGTACATTTTTTTTGCCTAAATCCCAGTGCTTTATATAATCAAATTCTGTTTTTACATATTGCGAATAAGCGACATTAAGAAATTCATAACGCCCATCATTATCCTTCTTAAGCCCAAGGAGTTTAGATGTGCCAGCTAATAAATTACCCGCTAGCTCTAGTTTAAAACGGAAAATTGAAAAGTCATGATCAAATAAATTAGTACGTTGATCCTTTGTAAAGTTGAAACTTGAAGACAGTATAAGGTTGTTTTCTGTAAGCCTGTTTTGACGTTCATCTATACCATTAATTGTTTCTAATTGAGAACTCGATATCTCACTTGGGGTTGTTTGGTTTAAGACATAATCTATAAAAGTGTTCGCTCCATCAGGGATGGTTAAATCGCTGTCAGAACCTATGTAGCCAACGTCTTGTGCTATTTTATTTAAAGAACTGAAAGAATTATTATAAACTCCAAAGTAGTTGTCTGGATTTAGGTTTCTAACGTACTGTACATTAAACAAATCCAGCCTGTTCGTAACTTGTGGGTTAGGAAGCCAGTTATAGCTAAAATTACCACTAAAAGTTCGTTTATCTAATCCGATATTTTTTTGACTGGTAGTCGCTAAGCCAATTCTTGTGCTGGGCGACATGTATTTAGGAATAATGTTTTCAGTATAAAAAGGAGAGAAAAGCCTTGGGATAGTTAGCTTAACATCTACACCAAATTCAATTATATCAAAAAATGGGTCACCTTCTTCTTTTAGGTCATCTGAAGCGCCAATAGAGGCAATACCTGATATTTCAAGAGTTTCGGCTCCTTTAAAAACATTTCTAATTTTCAAGCTTGGGTTTAATGAAAAACCAACAGTTTGTATGTCACTTTGTGAAACATCGGCATTAAAACTTAAACTAAACTTTTTTAATGGTGTAAGCCTAATGGTGTCAGTAAGCGTATTATCGCGGTTTTCAGTATATTCAATATTTGGATATTTAAATGTCCGAAGCTCATTAATATACCTGTAAGTTCTCGTTCTGTCAATATCCTTAAATACTTCGCCAGGAGTTATAAAAATAGCATCAGTTAAGGCTTTTGGTCTATACCGAATTTTATCATAACTATATAATTTGTAACTACCGTATGAAATAGAATCTTGAAATGGTTTGTTTCTGTTATCAAAAGTATAATCGGTAATAATGTTTACATCCTTTATTTTGTATATTTCAAATGGTTCTCTTCTTATAGAATCGGGCGTTCTAATGGCTCTGTCTTGAATGTTAATACCAACGTTTACCTTCTTGTGAGTTCCAATGGTATCCATTTCAAAAGTGATATAATCTTGATTAAAGTGATATAATCCAGAATTACGTAATGAAGTAGAAATTCGATCACGCTCTTCTTCAAAATTTGAAGTTCTATACTGTTCGCCAGTTTTAATGATTGCGCTTTTTTTAATATTTTGATATAGAGAATCAATAACCGGGGATTTTAATATATCTGAAATCGAATCAATTAGAAAAGGGTGTTTTGTTTCAACGTTATATTTTACTTCTGCACGTTTGTTGTCGTTTTTTTTAATGTCGAAATCAGCTTCAACATTAAACCAACCATTATTAATGTAATAATCTTTAAGACGTTTTACAGAACGTTTAGTTTCGTCTTCATTTACAATAGTAGGAGCTTCGCCAGTACTTTTTAGCCAATTATTAAAGCCTAACACAGATTGTTTTAATTTATTTACCTGTTTTATTGAATACCTTCGTTCTAATCGGGCTCTTCGTTTTTGCCTCTTATTTAACCAAGTTTCAAATAAAGAGTCTCTGTTTGGTCGTGCAGTATTGTAAATATGCAAGCGTAACGGAATACCTGCTATTTTTCTATTAGGCTTTTGGTATAAAAGGCTATTTATGATTTCAGTGTTGTCTTTTTTATCATTAACAATAACCGAAGTTTTGGAAAGTAAATGTTCGTCTTCAGCAACTCTTTTTACTGTATCACAAGAGTACAAGCCGATTGCAAGTAGTACTAAAAATAATATTTTTGAGAGCTGTTTTTTCAAATGAAATTATAGTTAATTTAGGTTTTAGACTTTAAAAAAGAACAGTATTTGTAAGTTTGTAATATAAATATTGATAACATATTCAAAAATACATTATTTAAACAGAAAAAATATAAATGCTTTCTAAAAGTCAAATAAAATTAATTACGAGTTTAAAGCAAAAAAAATATAGACAGCAATATGGTTTTTTTGTCGTTGAAGGTGTTAAAACTATAAGAGAACTTTTACAATCCAATTTAGAGCTTCAGAAATTATATGCTACAGCATCGTTCAATATTGATGCCAAAGATGAAGTTATAATTTCCGATTCAGATTTAAAGCGAATTAGTTTTCTAACCACCCCTAATAAAGCTTTGGCTATTTTTAAAATTCCAGAATCAAAACCTATTGATAATTCGGGACTTATAGTAGCTCTTGATTCAATAAGGGATCCAGGAAATTTAGGAACTATTATTAGATTATGTGATTGGTTTGGAGTGAAAGAATTAATTTGTAGTAAAGAAACTGTTGATTGTTTTAATCCTAAAGTAATTCAAGCAACAATGGGTTCTATAACTAGGGTTAATGTTAGTTATATGAACTTGGTGCCTTTTCTAAGAGGCATTGAAACATCTGTTTTTGGTGCTTTTATGGAAGGTGAGAATGTGTATCATAAAACGTTACCCAAAACCGGAGTTTTAGTAATGGGTAATGAAGCTAATGGCGTTTCAAAAGAAGTTGAAGCTGTGATTACTGAAAAAATGTCTATACCAAGATTTGGCGATTTACAAGCTACTGAAAGTTTGAATGTAGCTACGGCTACAGCAATTTTACTAAGTGAATTTAGTAGAAATTGATTTTAAACTCGCAGTATTAATCTATAGTTTGCAGTAAATAGTTTAAATAAAATTGAGATAAAGCGTTTATTGAAACGTAAAGTTTATAAAAACCCCTCGTGTTCTCATTCCTGCAATATTAGTTGTCCAAGGACTGTTGGGGTCTTCATCTCTAACCAATTCATCATTAATCCCAAAAAGACCACGAATTGATGGTGTAAACTTGAAATTATAAAGATAAAAATCAATACCAAAACCTAGTTCGTAAAAAATAGAGTTTTTAGTTGTTCTAAACTGTCCATTACTATTGTCTTCAGGGTTGTTTTCGTTACTTGATAGGTTTAATGCTGTAGAAAATCCTCCAACAATAAAAGGTTTAAAATTATTGACACGTTTTGTAGATATCTTTATTAATAAAGGTATGTGAATGTATGTAGATTTCACCTCTCTAATTAAGTCTGAGGCTTTTACATCAGGAATGCCTTGAAACCAACCTTGACTATAATATAATTCTCTTGTAGTAATTAATAAACCTGGTTCTAAACGTAAGTCTATAAAGCTGTTTATACGCAAGTTTCCGATTAAACCCACATTAAAACCAGGGCTTCGCTTTACATAAATATCACGCAAATCGGTATTGTAATCAAAATTGAAATCGTAATTGCTAATCCCCAAAAAATATCCCCACCGTAGTGCATTATTATCTGTAGATCCGCGTCCTTGATTGGCATCATAAAGCACTTTTTCTTTCTTAAAAAGCTGAGCGCTAGAAGACTCAATGATGAATAAAAATGATATAAGCGCAAAAAAATACTTCATATTATTACTTAGATGATTTATAAATAGTTGCCACACCTAATGTTTGTGGAAAATCTTCAACATTTATAAACCCACTTTTACGTAAAATATTGTTTAAAGCTTCTCCGTAAGGAAAAACGGATGCAGATTCGCATAAATATTTATAGGCACTTCTGTCTTTTGAAAAAGCTTTTCCAATAAGAGGTAAAATGTTTTTAGTGTAAAATTTATAGCCTTGTTTATAAGGGGTTTTTTCAGGGATAGAGGTTTCTAAGATTACAAAAGTACCGTTGGGTTTTAGTACTCTGTATATTTCTTTTAAGCCGTTTTCTAAGGTTTCAAAGTTACGTACACCAAAAGCAACCGTTATAGCATCAAAGGCATTATCTTCAAAAGGCATATCTTCAGAATCACCCAAAATCATGTCTATTTTAGAGTCTAAAGATTTCTTTTTAATTTTTTGCTTTCCAATGTCCAACATACCACTGCTAATATCTAAACCAACAATTTTTGTTGCATTAGTTTTAGCAAGATTAATGGCCAGGTCACCAGTTCCAGTTGCAATATCTAAAATAGTATCTGGATTGGCTTCTTTAACTAGGTTAACTACTTTTTTTCGCCATTTAATGTCTATTCCAAAAGAAATTACCCGGTTTAAACCATCATAATCTTTAGAAATTGTATCGAACATTTTAGTAACCTGGTCTTTTTTACCTAAATCGCTGTTTTTGTAAGGCTTTACTTTTGACAAATCTTAAATTTTTTGAGCAAAGATAAACTTTTAGAAAAGCTTTACATAATTAGATTTCTAATTATTATAATCAATCAATTTTGATTAGCAATATTTATTTTATAGTATATTTGCTATACTTTTTATGATAGTTAAATAATGAAAATAATTATTGCAGGTGCTGGTGAAGTTGGATTTCATTTGGCAAAATTATTGTCTTACGAATCTCAAGAAATAAACTTAATTGATCCCAATAAAAAAAGTTTAGCATACGCGGATACCCATTTAGATATTAGAGTTATTAAAGGAGATGCAACGTCTATTTCTATTTTAAAAGAAGCTCGTGTTGATTCATGCGAATTATTTATAGCGGTAACATCAAGCGAAACTACTAACATTACAGTATGTGTTTTAGCGAAACAACTTGGAGCTCAAAAAACCATAGCAAGAATTTCTAATACTGAATTTATCCATTATAAAGATGAGGTTGGATTTACAAAATTTGGTATTGATGAGTTGATTTCACCAGAAGCTTTAGCAGCTTCAGAAATTGAATTATCATTAAAACAATCATCCTTTAACGAAAATTACGAGTTCGAGGATGGCGCACTAACTATGGCCGGATTAACGCTTTCTAGGTCAGCATCTTTTGTTGGAAAAACAGTGAAAGAAGCTGCCGATATTTTTCCAGAAATACATTTCGTTCCTATTGCAATTCAACGTTTTGGTACGCAATACACGATTATTCCTAGGGGCGACACTAAGTTTAAACGAGGGGATAATGTGGTTTTTATAACATCAGAAGGTGGAGCGGATGAACTTTGTAGACTTACAGGTAAAGTTAACAGAGTTATTAAAAACGTGATGATTTTAGGTGGTAGTCAAATAGCATATAAAACAGCTAGAGACTTAAGTGAGAAAGGGTTAAATGTAAAGCTCTTAGAAGGAAATAGAGATAGAGCATTTGAAATTGCAGAAGAATTAACAAAGGTATTGGTTATTAATAGTGATGGTCGTAATGTAGATTTACTTGATGAAGAAAACATTAGTGAAATGGATGCCTTTATTGCAGTTGGAGCTAATTCTGAAACAAACATTATGTCTTGTTTAGTCGCGAAATCCAAAGGGGTTAAAAAAACGATAGCTTTGGTCGAAAATATGGACTATTTTGATCTTTCACATTCTATTGGAATTGATACTTTAATAAATAAAAAACTGTTAGCAGCAAATAATATTTTTAGATACATACGCAGGGGGGAAGTTGTTGCCATGACGAAACTGAGTAATTTAAACGCTGAGTTGTTGGAATTTGAGGTAAAGGGAACATCTGCTGTTTGTAATAAAACAATTAAATCTATAGATTTCCCTAGAACGGCAACTATAGGAGGGGTTATTAGAAATGGTGTTGGTATTATAGCACTGGGTAGTTTTAGAATTCAAGAGGGTGATCGTGTTGTAGTATGTTGTCTGCTGAAATCAATAAAACGCGTTGAAAAATTATTTCTTTAAAATCTAAGTATTGAAACTCAACTATAAAATTATTTTTCACTTTTTAGGACTACTACTTTTGTTTAATGGTGGTTTTATGCTGTTATCTGCACTTGTAAGTTTAATTTATAAAGATGGTGTAACATTTCAAATATTTTTGGCAGGTATTATAACATTACTTGTTGGAGTTGTTTCCATGGTTTTTACTAGGCGTCACAAAAAAGAAATAAATAAGCGTGAGGGTTATATTGTTGTAAGTTTTGGATGGGTAATCATGTCATTATCCGGCACTCTACCTTATGTACTTACAGAAAGTATTCCTAGTTTTACAAACGCTTTTTTCGAAACGATGTCTGGTTATACCACTACGGGAGCTTCAATTTTGAATGATATCGAAGCGGTACCCAAAGGTATATTGTTTTGGCGTAGTTTAACGCATTGGATTGGTGGAATGGGAATTATAGTATTAGCCATTGCTATTTTACCATTACTTGGAATTGGTGGTATGCAGCTTTTTGCAGCGGAAGCTCCAGGACCGAGCGCCGATAAATTACATCCTAGAATTACAGATACAGCAAAACGTTTATGGCTTATTTATTTTGGTTATACTGCAGCAGAAACCTTGCTTTTAAGTGTTGCTGGCATGTCTTTTTTTGATGCTATTAATCACTCCTTGTGTACGCTTTCAACGGGAGGCTTCTCTACTAAAAATGCCAGTATTGCATATTGGAATGGACAACCTTTAATACAATATATCATCATATTATTTATGTTTTTAGCAGGGACTAATTTTGTACTTAGTTATTTTGCTTTCAAGGGGAAAATTCAAAAAGTAATCCATGATGAAGAGTTTAAGTTATACTTTAAGTTTATTGCTATATTTACGATCATTGCGGCCGTTATTATTTATTTTCGTGCAGATATAAGTAAGTCTTCAATTGTGCATCCAATGGTTTGGGGAGAAGCTGAAAGTGCTTTTAGACATGGTTTGTTTCAAGTATTATCTGTTATAACAACAACGGGTTTTGTTACCGCAGATTATACATTATGGACGCCCTTTTTGGTTGTTTTATTTTTCGGTCTTATGTTTTTGGGCGGATCAGCAGGAAGTACCTCAGGGGGTGTGAAAGTAGTACGTCATTTAATATTGATTAAAAATAGTTTTTTAGAGTTTAAACGCACGTTGCACCCAAATGCAATCATACCAGTTCGTTATAATAATAAAGCTATTAATAGGTTTATTGTTTTTAACGTCTTAGCATTTTTTATTCTATATATGTTGTCCTTTATAATAGGTGCTTTGGTGTTTTCTATGTTTGAAATTAATTTTAAATCGGCAATTGGTTTAGCGGCATCTACTTTAGGTAATGTTGGTCCTGCACTTGGGGATTTTGGACCTGTAAATAACTATGCAGCATTGCCTCCTTTAGCACAATGGTGGGCTTGTTTCTTAATGCTTATTGGTCGTTTAGAACTTTTTACAGTGCTTATTTTATTTACACCTTTTTTCTGGCGAAATAGGTAATTCACATTTTGTTGTATAATTTTTTTTTTTGGAGTTACTATAAGGGTAGCCCTTGAAGTTTATCTTGAGCGAATTCAAAAGGTTGTTAGGCTTCACTCGTCACTCTTTGTGGCGTTTTCACGACAATCACTAACGTGAATTATCCCTAATTTCACTAGGATTTTAATGGTGTGATGTAACATTTTAGAAAGTTCCTCGTCGATATTATATAACCAATTAAAAATCATTAATCATGGAATTAGTATTATTAACTAAAAACTTTGAACCTGTACCTAAACAAAACGAAGACTATATTAATAAACCTTCTGGGTTTTTAACGTCGCACTATAAAACTATTGTAATGCAAAATTATAGCAATCAAAAACCAACTTCAATTTTTGGTATAAAGCAATGTATTAAAAGTAGAAGCTATTTAATAAATAATTTAGCCGAAACTACATTAAAACTATCATTGTTTTTAATTACTATAGTTCTAATCTTTAATTAATGATAGAATAAACAACAAAAAAAGACCACTAATTACTTAGTGGCCTTTTAGCATTTATTGGCGTGAGTAACTTAACTCACAACTTCTTTAATTCGTTTTATTGCTTCAATAATTTGTTCTTTTGAAGCAGCATAAGAAATTCTAATACAATCTGGATTTCCAAAAGCTTCGCCTGTAACCGTAGCAACAAGAGCTTCTTCTAATAAATACAATGAAAAATCAGTAGCATTATTTATCTTTTTACCTCGTAATGTTTTTCCAAAGTAATGTGTTACATCAGGAAACACATAAAAGGCACCATCTGGTGTATTGGCTTTAAAACCTTCGATACCATTAACTAATTTTAGTATTAAATCACGACGTTCTTTAAACTCGTTAATCATATATTGAACACGGGAAGGGGACTCATTTAGCGCTGTGATTACGGCTCGTTGTGCAATACAGTTAGCGCCACTAGTCATTTGTCCTTGCATCTTATTACAAGCTCTAGCTATTTTTTCTGGAGCACCAATATATCCAATACGCCATCCAGTCATCGCGAATGCTTTAGAAACACCGTTTACCGTTATAGTATTGTTATACATATCCTCAAATTCCCCAATACTTGCATGTCCTTCACCATAGTTTATATGTTCGTAAATTTCATCAGAGACGACATAAATATTTGGGTGTTTCACTAATACATCTGCTAAAGCTCTTAATTCAGTCTTACTGTAAACTGAACCACTTGGGTTGCAAGGTGAGCTAAACCAAATCATTTTTGTGTTTGGTGTAATAGCCGCCTCCAACTGTTTTGGAGTCATTTTAAAATCGGTATCAATAGATGTTTTAACCTCTACAGGAACACCATCATAAAGTTTTACAATATCAGAATAACTCACCCAATATGGGCATGGTAGAATAACTTCATCACCTTCATTAAGCATCACGCCAGCAATATTTGCCAATGATTGTTTTGCTCCTGTAGAAACAACAATTTGAGAAGGAGTATATGTTAAATTATTATCACGTTTAAACTTGGTAATTATAGCTTCTTTTAACTCAACATACCCATCAACTGGTGAATAGGAGTTGTAGTTATCATTAATTGCTTGTATAGCGGCTTCTTTAATAAAATCAGGAGTATTAAAATCAGGTTCTCCTAAACTTAAGCCAATAATATCTTTTCCTTCGCCTCTAAGTTCTCTCGCTTTTGCAGCCATTGCTAGAGTAGCAGACGTAGCCATGTTTAAAATTCTATCAGATAGTAATTGCATTTTTGGTTATTTGTTTAATAAGTGTAAGTATGAATTTTAGGCTATACTAGGTTTTTTGCCTAACATTTTTAATTGATTGTAATGTTCGGAAACAGCTTGCCAAAAGGTGTTGTATTCATTATAAGGTAAGCTGAATTCTTGTGCAGTTTCTTTAACTATTTTTGCTATTTTACTGTAATGCACATGGCTAATATTAGTGAACAAATGGTGCTCTACTTGTCTGTTTAATCCGCCAGTATAAAATTCTGCCAACCAACTTTTTGGTGAAAAATTTGAGGTAGTAAACAATTGATGAATAGCCCAAGTATTTTTCATGTTTCCCTCTTCATCTGGTAACGGCATTTCTGTATTAGGCATAACGTGTGCCAACTGGAATACAACACTTAAGATGATTCCTGCTGTATAATGCATAACTAAGAATCCTATTAAAACTTTCCACCATGCAAAACCTAGTGATATTGGTAAAACAAACCATAAAGAATAATATACAATTTTACCTATAATAAGTTTTGTCCATTGCGTAGCAGGATGAGGCATTTTACCATATGCTAATTTTCTCTTAAGATATTTATAGGTTTGCACAAAATCAGTTGTAACTGCCCAGTTTGCAGTTAACAAACCGTATAAGAAGAACGCATAGTATTTTTGGTATTTATGAATTCTAAGCCATTTGGTGTGTTTAGAAAATCTAATAATTCTTCCAGCATCAATATCTTCATCGTGCCCTTGAATATTAGTGTAAGTATGATGTAATACATTGTGTTGTACTTTCCAATTATAGTCGTTTCCTGCTAAAATGTAGATGCTGCTACCCATTAGTTTGTTAACCCATTTTTTACTTGAAAAAGAGCCATGGTTTGCATCGTGCATAACATTCATGCCAACACCAGCCATACCAATTCCCGCAATTACCATACCTAGTATTTGCGCCCAAGTGGGTAAATCTACGGTTAAAATTAAAACAACAGGAACTATTAATAGGGAGAACATCACAATAGCTTTTGTGTATAATTTCCAGTTTCCAGTTCGCTTTAAGTTATTTTCTTTAAAATAGTCGTTTACACGTTTGTTAAGTGTTTTAAAAAACTTTGCAGGATCTTTTCTAGAAAACGAAAGTGCTTGTTTAGTCATGTTATTAATTTTAATACGATAAATAATAAAAATTGTTTGACTTACCTAAGGCAAATATAAGTATAAACCATTTGAAGTAATAACGTTTTTTTGTAAAAATATGTATATAAAAAGTATATTTTTGTTGAAAATTTAACAGTAATGAAATGAGCAGAACTAAATGTTTCTAGGGTAATAGAGGTATTTTTTATGCGAATGTCGTCCGATAGATTTAATTAAACAGAACAACATATGAAACTCATTTTAAAGTATTTCCCTAATCTTACGGAAGACCAAATACAAAAATTTGAACAACTTGAATCGTTATATCAAGATTGGAATCTAAAAATTAACGTAGTGTCTCGAAAGGATATAGATGAACTTTATATGAGGCATGTATTACATTCTTTAGGTATAGCTAAAGTTATAAGTTTTACGGATGGAAGTAAGCTTCTTGATGTTGGTACTGGGGGAGGTTTTCCGGGAATCCCTTTAGCTATTCTGTTTCCAGAATGTTCGTTTCACTTAGTAGATAGTATTGCTAAAAAATTAAAAGTGGTTGACGAGGTTGTTACGGGTTTAGAGCTAACTAACGTGAAAACAACGCACAGTAGAGTAGAAGATATTGATGGTAAATATGATTTTATAATAAGTAGAGCAGTTGCTGCAATGCCAACCTTTGTGCATTGGGTAAAAGGTAAAATAGCTAAACACCAAAACCATGATCTTAAAAATGGTATACTGTATTTAAAGGGAGGTGATTTATCAGAAGAACTTCAAGGCTATAAAACCACAACAATTTATAACTTAAGTGATTATTTTGAAGAAGACTTTTACGAAACCAAAAAGGTGGTGCATCTTCCTATGAAATTTCGAGGATAACTATTTCAAGTTAACCAATGCATTTATAGAATTATTGAAATAGAAATATTGATTGTGAAACCAGTAGGTATTATTGTACTGCTCAATAGTTGATAGTTTTTTGCTAGGGATAAGTATAGCATTCGCTTTATTAAAGTTCAATTTTGCACGAGTTGTATCATTAACCTTAAGATGGGCCATGGCAAGCCCTAAATACGCATCAAAATCCATGGAGTCAAATTTAATGGCCTCTGAAAAATCAGAAATAGCATCAATAAATTTACCTAAAAATAAATTGGAAGCACCTCTATAAAAATGAGCAAATGAATTGTTATTGTTGAGTCTTAAAGATTTTGTTAAATCGGTATTACCGTCTTGGTAATATTTAATATCCATTAAGAAAGCCCCACGATTAAAGTAATTATCTGCATTGGGTTCAATCAAAATAGCCATAGAATAATCATTCAATGCGTTTGTGAATTGTTTAAGGGCTTTGTAAGCCGAAGCTCTTTTAGTGTAGGTGTCATAATTATCAGGAACTTGTTTAATAACACCTGTAAAATCTTTAATAGCATTTTCGTATTCATCTAAATCAAGTTTTACACATGCCAAACTATAAAGGGCATCAATAAAATTTTTATCAAGCATAAACGCTTTTGCATAATCTTCTTTAGCGCCAGTAAAATCTTTTAAACTGTATCTGGAATTACCTCTATTAAAATAAGTGTCCGCATCAGGTTCTGTAACAATAATTTTTGAATAATCAACAATCGCTCCACGGTAATTACCTAGGTCATTTTTCGCTATGGCTCTATAGAAGTAAGCATCTAAGTTCTGCGGTTCTAATTCTATAACTTGAGTTAATAATGATATTTTTTCGCTTAAATTATTGGTTCGAGTTGCTTGTCTAAATAATTTATTTGCTTGTGCGAATCCAAATATTGGACACATGATAAGTAATAGAATAATATGTTTTT
>NZ_CAJQQI010000038.1 GCF_905480415.1 uncultured Algibacter sp. | reverse complement strand
AAGTTTAATGACCCAAGTATTGAGTATTATTCTAAATCTAAAAACTTTCTGGGATATTTTACATAATAGAGAATTATAGCTACACATCTAGATTATTCTAACGAAGCCACAATTAGCTGTTACATAATTGCTATCGATATAAGTCTAAAGACATTATATCTGCAACTATGTAAAATAGCACGAAATTGTGCTATTGGCTAATTGTTGTAAAATGTACTATAATTTATATTATGTAAAATAGAAATTCACAAAAGATAAAACCAAGTATCTTTCAAAACACCTTACTAACTTTATCTATAACCTTACTATCACCTATTTGTAAATCTTAAAGATTTTACGTGAGCATAAATTTCAATACCATTTATAGTAGATTCAATATCCTCGTCGCTCAATTTAATGCCTTTCACCGCATTTGTTTTACCATCAGGAGAAATGGCAATAACATTATAAAAAACTATATTTTGATAAATGGCCTTAATGTGTATGATGTTACCAGATTTACTAACGCCTTTAACTGGTAGTTTTGTCCCATCATCTGTAAATGCTTTTATATCATAAATAGTTCCATCATCACCTACCGCTTTTACAGGATGGTAAATATCATCACTAACCAACATTTTTACCGGAACTCTTTTTCCTTTTATAAACGCTTTTATGCTTAATAAATTAGTTTGCTCTGAGTCTTGAATGGCTTTAACATCATAACTATTACCTTCCTTATCAATTGCCTTTATTTTTAACAATTTAACTTGAGGCATGAACGCTTTAATATGCCAAATAATTTCTTCAAATTCGTCTTTATCCTGTGTATTCCCTAGGTTAAACGTAAAAAAAATAACCAATACTACTAAAATTAATCTGCTAATTTTCATTTTTTTTGGTATTAAATTTTATAAATTTAATGATAATTGAATCCTAATATTATGACATAAATCAGTATTAAAATTTACTAATTAAAAACCATATTAAATACTTAATGTGGCTTAAATTTTTTCTTTTAAAAGTATTAGAGCCATTCTAAAAAATAGGCCATCATTTCTTCTTTTAATTCATAATGCATTTTAATATAAGTTCTCATATCATCTTTTAATGTATGCTGTTCATGACTTAAACGGCCATCAATACTTTCATTAAAATCCGCTGTATGAATATTATTCATTTTATTTTTACAGCGATGCATCAATTTTGATATGGCTGCTCTTTCAATCATAATTCTATTTTGGAAATTTTCTAAAGGCACTGTTGCCTTCTTTCCAAATTCTCTACCAGCTATTTCTTCTAGTTTTTCTTCAAACGTATCCATTTCATTTAAATGAAAACGTAATTCTCTTCTCCAAGTTTCTAAATTGAATTTTAAATCGCTTAAATATGATACTTTAATTTGCATATGACTTGTTGTTTTATATATTATACTTCTACTATTTCTAATTGCTCTACTAACTCCTTTTGAACATTTTCAGGGACAGGTTGATATGATGAAAACGTGGTATTAAATGTTGCTCTACCTTGGGTTAACGAACGTAAATCTGTTGAATACCCATATAATTCTGCTGCAGGCGTAATCGTTTTTAATATCTGATAATTATTCTGACTTTCAATACCTTGTATGATAGATCGTCTAGATTGTAAATCGGTCATCACACTACCAATCATTTCTTCAGGTACTTTTACCACTAACTCGTTAGTGGGTTCTAATAATTTCGGATTAGCTTTTAAGAATGCTTCTTTAAAGGCATAAGCTCCAGCTATTTTAAAAGAAATGTCGTTAGAATCTACCGAGTGCATTTTTCCATCATATACCATCACACGTATATCTCTAATAAATGATCCTGTTAATGGGCCATCCTCCATAACCTCTAAAACGCCTTTCATGATGGATTGTAAATAGCGCTGATCAATAACGCCACCAACAATACAATTATAAAATACGAGATTCCCTCCCCATGGTAAATCAACTTCTTCCTTACCTCTTAAACTAAATCCTTCTGGTTCTGGCATGCCTTTAAACCATGGTTCAATTTTCATGTGCACTTCTCCGAATTGCCCAGACCCACCAGATTGTTTTTTATGCTTATAGCTAGCTTTGGATGTGCGTTGTATAGTTTCTCGATATGTTATTTTTGGCTTTTCAAATTTAGCTTCAATACCATAAATATGTTTTAAAGTCCAATCGATAGTAGCTAAATGTAATTCGCCTTGGCACCCTAACAATTCTTGTTTTGATTCTTTTGAGAATTCTAAAACCGCCGTTAAATCTTGACTATGAATTTTTTTAAGTGCATCAATTAATTTTTCTTCATCTTTTTTTTCAGTAGCAACCACACTCTTTTTAATTCTTGGCTTCGGAAAATTAATGGGTTTAATGGTGGTATTACTTTTTAGGTGTCTTAAGGTATCGTTAGTATCTGTAAATTTTAATTTTAGAGTGGCACCAATATCACCTACCGTTAATTTTGTGACGGAGTGCCGTTCCTTACCATCCATTATAAAAAGTTGGTTTATAATTTCGGTTTCATTATTTCTTGGATTTATCAATTTATCATTAACTCTAACTTCACCGGATTTTACTTTAAAAAAGGTAATTTGACCTAAATTAGGCTGATAAATAGTTTTAAAAACAAATAACGATGTTGGCGCACCAACCTCTCTATTTAAAGTCTCGCCCTCTAAAGTTTGTTCTTCATTTAACTCGGATGCCGCTGGTGCCACATTATCAATAAAGCCCATTAATCTGCCAGTTCCCATATCATTTAATGCAGATACACAGAATACAGGAAATAATTCATGATTTAACATGCCTGCTTTAATACCTTGTCGCATTTCATTTTCATTAAGCGTCCCTTTTTCAAAAAATAATTCTAATAATTCATCATCATTTTCGGCTGCTTTTTCTACCAACTCATTATGCAGTTTATTGGCAAGTTCTAGATATTCTTTTGGAATACGTAATTTTTCTGGCTTACCGCCTTCAGGTTTAAACTTGTAGAGTTTCATTTTTAAAATATCAATAATACCTTGAGCACCATCAACTTTTATTGGGAATTGAATTTTTATGGCATGATTGCCTACTAATTCATTTATACTCTTAAAACTTTCTTCAAACTTTAAATTGGGATGATCAATTTGATTTATCACAAATAAAGTGGCCTTTCTATAGGTATCAATATAATTCCATATTATTTCAGTTCCTACCTCTACGCCTTGCCTACCATTAACCAACGTTACAATAGTATCTGCTACACTTATAGACGAAATAATTTCACCAATAAAATCATCTAAACCTGGAGTGTCTATAATATTTATCTTAAAATTACGCCACTCGGTGTGTAACGGAGTGGCGAATATAGATGCATTTCTTTTATGCTCAATGTCACGGTAGTCTGAAACCGTATTATGATTTTCTACAGTGCCTCTTCGATTTATTAAACCAGCCTCAAACAACATAGTTTCAGCTAATGTTGTCTTTCCACTATGATGAGCGCCTACTAGAACAATATTTTTAATATGTTTTTCATCAAATACTTTCATGTTTCATGGATTAAATGTTGATAATCATAAAATTAAATGATTTAAGATTCGAAAAAAATGACTTATGTCATTAAATAATCAAGTATTTAGGTGAATTGTTAAATATGTTAATTACTTTTTTCAATGGAATTCTAATCCTATATTTGCGTACCCCTTATCTGACAAGAATATGAAACAAAAGTCTAAAGAGAAAACTGCAAAGTCTCGTTTGCAGTTATTACATCAGTATTATAATTATACAGGGTTCTATACCTTTGTATGGGAAGCGGTAAAAAAAGTATTGCCATATATTATGGCCTTAGTTGTAGTTGTTTATACCGTTAATCATTTTTTTAATATTAATACAGCATTAATTAGATTAACAGAAATTCTGCCATCTTATGGTGTATTAAGCTTCTTTTTTGTTTCAGAAATACTTTTGGGTCTTGTACCACCAGAAATATTTATTGCCTGGGCTGGTAAAATGTATAGTCCTTGGTTTTACTTAAGCCTATTGGCACTTTTATCGTATGGCGGTGGATTATTATCGTATTGGTTGGGAAGAACCATTACTAAAATCCCTTCGGTGCATAATTATTTAGAAGTAAAAATGGAAAAACAACTTAAAAACTCTAAAAAATGGGGTGGTTTTTTAATTATTGTTGGAGCCTTGTTGCCACTACCCTTTTCAATATCCTGTATTGCTGCTGGTATTATAGAGTTTCCATTTAAGAACGTTATTGTTTATGGTTCACTCCGTTTAGCGCGCTTTGCCTTTTATGGACTTATCATTTTCAATATCTTATAAAAAAAACTTAAAACGGACTGTTATTATTTGATTGTGAACTACTTTTGTTCAAAAATAAATCAGCATGTTTTCTTCATTAAATATATTTCGAATTGTTGCGCTTTTAGAAGGTGTATCATATATCTTACTTCTATTTATTGCCACACCTATAAAGTATTTACTAAATGACCCACAGTACGTTAAGCTCCTGGGAATGCCACATGGTGTTTTATTTGTGGCTTATGTAGCATTAGCCTTTTTTTTTAAAAAGGAGTTTTCTTGGACTAACAAAGAATTTATAATGGTGCTTCTAGCATCAATCTTACCCTTCGGTACATTTTATATTGATAGAAAATATTTAAAACCTGCAAACTAGAATGACTACTTATAAGCATTTACTTTACGATTATTTAGTATCTCTTGGCACTACTGAAGTTACTGCCAAATACTTAAATATGTTGGCCTTATTAATTAGTTTATTGCTCGTCGTATTTATTATCGATTTTGTAATAATGAAATTAATAAGAGGTTTTTTTACGAAATTTGCTACCAATTCTAAAACTAATTTTGATGATCTTTTAATTTCTAATAATGTTCCAAGAAACATTGCACACATTATTCCTTTATTAATTGCTTTAGAGTTTATTCGTGATGTATTTGCTGATTTTCCTGCTTTCGAAAATGTTGTTGAAAAAGGACTTCAAGTATTTGCTATTATTCTAACCCTTTGGATTGTTAGAAGTATTTTACACACCTTAAAAGATTTCTTAAAAACTTTACCGCGATTAAAAGATAAACCAATAGACAGCTACATTCAAGTGTTTATGATTTTTGCTTGGTTAGCTGGTTTTATGTCTGCTATTGCTATTCTTACAGGTATTCCATTCTTAAAATTTGCTACCGGTCTTGGGGCAATTTCTGCTGTAATTATTTTAGTCTTTAAAGACACTATTATGGGCTTTGTTGCTAGTATTCAAGTCTCTATAAATGATATGGTGCGAATTGGCGATTGGATTACATTTGAAAAATATGGCGCAGATGGTGATGTTATTGAAATTAATTTAGCAACCGTAAAAGTTCAGAATTTCGATAAAACAATCACTACCATTCCTACTTATGCTTTAATTTCAGATTCGTTTAAAAACTGGCGAGGAATGACAAGTTCTGGGGGTAGACGTATTAAAAGAGCATTAAATATTAAACAAGAGGGGGTTAAATATTTAACCGATGATGAGGTTAATAAACTTAAAGAGATACAATTAATATCATCATATTTAGAAACTAAACAAGGTGATATTCAATCATACAATAGTTCTAATAGTATTAATAAAGGCCTTCTTTTAAACGGTAGAAACCTCACAAACCTTGGAGTATTCAGAAAATATATTGATATTTATCTAAATAATCATTCTGCAATTAATAAAGATATGATGATTATGGCGCGTCAATTAGCACCTACTACTCAAGGTATCCCTTTAGAAATATATGCGTTTAGTAGCGATAAGCGTTGGGAAAATTATGAATATATCATGTCTGATATTTTCGATCATTTAATAGCTGCCCTTCCCTATTTCAATTTAGAGATTTTTGAACTGCCTAGCAACTCTAGTTTTAGAAATACAACACATTAAAAAGAAAAAGCCTGTTAAGTTAAAACTTAACAGGCTTTTTAATATGTATGTAATGTGTAAGTTCTATATATTACTAGCTAACCAGTCTCCAACTTCTTTAGTTCCGTAAGCTTTTCCGCCGTCGGCTAAATCTTCTGTAACAATACCTTTTTCTAAAGCACTGTTTACAGCTTCTCTAATAACTTTTCCTTCTTCTAATAAACCAAAATTTTCAAACATCATAGCCGCAGATAATACCGTTGCCATTGGATTTGCAATATTTAACCCTGTTGCTTGTGGGTAAGACCCATGAATAGGTTCAAATAAACCAATATCAGACCCTAAAGATGCCGATGGCATTAATCCCATAGATCCTGAAATTACAGATGCCTCATCCGTTAAAATATCACCAAACAGATTTTCAGTAATTAACACATCATAACTATTTGGCCATTGCACTAAACGCATGGCAACCGCATCTACAAATTCGTAACTCACTTCAACCTCAGGATAATCCTTTTCCATAGCTTGAACCGTTTCTCTCCATAAACGAGATGTTTCTAATACATTAGCTTTATCAACACAACATAGTTTTTTAGAACGTGTCATAGCTAATTCAAAACCTTTCTTTGCTAATCGTTGTACTTCGGCTCTTGTGTAAACACAGTTATCAAAAGCTGTTTCTCCACCATCTCTTCTGCCCTTTTCTCCAAAGTAAATACCGCCAGTTAACTCACGTAAAAATACTAAATCCGTACCTTCAATACGCTCTTTTTTTAATGGTGATTTATCCAATAACGACGGAAATGTAAATGTAGGTCGCACGTTAGCAAACAAACCTAAAGCCTTGCGCATTTTTAATAACCCTTGTTCCGGACGAACTTTTGCAGACGGGTCATTATCAAAACGTGGATGCCCAATAGCTCCAAACAATACAGCGTCAGAACTTTTACAAATCTCGTGTGTTGAATCCGGATAAGGCTCGCCTACAGCATCAATAGCTGCAGCACCAGTCAACGCTGGTCTCCAATTAATATCGTGACCAAATTTCTTAGCAATAGCATCACTTACCTTTACGGCTTGATCTATAACTTCTGGTCCTATACCGTCTCCGGCTAAAAGCGCAATATTTAATTTCATTGTATTTGTTTTAATCTTTTATTTATTATTTTTATTTGGGCGTTACCCCATTGGGTCGGGCTTTTATTACTCGCTTCCTCCTAAAGTCGGCGAGCTCAAACAAACCATTCAATCCCTAACGCGAGCAAGAACCGTTAACTTAAATCTTACAACCTAACTCACAATAATGTTCAACATCTTCTCTGTCGCTTTAATAGCAGAAACCGTTTGGTCACTATCCAAACCTCTCGTTTTAAATTCTTTATCTATACTTTTCCACGTAATAATCGTTTCACATAAAGCATCAGAGTTACTTCCTGGAGGTATTCTCACGGCATAATCTATCAAACTAGGCAATAGCACTTCTTTCCTTTTGAAAATACTTTTAATTGCATTCATAAAAGCATCAAACTGTCCGTCACCTTGCGCATG
>NZ_CAJQQI010000037.1 GCF_905480415.1 uncultured Algibacter sp. | reverse complement strand
TAAAGATTTTGCTGCTTTAGACAGGGAGCCCATTTCTTGAATAGCTTTTAATAAATGCACACGACCTTCGCCAAGAAGGACTTTGTCTTCAGATTCAATCCATATTCTACTTTTTATTTTATAGCCCATAATAATTGCTTAAAGAGGTAATTGTATCACTTCAATACTATCACCTTCTACAATTTTTGTAATTGTTTCAGGAGCGTAAACCAAAGCATTAGATAGTGCGAAAGTTTGCAACATAGAAGAGTTTTGTCCTTCTAAAATTTCAACTTCACCATTTTTATAGATAGCTTTTAGAAATTGAGGTCTATCGCCTTTCTTTTCAAAATTTGATTTTGATATGGCTTCAATTCGAGGTAACTCTAGAATATCACGATTCATCATTTTTTGCAATGCGATATACACATAAACATAAAAACAGGATAGGGCAGCAGCAGGGTTTCCTGGTAAAGCGAAAATTTGAGTATCACCCTTTTTTCCATAGAATAAGGGCTTTCCAGGTTTCTGTTTTACTTTATAAAAAAGTTCTTCTACTTCTAATTCTTTAAGTGCTTTTCCAACAAAATCGTAGTCTCCTACTGAAATACCACCTGTGATGAGAACCAGATCATTTTCTTTAATAACAGCATTTAGTTTTTCAACAGTTTTACTGTATACATCTTCAACTTTGTGCAACGTTACATCATAAAATTTCAAACCGTAAAGCGCGCTCAACAACATTTTTGAATTGCTTTCGTAAATCTTACCATAGCTTAACTTTTGTCCAGCTTCAATCAATTCATTACCGGTAGTAACAATGGCAATATTTGGTTTTTTAAAAACAGAAACTGTTTTGATTCCTAAAGAGATTAAATAGCCTATGGCTGCAGGTGTTAATTTGGTGCCTTTTTTCAAGGCAATATCTCCTGCTCTAACCTGTTCACCAAAAGGCCGAATGTTATGTTCAATTGAAATTTGATGTTCTATAGTGATAAAATTACCGTCCGATTTCACCTTTTCCTGCATCATTATAGAATTTGCAGAATCTGGCACAGGAGCACCTGTAAATATTCTAACAGCGTCTCCTATTTTTAAATCAGGTTGATGACCATCTCCAGCTTTTATTTCTCCAATTAATGTATAAGTTAAGCCATCATGTAAATTCAAAGCATAACCATCCATAGCAGATTGTCTGAAAGGCGGCATGTTTATAGGGGAGTATATATCTTCAAATAATACATAGCCACCAGCTTTTTCAACTGATTTGGTAGTTTTTTTTAAAAGAGGATTAACGTTTAATTTTATTGAAGTAATAGCTTCTTTTATACTAATCATTTACTAATCGTTATGTCCTAGCAAATATAACGAATTTGTTTTAAATTGGTTGAAATTATTGGAAAGTATTGTGTAGTGAAAAATTAAGTGAATTACTCAAATAATTATACAACCCGAATTTTATTTCGGGTTGATTAGATTTTGTTTTCATTATGCTATGGTTTTATGATATCCAGTTAAAATTTAATTGATAACATTTCATTTATATAATTTCAAATACATTTCTTACATTTAAGCAGTAAACAAAAATTATGCTTAAAAAAGTTTTTGCTAGCGCTGTATTCGGTGTTGAGGCTTCAACCGTTATCGTCGAAGTCAATGTAGATAAAGGAGTAGGCTATCACTTAGTGGGTTTACCTGATAATGCTATTAAAGAGAGTAATTTTAGAATTGCGGCTGCGCTTCAGAATAATGGCTACAGAATTCCTGGAAAAAAGATTATTATTAATATGTCGCCCGCAGATTTGCGTAAAGAAGGTTCTGCGTATGATTTGACTTTAGCGTTAGGTATTTTAGCATCGACAGATCAAATTAAAGCCGAAGATTTAGATAAATATCTAATAATGGGAGAACTTTCATTAGATGGAAGTTTACAACCTATAAAAGGCGCTTTACCAATTGCTGTAAAAGCTAGAGAAGAAGGGTTTAAAGGATTTATTCTTCCATCCCAAAATGCAAAAGAAGCAGCCATAGTTGACAATCTTGAAGTTTATGGTGTAGATAATATTGAGCAAGTCATTAATTATTTTGATAAGGGAGAGCCTTTAGAACAAACTATAATTGATACACGTGAAGAATTTGAGAAAAATCTGGACTTTCCTGAATTTGATTTCTCTGATGTAAAAGGGCAAGAAGGCATAAAGCGTTGTATGGAGATTGCAGCGGCTGGTGGTCATAATATAATTTTAATAGGACCTCCGGGAGCTGGTAAGACTATGCTCGCAAAGCGTTTACCCAGTATTTTACCACCTATGACATTACATGAAGCTTTGGAAACGACTAAGATACATTCTGTAGTTGGTCGTGTAAAAGACACAGGATTAATGGCGCAACGTCCGTTTAGAAGCCCACACCACACAATTTCAAATGTTGCGCTGGTCGGAGGTGGAAGTTATCCGCAACCTGGAGAAATTTCTATGTCTCACAATGGGGTTTTATTTTTAGATGAATTGCCCGAATTTAAGCGTGAAGTTTTAGAGGTTATGCGACAACCATTAGAAGACAGGGAAGTCACAATTTCTAGAGCCAAGTTTACGGTAACTTATCCATCGTCGTTTATGTTAGTGGCGAGTATGAACCCGAGTCCAAGCGGTTATTTTAATGATCCCGATTCCCCAATAACATCTAGTCCTGCTGAAATGCAACGGTATTTAAGTAAAGTTTCTGGTCCGTTGTTAGATCGTATTGATATTCATATTGAAGTTACGCCTGTACCTTTTGAAAAACTATCGGATGATAGAAAAGGGGAGTCCTCTGTAGAAATTAGAAAACGCGTTACAAAAGCCAGAAAAATTCAAACCAAACGATTTGAAGATTCTGATAAAGTGCATTATAATGCGCAAATGAATGTGAAACAAATTAGAAAGTATTGTGTTTTAGATGAAGATTCAAAGCAGCTTTTAAAAACCGCCATGGAGCGTTTAAATTTATCAGCTCGTGCTTATGATAGGATTTTGAAAGTATCTAGAACTATTGCCGATTTAGAGGGAGTTAGCGACGTAAATGGCTCACATATTAGTGAAGCGATTCAATATAGAAGTTTAGATAGAGAAGGGTGGTTAGGTTAAAATGAAAAATTATGAAAAAGATAATATTAGTAGTTATTGCATTCATAAAAATAGGTTGTAATAAAATAACTGAAGAAACAGAAAAAGGTCTAAGTGAATTAGTAGAAATTTCAAAAACCCCAGTTCTTAACCTTAATCAAACCAATAAACTGGCTCAATTACCATTTAATTGTATCAATATTTAATACCCAAACAAGTTGTCAAACCCAAAGGTAATGATTCAGTTTTATAAAATTTAGATTTGAAATTTGAAATTAACGCATTAGAATTACTTTCAAAAATTGATCTAGAAAATATATGTGTATCCCTATAACTTAAGCTAATTTTAAAGCGATTTCGATCATATCTTTAAATGTGGTTTCACGTTCTTTACTAGTTGTTCGTTCTCCTGTTACCAGAGAATCAGCAATTGTTAAAATTGATAAAGCATTAACATTGTGTTTTGCAGCAACGGTATATAAACCCGCAGTTTCCATTTCTACACAAAGTACGCCAAACTTCGACCATTTTTTATAAGACTCGAAATCGTCAGCATAAAACTCATCCGAAGTAAAAATATTACCCGCTTTTATAGGAATATTGTTTGCTTTAGCGGCTTCTACCGCTTTTTGAAATAACTCAAAATTAGCAGTAGGTGCATAATCTGCACCGCCAAAACGGAGCTCGTTTAGTCCAGAATTTGAAGATGCTGCCATAGCCAAAACGATATCTCTAATTTTCACTTCCTTTTGATAAGAACCTGCACTTCCAACACGAATTAAATTTTTAACGCCATACTCTGTAATGAGTTCGTGAGCATAAATTGATATAGAAGGCACACCCATACCAGTTCCCATGACAGAAACTAATTTTCCTTGGTAACTACCTGTAAACCCAAACATGCCTCTAACCTTGTTAAAGCAAACAGGGTCTTCTAAAAACGTTTCAGCAATCCATTTAGCTCTTAACGGGTCTCCTGGTAATAGAATAGTTTTAGCAATTTCCCCTTTTTTAGCTTCAATATGTACACTCATTTTTTAATAATTTGAATTTGATGATTTATCATTAGTAAGTATTGCAATTCCAGACGATGTGCCTAAACGTTCAACACCAATATTAATATATTCCAAAGCGGTTTTAGCATCTTTAATACCTCCAGAAGCTTTTATTTTAGCATTATTTTTTGCTACACTTTTCATAAGCTTTACATCATGAATCGTAGCGCCTCCAGTTCCAAAACCTGTTGAAGTTTTTATAAAATCTGCGGCACTTTGAATAGCAAGTTCACTCGCTTTAATAATTTCATCTTCTTCAAGATAGCAAGTTTCCAAAATCACTTTTAGAGTATTATCAGGCATTATTTTTTTAACGGATTCAATATCGTTCCAAACGGCATCAAAATCTTTACTTTTTAGTAAACCTATATTAATAACCATATCAATCTCATCGGCACCATTAACTAATGCTGATTTAGCTTCTTCAACTTTGGCTTGAGTGCTCATGGCTCCAAGTGGAAACCCAATGACGCTGCACACTTTTATCTTACTATTTTCTAATTCTGACTTCGCCAGTGCCACATAGCAACTATTAATACAAACGGAAAAAAACTTATATTCTTTAGCTTCTTTACAAAGTTTTACTATGTCGCTTTTTGTAGCCGTCGGCTTAAGTAGTGTGTGGTCTATATAGGTGTTTAAAGGTTTCATAATCATGTTAAAATTAAGATTATTTTTAAATAAAAACGATTATTTGACAATAATTTATAAAATGCTAAGATGTACATAAAAACGACTTTGAAACTATGATTTAAGTCAGTTTTTTATTATTTGTGGAATACTAGATTCGCTATAAATAATAGTTTAAATGTTCGCAACGGTTGGTAAGTAATATATTAAACCCAATTCTATTTCAGCTTTTAGTAAATGGTAAGCTAGATTAAAGGCTATTGCTTTAGTTTCAGGTGAATTAGTCAATATTCAAACTATTGTCACAGATATTGAAATCAATCCATATTTAGCTGAAATGCTATTTTGAATTAAGTTTTAATTAAGAAAAACAATATTTCTAATTCTTAATTTTTTTCAGTGATATGTCTTTTTTGATTAAACCCTAGTGTAAGATAGTTTCGGTATACGCTTTGTAAACTTTGGTGTTTCTAATTTGTCTCTTGTTGTTTTTATTTTTTATTAACTTCGATGTACCTATTCTGTCAGCACGCACATCGATATACTTTAGCGCCGTGTCAAAATCTACAATACCACCAGATGCTTGTATTCTAGCTTTATCTCTTACTGTTTTTTTGATGATTTTTACAGCAGCTAATGTTGCACCACTTTTTGAGAAACCCGTGGATGTTTTAATGAAATCAGCTTTAGCATCCAAGCATATTTCAGAAACTTTTATAATTTCATTTTTGTTTAACTCAGAAATTTCAATAGTAACTTTTAAAGGTATTTTTCCTATGGCTAATTTCACATCGCTGATATCTTTTAAAACAGACACAAAGTTTCTGCTTTTTAAATATCCAAGGTTGATAACCATGTCAATTTCATCAGCCCCATTTTTAATACCATTTTCAGCTTCAAAGACTTTAGATAGTGTAGACATACTACCCATCGGAAATCCAACAACAGTGACTACTTTAACATCGGATCCTTTTAGTAATTGTTTCGCTAATGATACATAGCAACTACTTATACAAACACTATAAAAGCCATTTACTTTAGCTTCATTGCATAATTCAATAATTTCATGTTCAGTTGTAGAAGGTTTTAATAATGTATAATCTATAAAATTGGAGATATCCATTGATATAAGTAGGATTTATAAGTTAAAAATTAAATCGTTAGGGAACGAAAAATTTAGATTTCGTTTAATTTAATGTATTGTTTGGGGCAAACATCCTAGCGAAAATATTAATTTATATGAATTAATCAATATAAACATGCCAGTTTTAGATTAACGGTAAATCATTTTATGTAATAACTAGATAAACGGTAAAAAAGTGTGTTCGATTGATAAATTTAAAACCATATTTGTTTTTAGTTGGTTAAACATATCATCACTATGTTATTTAGTTTTAAAATGAAATATGCTTTTAACCTGCGAATAGCTTAATTTTAATAACAAAGGAAAAGCAACAATCATCTCATTATAAGATTCATGTTGCTTTTCAACTAACCAACCAATTAATAGACTATTTATAAAACAATTTGTTACAAATAAGGTCTAATAAATTTTAATATTCTTCTTTAACTAGGTCACTTTCATTTCTAAAAACCAACTCATCATCAAAGGCATCTAGTAAAATAATGCTATCTGTAGTTACTTTTCCAGCTAGTATTTCTTTACTCAACGTATTTAAAACTTCTTTCTGAATAACTCTTTTTACTGGTCTAGCACCATATTCAGGATTAAAGCCTTTCTCAGCTAAATACTTTATAGCTTCTGGTGTGGCATCAAAAGTAATACCCTGTTCTGCTATCATTTTTGTGATACTTTTAATTTGTAAGCCAACTATTTCAACAATATTTTCCTTGCTTAATGGGGTAAACATAACCGTATCGTCAATTCTGTTTAAGAACTCAGGGCGCACTGTTTGCTTTAAAAGAGCTAATACATCAACTTTTGCAGCTTCAATAGCAGAATCTATGTCTTTAGTTGCCTCAAAACGTTCATGTATAAGCGTACTTCCAATATTGGAGGTCATGATGATAATCGTGTTTTTAAAATCAGCCACACGGCCTTTATTATCTGTTAAATGGCCCTCGTCTAACACTTGCAATAAGATATTAAATGTATCTGGGTGTGCTTTCTCAATTTCATCTAACAGCACTACAGAATATGGTTTACGTCTTACGGCTTCTGTAAGTTGTCCACCTTCTTCATAACCTATATATCCTGGAGGCGCACCTACTAATCTACTTACGGCATGGCGTTCTTGATATTCACTCATATCAATTCTGGTCATGGCATTTTCGTCGTCAAATAAGTATTCAGCTAATGCTTTTGCAAGTTCTGTTTTACCAACACCAGTAGTTCCTAAAAACAAGAAGGTTCCTATCGGTTTTTTTGGATTTTGTAAACCCGAACGACTTCTTCTAACAGCATCACTAACAGCTTCGATAGCTTCGTCTTGCCCAACTACACGTTTATGTAATTCATCCTCTAATTTTAAAAGCTTTTCGCGTTCGCTTTGTATCATTTTGGTAACAGGAATTCCTGTCCATTTTGCTACAACTTCAGCAATATCATCATAAGTCACCTCTTCTTTTATTAAAGACGTTTCAGATTGTTCATCTAGTTTCTTTTGATAGATTTCTAGTTGTTCTTGGGCTTCTTTAATTTTTCCATAGCGCAACTCTGCTACTTTACCATAATCACCTTCTCGTTCTGCTTTTTCAGCTTCTAATTTAAAGTTTTCAATATCCTGTTTTGTATTTTGAATATTGTCTACAACCTCTTTTTCAGACTTCCATTTAGCATTTAGCGCATTTCTGGTTTCTTTAATATTAGCTAAATCTTCACGAAGTGATTTTAATTTTGTTTCATCTTTCTCACGTTTAATAGCTTCAATTTCTATTTCCAACTGCATGATTTTTCTATCCAAAACATCCAATTCTTCGGGTTTAGAATTGATTTCCATACGCAATTTCGCAGCGGCTTCATCCATTAAATCAATAGCCTTATCTGGTAAAAATCGATTTGTAATATATCGTGTTGAAAGTTCTACCGCACCAATAATAGATTCGTCTTTTATACGTACTTTATGGTGCGTTTCATACTTTTCTTTAATACCTCTAAGAATTGAAATAGCACTTTCTGTATCAGGCTCATTCACCATTACTTTTTGAAAACGACGCTCTAAAGCTTTGTCTTTTTCAAAGTATTTTTGATATTCATCTAAAGTCGTTGCTCCAATAGCACGCAGTTCCCCACGAGCCAAGGCTGGTTTTAAAATATTGGCTGCATCCATAGCACCTTGTCCGCCACCAGCACCAACAAGCGTGTGTATTTCATCAATAAATAACACGATATCACCATCACTAGTGGTAACTTCTTTTATAACGGCTTTTAAACGCTCTTCAAATTCACCTTTGTACTTCGCACCAGCAATAAGTGATCCCATGTCTAGAGCAAAAATTTGCTTATTCTTTAAATTTTCGGGAATATCACCATCAATAATTCTATGCGCTAAACCTTCTGCAATAGCGGTTTTTCCAGTTCCTGGTTCACCCACTAGAATGGGATTATTTTTAGTTCTTCGCGATAAAATTTGAAGTATTCTGCGTATTTCTTCATCACGTCCAATAACGGGGTCTAGTTTACCATCCTTGGCTAGTTGATTTAAGTTTTTAGCATATTTATTAAGCGCATTGTAAGTTTCCTCTTGACTTTGAGAGGTTACGTTTTCACCTTTACGTAATTCCTGTATCGTGATATTTAATGTCTTTTCGGTAATGCCTTGGTCTTTTAGCATTTGCGCTATTTTGCTTTTCGATTTAAAAACAGCCAGAATCAAATGTTCAATAGATACAAAATCATCTTTCATGTTTTTAGCAATGATAGACGCTTCGTTTAGTGTTTTTCCAGCTTCGCGAGATAACATAAGTTCGCCACCAGTAACTTTAGAAAAGCTTTCTAATTGTTTATCTAAAGCTTGTTGAAGCATATTAATATTTACATTCAGTTTTTTCAAAAGGAATGGCAATACGTTTTCATCAACTTCTAAGATGCCTTTAAAAAGGTGTTCATTCTCTATTTGTTGATGTCCGAAACCCTGAGCAATCTGCTGAGCTTGCTGTATAGCTTCTTGCGATTTTGTTGTATAATTATTTAAGTTCATATTGTTTTATTCTTTTACTTTACAACTGGATAAAGTCAAAAATCTTACCAACCTGTTTTTGACGACAGAATGTCTGTTTAAGCCTTGTTTTTAATGACTTTTTGTCGGTTTGTAAGGTTAAGAGAAAGCCTCGACTTATTAAAAGAATTAATGAAAAGAATAACTTTCCTCGATACTAAGGAATGAAAAAAATTGAATATTGATTATGGGATTAATAAATAAATTGTTTGGTGGTTCATCTGAACCAAAAGAAGAAAAAGTGTTACCTTGGATTACTTTGAGTGAATTAGAGCAACTTGACACTATAACCGAGAAATCCAGTACAAAAACTCAAGTGATTTTTAAACATTCCACAAGATGCGGTATCAGTAGAATGGTAATGAATCAATTTGTTAGTGCTTATAATTTAACCGAAAATGATTTAGACTTATACTATTTAGATTTGTTGAGTTATCGAGATGTTTCCAATGAAGTAGGCTATAAGTTTCAAGTCATCCATCAATCACCACAGCTTTTGGTTATTAAAAATGGGGTAGTGGTAGCTCATGATTCTCACGGCGCTATTAATGAGATTGATTTGAGTCGATTTTAGAAAAGGCTTTCCTAGTCATTTTATTTTTTTAAATATTAAGTATACTGTATATTTAGAATATTATTTTCTTAATAATCTAAATATGCGCCAACAAATTTTACTAATATTATTACTATTTATTTCCTTTTCAACAACACATTGTGCTAAGTCAAATGCAACATTTGATACATTAGTTTGGTCAGATGAATTCGATGACAACGGCCCCATAAATTCAGAGAAATGGTTTCATCAAACGCAATTGCCTGCTGGTGGAGATTGGTATGGTGGCTTAATAAATCATTACACTAATCGAATAGAAAATTCATATGTAAAAGATGGTTTTTTAAATATTGTTGCTAAAAAAGAAATATTTAATGATCAAGGAGAAATTAAAGAATATACATCGGCCAGATTAAATTCAAAATTCGCATTTACTTATGGTCGGGTAGAAGTAAAGGCAAAATTACCTTTTGGGATTGGCACTTGGCCAGCTATTTGGATGCTAAATAAAAACATAGATGAACCTGGTGCTTATTGGCAAAAACAAGGCTTTGGTACTACGTATTGGCCCGTTTGTGGCGAAGTTGACATTTTAGAGCATTGGGGAAAAAACCAAAATCATATTCAAAGTGCAGTCCATACTGCAGCTAGTGCTGGAGATGATGTTGGGAATCTTGGAGGTAAAGTTTTAGAAAATGTTTCAAACCAATTTCATATCTATGGAGTTGAATGGTATGAAGATAAATTGGTGTTTAGTGTTGATGGATTAGTGTATTATACCTACGCGCCTGCGACTAAAGATTCAAGTACATGGCCATTTATTTCAGATCAATATTTATTACTTAATATAGCTATTGAATCAGATATAGACGCTTCTTTTGAAGAAAGTGCTATGGTGGTTGATTATATAAGAGTTTATCAATAAATTTTTAATGAAAAATAGAATTGGTTTAAATATAATCAGAAGGTTAATTTACCTTGTTTTGTTTCTTTTTTTCGGTTGTGAAAAAGATTCAATAAACAAAAGTGAAATAACAGAATTTAACAACAAATGGGATTTAGAGCAAATTAAAGCATCTGGGACTTTAAGAGCTCTAACGGTATATAGTGGAACATCTTATTTTCTATATAAAGGACGCCCAATGGGCTATGAATTTGAATTACTAGAACGATTTGCCGAGTATCTAGATGTCGATTTAGAAATGATAGTTGTAAATAATATAAATGAGCTTTTTGAAAAATTGAATAATGGAGAAGGCGATATTATAGCTCATGGATTAACGATTACCACCGATAGAAAAGAGGAAGTTTCTTTTTCTAATCATTTGTATTTGACAAAACAGGTTTTGGTACAAAAAAAGCCTGATAATTGGCGAGGTATGTCTTGGACAAATTTAAAAAAGGCATTAGTGCATGACACCATAGATTTATTAGGAGATACCATTTCTATTAGAAGTATGACGTCTTATAAAGAAAGAATATATAATTTATCTGATGAGTTAGGGGGGACAATACATATAAACTTATTGTCCGGAGAGCTGGCGACCGATGAAATAATTGAAAAAGTTGTTAATGGCGACATTAAATATACCATTGCGGATAATAACATTGCTAGTATTATGGCAACCTATTATCCGATTTTAGATGTAAAGGTTCCTGTTAGTTTCTCTCAACGTATAGCTTGGGCAACAAGGCATGACTCTCAAAATTTATTAAACGCTACAAACAATTGGTTAAAACAAATAAAAAGAAAAATAGACTTTAATGTTATTTATAATAAGTATTTCAAAAACAAGAAATACTTCAGAAGACGAATAAAAAGTAATTTTTATAGTTTAAACAATCAGCAAATAAGTCCTTACGATGGTCTAATAAAAAAACACTCAAAAGTATTAAATTGGGATTGGAGGCTGGTGGCTTCTCAAGTTTATCAAGAGTCAAAGTTTGATCCAAGAGTAAGTTCTTGGGCAAAAGCATCTGGGTTAATGCAATTAATGCCAAATACAGCTAAAGAACTTGGCGTAACGAATAGGTCAGATCCAGAACAAAGTATAAAAGGAGGGACCAAATATTTGAAACGAATATGGAAGAATTTTGAACATATTCCGGATTCTATTCAACGAACCAAATTTGCAATGGCATCATATAATTGTGGTATGGGTCATGTTTTTGACGCACAAAGATTAGCAGAAATTGAAGGTTTAAAAAAAGATGTTTGGGATGAT
>NZ_CAJQQI010000036.1 GCF_905480415.1 uncultured Algibacter sp. | reverse complement strand
CGCATTCACTTCAAGAGTGGCTTTTGTATAGGTAAATTTCATCATACCCGAAAAACGTTCAACATTTTTAAGAATACAGGCAGCAAAAGAACTCAAGAATAATTCCGCAGGATTGGGCAAGGTTTCGGCAGTTTTTGAAGTCGTACCAAAATCTAGATTTGATTGTTTTATATGAACAACGGCATCCATATTTGAAATAGACGAAGCCTTGATTTGATAATCCATAGCCGGTATGTATTAGTTTAAAAGAGCCAAGACTTCATCTTTTGAAGGCACTCTCCCTCTTATCGTAATTAGATCATCTATTACCAAAGCTGGTGTGATCATGATATTGAACTTCATAATTTCCATTATATCCTCAACTTTTTCAATAGTAGCATCGATATCATTTTCTGAAACCACATCTTTAACAACACCAGTCATGGATTGACATTTTGGACATCCTGTTCCTAAAATTTTAATTACTTTGGTCATAATATTTATATTTGTTTACTGCCAATAGACAATATGTCTATTAAAAATATCAATGAGAAAATTGTCGAAATAATGTTTTTCTAGTTTTCTTGATTGATACCATACTTTATTTTTGGCAGTTGTAATTCTTCTTTAATAAGACCTGCCTTTTTTTATTCTTTTAAATGGTGTGAAACCGTTGATTGAGAAATCGCCAATACACCTACCAAATCTATGATGAAACAATACGATTGATTTTCAAGGTTTACTAAAATGGAAACACCAGAAGGATGCCCTAAAGCTTTTGCAAAATTTGCCAATACTTTAATATCTTTCTTATATGCTTTAGGCTCTAAGCTTCTTATCATATTTTTTTATTCTAAATTTACGATAGGTTCTTAGATTGAAAAGTGACTTTTATCACTTTATAAAGATTTTTTGTAGGTGGGAAGAAACAGTTCTTTTATTTATTTGTGTTGATGTTTTACGTTAGGTTTTCAGATTTTGAGCAATGCCACATGATATAAGCCCGTTTTAATAACTTATATGAGACATCGAACAATGTGCGTTGATTTTCCTAGCTAATCAAGAAATATTCTTAGTCATCAGTTCGTAACATTTAAAACAATTATCTATAACTTTACCAACATCATTCCAGTTATATAATCCATGACAAAAATATTACTCCTCTCAGATACGCATAGTTATATTGACGACGACATTTTAAAATACGTAAAACAAGCTGATGAAGTTTGGCACGCAGGAGATATTGGCGATTTAAAGGTTACTGATGCCATAAAAGGACTAAAACCTTTACGCGGTGTTTATGGTAATATTGATGATGATAAAGTACGTTTAGAATTCCCAGAGCATAACCGGTTTATTTGTGAAGATGTTGATGTTTGGATTACACACATTGGCGGTTACCCACCAAAATATAATAGTAGAGTTTATGAAGGCATTAAGCAAAACCCTCCAAGACTTTTTATTTGTGGGCATTCTCACATTTTAAAGGTGATGCCTGATAAAAAACTAAACTTAATACACATGAATCCTGGAGCTGTTGGCAAACACGGATTTCATAAAGTAAGAACCATGCTTCGGTTTACCATTGACGGAAAAAAAATTGATAATTTAGAGGTTATTGAGTTTCCTGTAAGGCATCCAAAAACTAATTCCTAACAGTCTCTTTTCAAAATAAACAGTAACACTATCTAACACAGAAACGTTACTTAGTAGTCAGGTGCGTTAGGGATTGAAGCGGCATCCTTTTTTTAAACTAACTAACACAAAATTAGCTTTCAAGTAAATAATAAACAGGTAGCCACGTCGTTCACTCCTCGCTATGACGTTTAAAAAAGATATAGCGGAAAGCCTGACCCGATAGGGTAACGCCAAAAACTAAAAAAACGCTGCGAATTTGATTGATAAATTGTAAATTTGCAACCTTATTAAAAAAAACAGTAAACATTATTATTTATGAGTCAAGTAAAAGAAAATGATACGGTAAAAGTACACTACACAGGAAAACTAAGCAATGGTCAAGTTTTTGATAGCTCGGTAGACAGAGAACCATTGGAAGTAACTTTAGGTCAAGGTATGCTTATTCCTGGTTTTGAAAAAGGTATTATGACTATGGAATTAAACGAGAAAAAAACAATTAACATCCCTGTTGCTGAAGCTTATGGCGACGTGCAAAAAGAATTGTTATACGAAGTAAAGAAAGAACAACTTCCACAAGATATGAAGCCAGAAGTAGGAATGGGACTAGCATCGAAAGGTGAAGATGGAAGAGAAGTACAATTTCGTATCGCTGAAGTTAACGAAGATCATATTATTGCTGATGCCAATCATCCATTAGCTGGACAGGATTTAACTTTTGACTTAGAGCTTGTTGAAATAAAATAGCAATTCGTTTTATTAAAAATTTTAAAAGTCTGGATATACTCCAGGCTTTTTTTGTGTCATTTTTTTTAAATGAGTTTATTTAAAATAAATAACCGTCGGATTAAACATAAAGGTCATTAACTTGAGATCCCGATATCAATCGGGGCTCGTTCAACTACGTATTTTAAATACATTGCTACACCTTTTTCAAAATAGAGTTTCACTAATAAAAAAACCCAAAGCTTTCACCTTGGGTTTCACACTAATACTAAGATGTTAGGTTTATCGTAACCTATCAACAGATTTTACAAGTTCTTCATCCTTCTTGATGGCCTTATTAGCTAAAGCCAATAACACGATAGAAACAATAGGGAGAAGCATCCCAATACCTTTCTCAGAAACCGCCGTCTCTCCAGATACATTTAGTGATTGATACACGAAAAATCCTAGTAAAATAAAGTTTAATATGATGTTAAGTCGCCCCATAACAAATTGAGACTTCCTGTTTTTATACATAAAAATCGTTACTACAGACAATACTGCTGAACCCAGAAATAATCCCAAATAAAGCACGTCGTCTTTTACATATACATTTACACCTTCATTAGTAATCCATAAATGAAATACAAAAATGAGTCCCGCTGAAATTCCAGCAGCTAATAAAAGGTATATAGTTTGTATACGTTGTAACATAATAATTTAAAAACTAGACCGCAAAAATACTAGAATTATTGCTAAAAATTAAAATAAAGTCGTATAATTGCAGTAATAATTTACAACAACCGCACATACAAGCGGTTAATTCTTCAAGATTCAAAAATCATTTTTCAGAATAACTCAAGTTAGTATTCAAATAAAATATTCAATTAAACATCAATGTTTGAAATTTCACAATTAAAAGAAAAAAAACTCACTGATTTACAGGAGATTGCTAAAAAATTGAACGTTCCTAAATACCGTTCAATGAAAAAATTAGATTTAGTATACCAAATACTCGATCAACAAGCTGCTGACCCAAAAGCAGTAAAAGCTGTCGTAGCTCCAGAACCTTCTTCAGAAACAAAAACTCAAACACCACCTGCTAGAAAACCTAGACAGCGTGTTCAAAAACCTGCAAGAAACGAGCAACAACAAAATAGCGATAAGGCACAAGGTAACAAACCGGAAGTTGAAGCAGTGCCAATAGCAGAATCGACTCAAAAAAGTGAAACAACACCAAACGTTGTTGTTCCTCAAAATAAAGAAGAAAAAAAGCCGGTACATAAGCCAAATCCAAGACCGCGCAATGATAACCAGAAAAAACCGAATCCAAGACCTGACAACAATCCAAACAAAAATCAGCATAAAAACCAGAAAAGTGGTAATGTTGATAAGGGTAATAAAGATACCAGAAACCGTTATCGTGACCCTGATTTTGAGTTTGATGCCATTATTGAAAGCGAAGGCGTTTTAGATGTCATGCAAGATGGTTATGGATTTTTACGCTCATCAGATTACAATTATTTATCATCACCAGATGATATCTATGTATCGCAATCACAAATTAGATTATTTGGTTTAAAAGTTGGGGATACTGTTTTAGGACAAGTGCGCCCGCCAAAAGAAGGCGAAAAATATTTCCCTTTAATTAAAGTGAGTCAAATTAATGGTCAGAATCCAAATGTTGTTAGAGACCGCGTGTCTTTTGAACATTTAACACCATTATTTCCTCAAGAAAAATTTAATTTAGCAGGGCGTCAAAGCACCATCTCTACTAGAATTATGGATTTGTTCTCGCCTATTGGAAAAGGACAACGTGGTATGATCGTATCGCAACCAAAAACTGGTAAAACGATGTTACTAAAAGATGTCGCTAATGCTATTGCAGCAAACCATCCAGAGGTTTATCAAATGATTTTATTAATTGATGAACGTCCTGAAGAGGTAACCGATATGCAACGTAACGTTCGTGGTGAAGTTATTGCTTCAACCTTTGATAAAGAGGCTCACGAGCATGTTAAAATTGCAAATATTGTTCTTGAAAAAGCCAAACGTTTAGTAGAATGCGGACATGATGTGGTGATTCTTTTAGACTCTATCACGCGTTTAGCAAGAGCTTACAATAGCGTTCAACCTGCATCTGGTAAAATATTAAGTGGTGGTGTTGATGCCAACGCATTACACAAACCAAAACGTTTCTTTGGTGCAGCTCGTAATATTGAAAATGGAGGTTCGCTTACCATTATTGCTACAGCACTTACAGAAACAGGTTCTAAAATGGACGAAGTTATTTTCGAAGAATTTAAAGGAACGGGTAATATGGAACTTCAGTTAGATAGAAAAATATCTAACCGTAGAATTTTCCCTGCTATCGATCTTACATCTTCAAGTACGCGTCGTGACGATATTTTATTAGACAAAGTTACTATTCAACGTATGTGGGTGATGCGCAAGTACCTTGCAGATATGAATCCTGTTGAAGCCATGGAATTCATTAACGAACGTTTCAAGCAAACTAGAAACAACGAAGAGTTTTTAATTTCTATGAATGGTTAATTAGAAGTAAAAATTTTATTCCGCCATCGCGGAAATCTATATAACTAACTCAAACTAAAAAAGCCTTGACATATATGTCAAGGCTTTTTTTATATATTTTTAAAAAATTTTTGAAATATTTAATTATTCAAAAGATCCCTATATTCTTTTAAGTCAGCAATATTTGCTTTGTTGTTAAGATTTCTTATTAGAGATATTAAATACTTAAGACTTTCTACTGGAGACTCATCATTACTTGCTTCAATAGAACCATCTTCTTCTATAGGCTCATCATCAAGCATAGGTATTAGGAATGCATCGTTTTCTTCTATATGCTCATAGGTTAGCCTAAGCACTTTTACTACTAAAGGAATTTGCTCTTCTAAAGCATACGTTCTTAATTCCTTGATGTCATCGATTAAGTCCTCTGTATTAATACCTGTCTTATCAAGGTCTTTAAGAATTTTATCGATTACTTTTATTGCTTTTTTATTTTCCAATGGTGTAGATTATATAAATAATTAACTTCTTATAGTTGCAAATTTATATTATTAAAAGACAAATACAGTTGTTTTTTTACAATTTTGTTTCTTAAACTTGAACAATTATAATAATTCCTTTTAACATTAAAATTATTTAATGTTAAAACAAAAAAAGCCTCTCATTTCTGAGAAGCTTTTATATATTTTAAAACTTAAAATCTAATTAAAGTGCAGCAACGTGTTTCGCTAAACCAGATTTCAGGTTAGCTGCTTTGTTAGCATGAATAACATTTTTCTTTGCTAATCTGTCTAACATAGAAATAATTGAAGGAAACATTGTTTCAGCTTCTTTCTTATCAGTTAACTCACGTAATTTTTTAATAGCATTACGAGTTGTTTTATGCTGATATTTGTTAGTTAAGCGTTTTGCTTCGTTACTTCTAATTCTCTTTAATGCTGACTTGTGATTTGCCATTTTGTTTTTTTCTTAATTTTTAATTGTAGCCCGTAGGGGAATCGAACCCCTCTTACATGGATGAAAACCATGCGTCCTAGCCGATAGACGAACGGGCCCTTTGTTTCAAGTGTGCAAATATAAATACTAAAATCTATACTCACAATATCTTTCAAATAACTTACAACGTTTCCATTGCGGATGCAAAAATACAACTATTTTTAAATGTTGCAAGAGGTAAATAATATTTTTTTAAAAAAAATTATTTTAACCTCAATTTTTAGATGAATTAATAGGCCTTTGCAAACAATACTCTACGTTTCGAAGGTTTTCCTGAATACACACAAACACCTGCTTCAACCTCCCCTTCTAAAGGAATACACCTAATAGTGGCCTTGGTAAGGGTTTTAATTTTCTCTTCTGTTTCATTAGTACCATCCCAATGCGCCGAAATAAAACCAGTTTTAGTTTCTAAAACAGATTTAAATTCATCAAAAGTATCCACTTCTGAAATATGTTCATTTCTAAAATCTAAAGCTTTCTTGAATAAAGACTCTTGAATCTCTATTAGTAACGCTTCTATTTTTTCGTTCAAACTATCAAGAGTAACAACTTCTTTCGTTAAGGTATCTCGCCTTGCGATTTCAACAGTACCGTTAGCTAAATCCCTAGCTCCAATAGCGATTCGTAATGGAACGCCTTGTAATTCGTGTTGCGCAAATTTAGCACCTGGTCTGCGAGTCGTTCTATTATCATACTTCACCGTAATATTTTTTCCTCGTAAATCACTTAAAACCCCATTAGCGACTTCAGTAATGGCATTTAAATCGTCTTCACTTTTATATATAGGAACAATCACCACTTGATTTGGTGCTAAGCTTGGTGGTAATACTAATCCATGATCATCACTATGTGTCATAATTAAGGCTCCCATTAAACGTGTAGAAACACCCCAAGATGTTGCCCAAACATAATCCTGTTTACCTTCTTTATTAGCAAATTTAACATCAAATGCCTTAGCAAAATTCTGACCTAAAAAATGCGATGTTCCAGCTTGTAACGCTTTTCCATCTTGCATTAAAGATTCAATGCAATAGGTTTCTTCAGCTCCAGCAAATCGCTCACTTTCTGTTTTTAATCCTTGAATTACAGGCATAGCCATGAATTTTTCAGCAAAGGTCGCATACACATTATTCATTAATTCAGCCTCAGCCAAAGCTTCTTTTTTAGTTTCATGAGCGGTATGTCCTTCTTGCCATAAAAACTCGGCAGTACGCAAAAACAAACGCGTACGCATTTCCCAACGTACTACATTAGCCCATTGGTTTATTAAAAGTGGTAAATCTCTGTATGATTGAACCCATCCTCTAAAAGTATTCCAAATAATAGCTTCACTGGTTGGTCTTACAATAAGTTCTTCTTCCAACTTTGCTTCTGGGTCTACTCTTAACTTTCCTGGTTTATCTGGGTCGTTTTGCAACCTGTAATGTGTAACGATAGCACATTCTTTGGCGAAACCTTCAGCATTTTTTTCTTCAGCTTCAAACAAACTTTTAGGCACAAATAATGGGAAATAGGCATTTTCATGTCCTGTTTCTTTAAACATTTTATCTAATTCTGCCTGCATTTTTTCCCAAATTGCATAACCATAAGGCTTGATTACCATACATCCTCTAACCGCGGAATTCTCTGCTAGATCTGCTTTAACAACCAATTCATTATACCATTTTGAATAATCTTCTGCTCTACTCGTAAGTTTTTTGCTCATATTTTTGTTTTGGCACAAATATTGTATCTATTAGAAATATAAAATAGTTCAGCAAAACTAACTATTTTTGTTATGTTCAACAATAAAATTATAGAGATATGCAATTTAACAACTACCTAAAAAGAAAAATGCCAATTTTAGCCCTTCTTGGTTTACTATTTGGCTTGGCATCATGTGGTTCTTATCAATACGTTGGTGTAGACAGTGATGGCATTTATGGTGGCACACCAGTAACTCAAAATACTGAGGCCGTTGTTGAAGTGCCTAACGAATCTAATAGCAACTATTATAAGGACTACTTTAAAACAAAATCTATAGAATCTGAAAGCTATAATGCCGAGGAGGCCATTTTTACAGATATTGATACTTATGAAAGTTCTAATTATGTTGAAAACGATACTATTCCTAATAATTATCAAGGTTATGCAGGATGGGGTCAAGACAGTAATAACATTACTATTAATTACATCGACAATGGCTGGAACAACTGGGGCTGGAACGGTGGTTTTGGTTGGGGCTTGAATGGATGGAATAATTGGGGCTGGAACAACTGGGGTTGGAACGGTGGTTTTGGCGGTGGATTTTATAGCGGTTGGAATAACCCATTTTGGGGCTCTCCCTTTTATGGTGGTGGATTTTATGGTGGTTGGGCTTTTAACAATGGCTGGGGTAATAATAGAGGATACTACAACAGAAGTTTCTACAATAATAGAGGGTATTACAATAGCAGAAGAGGTCTTTCATATAGCGCTAGCAGAAGAGGTAGTTACACTGCCAATTCTAGAGGAACTAATTTAAGCAGACGCAGCTCTGTAAGCTCACAAAGTAGAGGTGCTACATCAAAATATAATACAACAAGAAGAAGTAGTGTTGCTAGAAATTCTACTTCAGGCACAACCAATAGAAGGGTTTATAATCCTAACGGAACACGCACATCTTCTGATGTTACAAGAAGATCTGCAGTAACAAGAACACCGTCTACAAATTCAACGACAAGATCTTCAACGGCAAGAAGAAGCTCAAGTTCTAAATACAGACAGCCAACAAGAAGTAATTCGGGTTCTAGTACTTCTAGAAGATCGTCCTCTTCAAACAATAAAAGTTACTCACCAAGCAGAAGTTCTTCTAGTTCAAAATCGAGCTCTTCATCATCTAGATCATCAAGCAGCAGCAGAAGCTCTAGTAGTGGTTCAAGATCTTCAAGTAGCAGAAGACGTTAATCCTATTTAAATAGATAAAAATATTCAATATAATATGAGTCAAAGTATTATTTTCTAAATGATTAATAACACCTGGCTACTAAAAAGATAAAAATATGCAGATAAAAAAGTTAAATTTACTAGTCATTGGTTTACTATCTATGTCTACAATTTACGGGCAAGATATAAGCGATGCCGTTAGATTTTCACAAAGTGAAATTCAAGGAACCGCTCGTTTTAGAGCATTAAGTGGTGCTTTTGGCGCCTTAGGTGGCGATATGAGCGCAGTTGCTATAAATCCGGCTGGCTCTGCTATTTTTAGTAGAAGTCATGCATCGTTTTCTGGATCAAATATTAATGCGAAAAACGATACGAACTATTTTGATGGTTTAACCAATTCGAGTGTTTCTAATTTTGATATTAATCAAGGTGGTGCTGCATTTGTTTTTACTAATAGCAATTCTAATTCGCCTTGGAAAAAATTTACATTAGGGATCGCTTACGACAGGACCAATAATTATGAAGATGCATGGAACGCTGTTGGTAGAAATACCAATAACCAATCTATAGATCTTTATTTCTTAAGTTATGCTGACGGTGTGAGACTAGGCGACATTTCTTTGTTAGATGGTGAGTTTATAGAAGACGCGTATTCAGATATAGGAAGTGTATTTGGTTTTGGACATCAACAAGCTTTCTTAGGGTATCAAGCTTTTATTCTTGAACCTGATGCAAATAACGATGATAATACAACGTATTTCTCCAATTTGGCAGATGGAACTTTTGATCATGATTATTTATATTCTAGCACGGGGTATAACGGAAAAATTTCATTTAACCTCGCCACTCAGTATGAAGATAATTTATATTTAGGAATTAACTTAAATTCACATTTTATCGATTACCAACGCAGCACATCTTTTCTTGAAGACAATTCAAATGGAGCCTTAATCACTGCTATTGATTTTGAAAATAACTTATCTACAACAGGTAATGGGTTTTCATTTCAACTTGGTGGTATCCTGAAATTATCTCAAGAATTTAGAGTTGGATTAACTTATGATTCTCCAACCTGGTACACTATAGAAGAGGAAACAACGCAATTTATCGATTCAAATGAAGCAGATTCAGATATTCGTTTTATAGGTGATATTGTCAATATTTATCCTCAATACAAACTAAAAACACCTTCAAAAATAACAGGAAGTTTAGCTTATGTCTTTGCGAAACAAGGACTGATAAGTTTCGATTATTCCAAAAAGGACTATGGAAATACTGAGTTTACACCCAATAGAGATTATAATGATTTAAACAATGCTATAAGTAATGTTTTAACCGATGCTTCAACCTACCGTTTTGGTGGTGAGTACAAGCATAAGCAATTCGCTTTTAGAGGTGGTTACCGTTTTGAAGAAAGCCCTTATACTGATGGTTTAACCGTTGGAGATTTAACAGGGTATTCTTTAGGTCTTGGGTATAACTTTGGTAATACCAAGCTAGATGTTACTTATGACAAATGGGAACGCACTGATGCTACCCCGCTTTATAATGTTGGGCTTACTGATACAGCTAGTATTGATAGACAAAACTCTAATATTACATTATCTTTGAGTTTCAATATTTAATCATCATTTAAAAATAATTCTAAAAGCTTGAACATATGTTCAAGCTTTTTTATTTATGAAATCATTTTGAATGGGGAGCCTAAATCCGTTTTCCGCTTTCGCGAGAATGACAAATTCAATTAAAACCTCCAATTGAAAAATCGAGGAATTCTTTAATAATTAATTTTTGCAAACAAAAAGGGTAACAAAAAAAGTGAAATGCTTATCTTTGCAAACTAATATTTGACATATATAACTCATGGCTTTTGATAGTAACATAGAGGATTTTGATGCATTAGGAAATGAGCATATTGGTACATCTGAAAATACACCAATGCGACATGATGCTTTTAAATTAAATAACGAGGAAAAGATTGACATCATTAAGGATGATGTGCGTCATATCATGGAAACCTTAGGTTTAGATTTAACAGACGATAGTCTAAATGGGACACCAAACCGTGTCGCAAAAATGTTTGTTAATGAAATATTTGGAGGACTAGATCCAGACAAAAAACCAAGTGCTTCTACTTTTGAAAACAAGTACAAGTATGGTGAAATGCTTGTTGAAAAAAATATTACCGTATATTCAACTTGCGAGCATCATTTATTACCTATAGTTGGCCGTGCTCACATTGCTTACATTTCTAACGGAACTGTTGTCGGGTTATCCAAAATGAATCGTATTGTTGATTATTTTGCAAAACGCCCACAAGTACAAGAACGACTTACTATACAAGTGGTTCGAGAACTTCAAGAGGTTTTAAACACTAAAGATGTCGCTTGTGTTATAGACGCAAAACATCTGTGTGTAAATTCAAGAGGTATTCGCGATATTGAAAGTAGCACTGTAACTTCAGAATTCGGAGGGAAATTTAAAGACATGTCTACACGTCGTGAATTTCTTGATTATATAAAGTTAGAGACTAAATTCTGATATGTTTGATGTTTAGTCATAAAGTTGTATCAAATAATCAGCTTTACAACTAAACGATAGACCTCTAACTTTTTAAAAGAAATCGAATTTATTTCCGAAGAAAACTATAAAAACATTAGATTAGATGTTGAATCTATTACTAATAAAATTAACGCTCTAAGAAATCACTTTCTGAAGCCTTAACAACAAACGACTAAACGTTTAATAGAAATGCAGTTATATCAATCAAATCCAATAAAACTATACAACTCACTTACTGGCAAAAAAGAAATATTTACACCTATTAATGAGGGACATATTGGAATGTATGTTTGCGGACCTACCGTTTATAGTAATGTTCATTTAGGCAATGTGAGAACCTTCATGTCTTTTGACATGGTTTTTCGTTATTTAAAACATTTAGGTTATAAAGTAAGATATGTTAGAAACATTACTGATGCTGGTCATTTAGAAAATGATGCTGATGCTGGCGAGGATAAAATCACTAAAAAAGCGCGTTTAGAACAAATTGAACCTATGGAAGTTGTTCAACGCTATACGGTAGATTTTCACAATATACTAAACACATTAAACTTTTTACCACCAAGTATTGAGCCTACAGCTACAGGGCACATTATAGAGCAAATTGAACTCATAAGTAAAATTATAGAGAATGGTTTTGCTTATGAAGTTAATGGTTCTGTATATTTTGACGTTCATAAATTCAATGAAACTCATGAATATGGTAAATTAAGTAAGCGTAAGCTTGAAGATTTAATTCATAACACACGTGTGCTTGATGGCCAAAGTGATAAAAAGAATCCTCAAGATTTTGCACTTTGGAAAAAAGCCGAACCTCAACATATTATGCGTTGGCCTTCACCTTGGAGTGATGGTTTCCCGGGTTGGCATCTAGAATGTACAGCCATGAGCACTAAATATTTAGGCGAACAGTTTGACATTCATGGTGGTGGTATGGATTTAAAATTTCCGCACCACGAATGTGAAATTGCTCAAAATGAGGCTGCCAAAGGAAAAAGTCCGGTTAATTATTGGATGCACGCTAACATGTTAGAGTTGAACGGACAGCGCATGTCTAAAACAACAGGAAACACGGTTAATCCAGATGAATTATTATCTGGAAATAACAAATTCTTTACTAAAGCCTATGGCCCAAGTGTTATTCGGTTTTTTAATGCCATGTCGTCTTACCGAAGCATATTAGATTTAACTAATGATGGACTATTAGCAAGCGAGAAAGGGTTTA
>NZ_CAJQQI010000035.1 GCF_905480415.1 uncultured Algibacter sp. | reverse complement strand
CATATACTTATTGCACTCTGTTTCAATAATTTTTATATCATTTTGATAAAATCCGCTTAAAAAGAGTATACCATCTTTTGACAAACAACTTGCATATTGTTTCAAATCTTTCAGTAGAATGTTTCTATTAATATAAGCAATAATTATGTCATACTTATTACCCTGAAGAAGTGTTGCATCTCCTTCATAAATCATAATATTTTTACAATTATTTCGTTCAATATTTTCCAGGCTATTTAAATAGCACCAATTATCAATATCAATAGCATCAATTTTTGAAGCTCCTTTTAATTCCGCAAGGATTGCTAAAACACCTGTTCCGCAACCCATATCTAAAACCGATTTATTTTTGAAATCGTTTTTTAAGATATGTTGAATCATCATGTGTGTGGTTTCATGATGCCCTGTACCAAAACTCATTTTTGGCTCTATAACAATATCGTATTGGGTATCAAACTTATCATGAAATGGTGCTCGAACTGCACAAACATTATCGACTACAATAGGATTAAAATTCTTTTCCCATTCGGCATTCCAATTGACCTGCTCAATCTCTTCGAAAGTACAAGTGATTTCAAATTCATCAGAATTCAATATTTGAATATCATCAAGAATATTGTCGTTCCATTCTTCTTTTTGAATATAAGCCGTAGCGCCTTCCTCGGTTTCTACAAAACTTTCGAAACCTGCATAACCTAGCTCCGCAATTAAAATTTCTACTGCTGGTTGAAGCGGTTTAACTTTAAAGTAGTAACCGATATAGATTGTATTGGACATAGCCTTGGGTTATTATATTTACTGATGAGCCCGCGTTAGCGATTGCAATGAAAAGCCCGCAACTATACCGATTTTTATCGGGATAGTGAGGACTTGTAAAGTATAGCGCGACCCCGATTTTTATTCGGGGTAACGCCAAAATTATTTTTAGTTATTTAAAACGCAGTAACTATTGCTAAGAAATCTTCAGCATTAAGTGCTGCACCTCCAATTAAACCACCATCTACATCTGGCTTAGAGAAAATTTCTTGCGCGTTACCTGGTTTACAACTACCACCATAAAGAATAGAAACCTCATTAGCAACTTCATCTCCATACTTGTTGGCTACTGTTTTTCTAATGAATGCGTGCATATCTTGTGCTTGTTCTGGACTAGCAGTTTCGCCTGTACCTATAGCCCAAACCGGTTCATAAGCTAAAACAATGTTATCAAAAGCTTTTGCTTCCAAATGAAATAAAGCATTTTTAATCTGCGATTCTACTACGTGCTCTTGTTTTCCAGATTTTCTATCTTCTAAAACTTCACCAAAGCAGAATATAACATCCATTTTATTTTCTAAAGCTGCATCTACTTTTTTTGCTAATAGAGCGTCATCCTCACCAAAATATTCTCTACGCTCTGAATGTCCTAAAATAACAGTTTTAACGCCTATAGACTTCAACATTTTTGGAGATATTTCTCCTGTAAACGCGCCACTCTCAGCAAAATGCATATTCTGAGCAGCTACTTTAACTTTTGATTTTTTAGTTGCTTTAGCAACACGTTCTAGGTTTACAAACGTTGGAGCTATTATAACCTTAGTCCCTTTTACTTTGTTTTTCTTAACTAATTTCGCAACTTGATTTGCCAGCTTTTTAGATGCTGCTAAATCATTGTTCATTTTCCAGTTTCCTGCTACGATGTTTTTTCTCATGGTTTATTTACCCTTTTTGAATTAAGGGATTTTATTAATTATTTATAAATTTTGTTTTAAGTTTTCATCATCAGCTTTTACAGCTTTGAATAATTTAATATTTCCTTTAGCATCAACAACCATATATCTTGGTATCCAGTCTAAATCTACAAACTCCCCAAAAGGACCTTTCCACCCTGATTTCATGAAATAATGCTCTCCTTGAACATTGTACTTTTTAATACCTCGTTTCCATGCATCTTCATTCTTATCCAATGATAAAAACAGATAAGCCGCATCAGGAAATTCTTTTTGTAATGCTTTTAATTTTGGCATACCTTTTATACAATCCCCGCACCATGATGCCCAAATATCAATAACTAAAGCCGCTTCAGAATGTGATTTTAATATATCTCTAAAAGCTATTGAATCGCCTTCTAAACTAATAAATTCATCGTTTAAAGCCCCTTCTGAAAATTGTGTTGGTGTTTGTGAATTGCAACTAAATATTGTTATGGATAGTATTAAAATATAGAATATTTTCTTCATGTTTTAGTTTCTTTCAAGGTATTTATACCGTTATAAGTATTTATTCTAATTTTACTTTAGGGTCTAACCATACATAAATTAGGTCCACAAAAATATTGATAATTATAAACATTACCGCGATAATTAACACCGAACCCATAATTACTGGTAAATCTAATGTGTTTAGGGCGTTTACGATTTCTTTACCCAAGCCATTCCATCCAAAAATATACTCTACAAAAACAGCTCCTGCTAACATAGATGCAAACCAACCAGAAATAGCTGTAACTACCGGATTTAGTGCATTTTTAACAGCATGTCGTTTTATGATTTGAAATTCGCTTAAACCTTTAGCTCGCGCAGTTCGAATATAATCTTGGTTGAATACCTCCAACAAAGAGTTACGCATTAATTGAATGACTACAGCCAACGGACGGATACCCAAAACTACCGCTGGAAGTATTAAGTTTTTCCATTTAATATGAAAGGCTTCTCCAAAATCATCAAGTTCATATAGACTTCCTGTCATTTCTAAATTGGTGAAATCATGTAACAAATAGCCAAAGAACCATGCGAATAGTATGGCACTAAAAAATGATGGGATACTCATTCCGAGCGTGCTAAAAATTTGAATGGTTTTATCCAGCCATTTATCTTTATATAATGCTGAAATAATCCCCAAAAAAATACCTAAAATTATAGCAATAATAATTGCCGAAACTGCTAAAACAAATGTATTTGGCAAGGTTTCAGCCAACACTTCACTAACTCTTTTACCTTGTTTAGCAAAAGATTCTCTTAAATAAGGTTTCTTTATAACTGTTGTCGTACTGCCTAATGAAAATAATTTTGTGGCACCATACTTTCCCTCTCTTAAAAACGTATAGTCTTCTGAATTGTTTGAGTGAAATGAGATCGGTGATAAATCGTTTAAGTAATATAAATACTGCGTGCTGATGGGTTTATCGAATCCGTATTTCTTCTTAACAATAGCTAACTGTTCGCTATCATCATTTTGCCCCATCATCATTTGAGCAGGATCTCCGGGTAGTACACTAAATAAAAAGAAGATAACTGTAACTACTCCAATTAATGTAAGTAATGCGTAAAATATTTTATTTAGTAGATAATTTATCAGGTGCCTTGAATTAATTATTCATCTTTAAGTTTAACCTCTATTATTCCTGTGTAAAAGGTATTGTTTTGAGTATTTAGTGTTTTAAGTTGAATAGAATCCTTAATAACGTTTACACTTTCAATTCTTTCTGAATCTATAGCTTCAACACCTTCTTTTGTTGAAGGTTCATCGTTTACAAAATAAGCAATAGTGTCTATAACTTTTTTTGGTTCAGGCTTTCTTTCAACTTTAGGCAGTTCTAAATCATCCATATCATTCCAATGGACTTTTTGTTTCACAAGCCCCTTATCTAACTCTAAAATCCCTGGATTAGAACGCACCACGGTTTTAAGCGCTTTTTCATCACATAAATACCAATCGAAATCAATATTATAAGCATCGTTAATACGCTGTTTTGCTTCTTCTCCTGATGCTGTTAAACCTATTATTTGATAATTATTTTTTCTAGCGTAATCTTGTAAAGCATTTAGCTTTAAAGCTCCAGCACGTTCTATGCTTTCTAAATTATAAGATACCACGACAACTAGATTTTTTTGTTCTAAAAAATGTGTAGTTAAATCCTCATCTGCACTTTCAATTGAAAAGTCAACTACCGGAGGCGTATAACCTTCTTGAATTACTTTAGTACCAACACTTACAAAATCACCATCAACTGACGGATATGATCCATTAGTTTTAATAACCTTTTCTTCTCCATTAACATTAAACTTCCAACTATATTCCTGAATAGGTTTTGGTGCATCTTCTGGAACAATCATGCCTTCATGAATATTTTTACCAATGGCGTAAGCTCTAAAATCTATGGATGGTAAATGCATTAACACATGATAACCAAACCATAAACTAATAATAAAACTTAGTAATGCTAAAACTGTTATTGAAAGTTTTCCAAATACGGGTTGAATATGTTTTACACCTTTAAAAAGTATAAGAATCAGTACTAAAAGCAAAATATCTTTCCAAAACGTTTCCCAAGGCTTCAACTTAATAAAATCGCCAAAACAGCCGCAATCTTTTACCTTTTCAAAATAGGCTGCATAAAACGTTAAAAACGTGAAGAATACAATCATTGAAAGTAAACTCCAAACCGTAAATTTAGGTTTATATCCAATGAGTAAAAAGACGCCTAAAACAACTTCAAAAACCACTACTAAAACTGAAATTATTAAAGCATAAGGCTCTAGGAATGGTATATTCAATACATCTGGACTAAAATATTCTTGGAGTTTATAAGAAAATCCTAATGGGTCGTTTAGCTTTATAAATCCAGAAAAAATGAACAATACGCCAACTAATATTCTCGATATGCTTACTAATACCTTCATGATTTATCTTCGTTTAAATGAATCATAGCAAATATAGCATAGTTAATCATGTCTTGATAATTAGCATCAATCCCTTCACTTACAATTGTTTTGCCCTTATTATCTTCTATTTGTTTAACCCGTAATAACTTCTGCAAAATTAAATCAGTCAAACTACTCACTCTCATATCTCGCCATGCTTCACCATAATCATGATTTTTATCTTCCATCAACCGTTTAGTAACAGATACTTTTTCTTCATATAATTTTGTAGCTTCCACGGTAGACATATCAGGTTGCTCTACAACTCCCTTTTCTAATTGAATTAACGCCATAATACAGTAATTAATTATACCAATAAATTCACTTACTTCTCCTTCATCAACCTTTCTAACATCATTTTGCTGAAGACTTCTAATACGTTGCGCTTTAATAAATATTTGATCCGTTAGTGATGGTAACCTAAGGATTCTCCATGCACTTCCGTAATCACCCATTTTCTTAATAAATAAACTTTTGCAGGTATCGACTACTGCATCGTATTGTTTTGAAGTATCTTGCATAAATGGTGAACTCATTTTAATTTTTTCTGTTTCCTAAAAAATGGCTAAAATTCATTAATATTACGTTACTTTTTTTATACGTAGCGATGCTATGTTTTTCAAAAAGAGCCTCATCTAAATAAATTTTATCTCATTTTCGGTTAAAAACAATAAATCAAGATGAGTTCAATATCAATTTTGCGTAAATTTCGCATAAATAATTAAAACCTTCAAGGTTTATGGTTTAAAGTTTTAAACTATGTACCAACTCTTTACAAAACTGTATAAATGACTATTAATTGCAAAGGCAAACTCATTGATTTAGCGTCACCAAAAGTGATGGGTATTTTAAACATTACCCCCGATTCATTTTATGATGGAGGTGCTCATAAAAACGAAGTCGAAGTTTTAAATCATGTTGAGCGTATGCTTAGCGAAGGTGCAACGTTTATTGATGTTGGCGCATATAGTTCTCGCCCTAATGCAGACCATATTAGTGAAATTGATGAATTGAAACGCATACTCCCTATTGTTAAGTTGATTTTAAAAGAATTTCCTGAAACATTACTATCCATAGATACGTTTAGAAGTGAAATCGCAAAACAATGTATTGAAGCTGGAGCCTGTATGATTAATGATATTTCTGCTGGAAAGTTAGACGAACATATGTTACAAACAATTGCTGATTTACATGTGCCCTATCTTATGATGCATATGCGAGGTACACCTCAAAACATGCAGCAACAAACCGAATATGATAATTTATTAAAAGATATATTATTTTATTTTTCTGAAAGAATAGCCGCCGCAAAAGCCGCAGGTATTATTGATATCATGGTTGATCCTGGATTTGGTTTCGCAAAAACTTTAGAGCAAAATTTTGAATTATTAAATAAACTAGAGTTATTCAAAATCATTGAAAAACCTCTGCTTATTGGAATATCTAGAAAGTCAATGATTTATAAAACTTTAGAAACCTCCGCTAAAGAAGCCTTAAACGGAACTTCCGTTTTGAATACTATAGCATTGCAAAAAGGCGCATCCATTTTAAGAGTTCATGATGTTAAAGAAGCTATGGAATGTATTACTTTAGTTAAGTCGTTAAGTCGTTAAGTCGTTAAGTCGTTAAGAAAGAATGAAATATTTTATATTATTAATTACTGTGTTTTTTGTTTTTTCCTGCGGAAACAAAAAAATACTTTATTTACCAGAAATAAATTATTGTGAAATTTCAAAAATTCAAGATGTTTCACATGCCTATTTATTCTATGATGAAATTCAAAAAGACAGTGTGGAACTCAATAGAAAAAACCTCATCAGTACTACTAATTGGTTGATTAATGTCGATAAACGCTTAACGCTTAAACAAGCTATTCCTCATTTAAAATTTCTTCAAGAGAAAAAGAAAAACTCTAGTCATAAAAATAAAGAAGCCAAAAACTATTTTACTTGTAATGATACAAGCAGACAGAATTTAGGGTTTATTGAGTTTACGGATGTCGTTTATTTTAATGATGCAAATGGTTATGATAAAGAACTTAATAGCGATGATACGTCTATGTTAGTTTTTCACTTAAATGACATAAGAATTATTACTTCAGATAATAAAGTATTTCAAGCGGATAAATCTTCTTTAATAAAAACTATTAATGATTTATTTAATTTAAATAAATCATTAATTTACTTAGAATTTAAAGACAGCTTAACTTTTCAAGAATACATCAGTATAAAATCTATTATAGAGAAATTAGATTCAGAAAATATTACTATATCAAATAACGAATTCATTTATTAACCATATTTTATTAAATTTACCAAAACCCGCCACCATTGGATATTTTTAAAGACCTTTTAAAATTTACCGCTGTAGATATTATAGATGTTATTTTAGTAGCACTACTCCTCTACTATGCTTACCGATTAATTAAAGGTACGGTTGCCATCAATATTTTCATTGGAATTATCATCATTTATGGCGCATGGCGGTTAACCGATTTCCTGAATATGGAACTGCTAACAGGCATTTTTGGTGGTTTTATGAAAGTGGGTATTATTGCCCTAATTGTTGTTTTTCAACCAGAAATTAGGAAATTTTTATTGATGGTTGGTTCCACAAATTTTGGAAGGCGACGCAAGTTTTTACAGCAAATTAATTTTTTGAAAACAGAGACAAATGACGAAACTGATGTTGACGCAGTGATATCTGCTTGCAACAAGATGTCGATGTCTAAAACTGGAGCGCTTATTGTTTTTGAGCGTAATAATAATTTAGATTTCTTATCGCAATCTGGTGATGAAATGAATATAAAAGTGACTCAACCTATTATAGAAAGCATATTTTTCAAGAATAGTCCGTTGCACGATGGTGCTATTGTTGTTAGCAATAATATTGTAAAAGCAACACGAGTTATCCTACCGGTTAATAACGAAAAAAACATCCCTAAACGTTTTGGCTTGCGCCACAGAGCTGCTATTGGAGTTACCGAAAAAACAGATGCCTTAGCCCTTGCAGTAAGTGAAGAAACGGGGCATATTTCATATTTTAAAGATGGAGAATTTGTTGTTTTTGAAGACACAAATGAACTTAATAAGATGATTAAAAAAGACTTGGCCTAATGTATTGTTTTTAGCACTCTTCCTCATATTATATATATGAATATCAATCTTAATAGTTGCCGTTTTATTCCTTTAAGGAAGTCTAAATTTAAAATATTTTGTACCTAAATAATTTTAGACTAAGCCACTTCCTCCTTCATAAATTGAACCTCATATAAATTCCTATAGTACCCGTTTTCTTTTTTGAGTAGCTGCTTATGAGTGCCTTGTTCTACAATTTTACCAGCATCCATAACAATAATTTTGTCCGCCTTCTTAATCGTGGCTAAACGGTGTGCAATAACTATAGAGGTTCTACCTTTAGTGATTTTATTGGTAGCATTTTGAATGAGTTGCTCTGAATACGAATCTACTGAAGATGTAGCTTCATCTAAAACTAAAATACTTGGATTCGTTACATAAGCTCTTAAAAACGAAATGAGTTGACGCTGACCAGAAGACAACATCACGCCACGCTCTTTAACATTATAATGGTAACCATTAGGCAACGTCATTATAAAATCATGAATCCCGATATCTTTAGCCGCCTGAAACACATGTTCTTCAGTAATCTCTGGATGATTTAGCTTAATATTATTTAAAATAGTATCTGCAAATAAAAACACGTCTTGTAATACCACAGCGATTTGAGTTCTTAACGATGATAAAGTCACATCTTTAATATCAATACCATCCACAGCTATAACACCATCACCGATTTCATAAAAACGATTTAGTAAATTAATAATAGTCGATTTACCAGCTCCTGTAGCTCCAACAATAGCGACGGTTTCTCCAGCTTTCACATCAAAAGAAATACCTTTTAAAACTTCTTCATCTTCAACATAACTAAAATGAACATTATCAAATTTTATATCCCCTTTAAACGAATCAACGACATGAGTTCCTAAATCATCAATCTGAGACGTGGTATCAATCACCTTAAACACTCTAGTTGCTGCCACCATTCCCATTTGAAGCGTATTAAACTTATCTGCTATTTGGCGCAATGGTCTAAACAACATAGGTACAAACATGATAAAAGCAATTAAATCGCCTTGCGATACTGTACTGTTTTCTAAAACCACATTCAATCCGCCATACCAAGCTACCAAACCAATGGTTATTGATGACGATAAATCGGCTAAAGGAAAAAAGATCGAGTTATACCAAACGGTTTTAATCCATCCTTTTTTGTGGCGTTCATTTATTGCTTTAAAATTCTTTAATTCCAAATCTTCACGCGTAAACAACTGTAATATCTTCATGCCTGTTAACCGCTCTTGAACAAAGGAGTTCAAATTAGAAACTTCTGTTCGCACTTCCTCAAATGCCTTTTTCATATACTTTTGAAAAATTCGAGTTGCATAAAGTAACACCGGCAACATTATAAAAACAATAAGACTCAACTTGAAATTAAGATACACCATAACTCCAAAAACCACAGCCATAGCCAATAAGTCTTTAAAAATCATAAAAAGACCTTGCCCAAAAATATCAGCAATACGTTCCATATCCGTTACAGCCCGAGTGATAAGTAACCCAACCGAAGAATTGTCATAATACTTCATTTTAAAACGAAGTAAATGGTCGAACAACTTCACACGCACATCCATCACTAAATTTTGTCCTAGCCAAGCGGCATAGTAAATAAATAATAATTGAAAAACGGTTTGTAGCACTAAAACCGCAAGCATGAGTAATATATAAAACAAAAAATCTTTTTCAACTCTATTTGTAATGCTATCATCAATAGCATATTTAGTTATATATGGTGTCGCAGCACTAAAAATAGCCAACAAAACCACCAGTAAAATCAATCCAAAGAAAATCGCTTTATAAGGCTTTATGTATTCAAAAAGTCGCTTAAAAAGTTTAAAATCAAAAATACTTTCTTTCGTTTTACTCATCTATAGTATTATATCTTTTGGATATTCAATATTAGTTAAATACAAGCCTTGTGCAGGAACAGAAAATCCGGCTTCACTCCTATTTTTAGATTGGATAATGGTATGCAACCCATCAATATCCATTTTACCCAATCCAATGTTTATCATGGTACCAACAATGGCTCTCACCATATTTCGTAAAAACCGATTCGCTGTTATAACAAAATGAAGCTCATCATTTTTAACAATCCATTTTGCTTGCATAATATCACAATTATACGTTTTTACATCGGTATGCGTCTTTGAAAAGCATTGAAAATCTTTATACTCAAATAAAATTTTCGAAGCTTCATTCATTTTATCAACATCCAAAGCATGCTTTACATATAGGCTGTTATCAAACGTAAATACATTTTTATTAACGCTAACGCGGTACAAATACGTTCTACTTAAGGCATAAAAACGCGCATGTATTTCAGGTTTTACTTCAAAAATAGCCGCAATAGCAATATCGTTTGGTAAAAAAGAATTTAGCTTAAAAATTAAATCGGGCGCTTTAAAAATAATAGCCGTATCAAAATGTGCAAACATTTGTGAGGCATGCACCCCGGCGTCGGTGCGTCCCGCGCCCATTATAGAAACCCGTTCGTTAAGCAAGGTCGATAAGGCCTTCTCAACAACTTCTTGAACAGTAATGCCATTCGGTTGATTTTGCCAACCATGATACCCCTTACCATTATAAGAAAGTTCTATAAAATACCTCAATGCGTTCTATTTATTTCGTAAAAGCACAAAGATAGATAGAATTGTGCTTCCCATAAAGCCCCTAATCTTAATTATATATTAAAAAATGTGTTATTACCGGCGGGATTTTCTTTCCGCACACGCGCTAGTCCTATTAAAGACATACTCTTTTGTGATTTTTGTTGGCGTTGTATTAATTGTATATGTAACTTCTTAATATAGCTATCCTAATATTCCAGTAAAAATAAAAGCATAATACAATCCAGTTAATATAAAAACGACACCTGCTACCATTCGCATTATTTTTTCAATTTTAGTAATCCTGTTATAGAATATACCAACTTTTCCTGCTGTAAACGCCAGTAAGTAGGTGAAAAGAATTACGGGCAATCCTGTGCCAAATGCAAATACAATAGGCAAATAAAGGCCATCTGCTGATGCCATTGTCATAGGGATCAACATTCCAAAAAACAATGCGCCACTATATGGGCAAAAGGCCAAAGCGAAAACTACTCCTATCATGAAAGAACCTAGAAGTCCTTTGTCCTTAAATTTTTTAGATAGTTTTTCTTGAAAATTCGATTTTCCCAAAAAATTGAGCTTCATAATATTTAGCATTATCAACCCAATTAAAATTAATAAAGGACCTAAATATTTCTCTCCATTCTGATTGAAAAATCGAGCAATATGGAATTTACTTGCACCAAAATATAATATCAAGCCAATTGAAGTATAACTAAAAGCTCTTCCTAAAGAATAAAGTAATCCACTTAAAAACACTTTCCGCTTACTCGAAATATTTTTAGAAATAAAAGCGGTTGCAGTGATATTAGTCGCCAAAGGACACGGACTAATTGCGGTCATGAGTCCGAGTATAAATGCCGACACTATTGGGATATTGTAATTCTCTAAAAGCGATTGTAAAAAATCCATTTAGAGCGTTTTTAATTCCGTGTCTATTTTAGATTTTAGTTCTTTAGAAAAGACTACTTGGTCATTACCATTCATAAAGCCAAAATCAGTTAAATTTAGTTGAGTTTCCTTCCCATTTTTTATCACGTTTAGTATTAAAGCTGTTCCCGATGCCTCGAATTTTTCTGCAATTTTTTCGTTTTCCTTTTTATCTACATTGATAACCTGAAATGTGATTTTAGCATCTTTCAGTTCCTTTGCAAAATATGTATTCAACGTGTATTTCGTATTTGCTTCAATCGCATTACACGTCATACATCTGTGCGTTGAATGAAAATCAAGAACTTCTATTTTTGAAATGGATTTATCTAAAGAAATTGTATTGGTTTTATTTTGACTATTACAAGAGGTAAGTAGTAAACTAATTGCTAAAACAGTAAAAAATTTGATTGTTTTCATTTTAATAGATTTATGAATTATAATATGAGGTTAAATAAATATCCTGATAGGATTATACAAAGAACAACGACAACAAAAAAGATGGCAATGAGTTTAAGTGTCATTATTTTTTTTAATAGCATTGCTTGTGGTAATGACAAACCAACAACGCCCATCATAAAGGCGATTGCTGTTCCTAATGGAATCCCTTTGACTACTAGTACTTGAACCACTGGAAGTATGCCTGAAGCATTAGAGTACATAGGCACAGCCAAAATAGTCGCAATAGGAACAGCAAAAAGGTTGTCTTTATCCATGTATTTTTCAAAAAATCCTTCTGGAATATAGCCGTGCATGAGTCCACCAATTGCGATGCCGACTATAACATAAGGAATAATGCCTTTAAGGATTTTTATGACCTCTGTCCAAATAATTGGTACGCGCTGTTTAATAGTTTGTTTTTCTGCATGAAACAGGTCTTGATCTCTTTGAGCATTTACTAATACTTCTTTAACCCATGGTGTTAGATAGCGTTCCAATTTAAGATTATGAAGTATAACACCGGATATTGTTCCCAATATTATACCACTAACCACATAGATTATTGTTGTTTTTAAATCAAACAAGCCTATAAAAAGCCCAATTGCCACTTCATTGACCAAAGGCGAAGTAATTAAAAAAGAAAAGGTTACCCCTAATGGAATTCCACCTCTCACAAAACCTATAAATAGAGGCACTGATGAACAAGAGCAAAAAGGTGTTACCACACCAAAAAGACTTGCCATAAGGTATTCTAGTCCGAATAATTTATGTCTTGATAGATAATTTTTAACCTTGTCTATAGGAAAGTAACTATTGACGATTCCCATAAAAAAGATGACGACAAAAAGTAATATTAGAATCTTTGTGGTGTCATAAATAAAGAAATTTAAGGCTTCGGCTAAATGTTGTCCTTCGTTTAAATTAAAGACATTATAAACCAACCAATCTACTATATTTTGTATCCAATCAAACATTTTCTATGGCCCTAATAGTCCCTGAAATAGAACTAGACAATTTTACAGTATTATAAATCGTACCAAACTTTTCAATATTCTTTTTAAGTAAGTCTGAATTAAGCTTATTATCGTGGGTATAAATTGTCAAATCGTAAACAATATTATCCATCCTTGGCGGATTTTCGAGACGTGTCGCATTCACTTCAAGAGTGGCTTTTGTATAGGTAAATTTCATCATACCCGAAAAACGTTCAACATTTTTAAGAATACAGGCAGCAAAAGAACTCAAGAATAATTCCGCAGGATTGGGCAAGGTTTCGGCAGTTTTTGAAGT
>NZ_CAJQQI010000034.1 GCF_905480415.1 uncultured Algibacter sp. | reverse complement strand
AAATGTCAATTAAAGAATCTGAACTTATTTTAAATCCAGATGGTAGCATCTATCATTTAAATTTAAAACCCCAAAATATTTCAAATACTATCATTTTGGTAGGTGATCAAGATCGTGTTGAAAAGGTAACATCACATTTCGACTCTATTGAATTTGAAACACAAAAGCGGGAATTTAAAACCCAAACAGGTCTTTATAAGGGCAAACGTATTACTGTAATTTCCACAGGCATAGGACCTGATAATATTGACATTGTACTAAATGAGTTAGACGCCCTTGTAAATATTGATTTTAAAACAAGGCAAATAAAAGACAAACTCACAAGTCTGGATATTATAAGAATTGGTACTTCTGGGGCTTTACAAGACCATATTCCTGTAGATTCCTTTATAGTAAGCACTCATGGTCTTGACATTAATGGAATGCTACATTCTTATAAAATTGATGCCATTAGAAATACTGATATTGAAGAAGCCTTTGTTCAACAAACCAATTGGCACCCCAACAAAGCATACCCAATAGTAATAAAAGGTAGTCTTAAATTAGAAAAGACATTTGAAAGCGAAAAGGTGCATAAAGGTTTAACAGCAACTGCTGGAGGCTTTTATGGGCCGCAAGGTCGAGTACTCAGACTAGCTATTCAAGATGAAGAATTAAATTCTAAAATGGATAATTTTAACTTCAACGGTGTCAAAATTGCAAATTTTGAGATGGAAACTTCAGCTATTTTTGGTTTAGCAAAATTAATGGGCCATGAAGCTATTTCCTTAAATGCAGTTATAGCCAATAGGGTTTTAGGTACTTTTAGTAAAAATCCAGGTACAGTTATTAAAAATTTAATTATTTACACGCTAAACAAAATTACATAATAAACCGATTGATTTAATGAAGCAAGTAAACATTGGCGGTGTGCCAGAACATTTCAATTTAGCCTGGTACTTAACATTAAAAAATGGCGAATATAAAGAAGAAAATATCAACTTGCGGTGGCATGATTATTACGGTGGCACAGGCGCTATGTGTAAAGCACTGCGCAATGGGGATATTGATATTGCTGTTATTTTAACTGAAGGTATCATAAAAGATATTATTGACGGTAATCCAAGTAAAATTGTGCAAACCTTTGTGCAAACACCACTTGTTTGGGGTGTTCATGTAGCAAATCATTCCAATTACATAACGGTTGAAGACTTAAAAGGTACCAAAGCTGCTATTAGCCGATATGGATCTGGATCTCACCTAATGGCATATATAAACGCTGAAAATAATGATTGGAATTTAGAAAAAGATTTAGATTTTGAAGTCATAAAAAATTTGGATGGTGCTGTTGAAGGTTTAACAGAAGGTAATGCTGATTATTTTTTATGGGAAAAATTTACAACAAAACCTTTAGTCGACAATGGAACGTTTAGACGCATTGATAATTGCCCTTCTCCGTGGCCTTGTTTTGTTATTGCTGTAAGAGAAAATTTTATAAAATCTAATAAAAAGGATTTAAAAACTATTTTAGATATTATCAATAACACAACTGCAGATTTTAAAGATATACCCAGTATTGACAAATCAATCGCTAATCGCTACGAACAACAAATCGAAGATGTGCGAGAATGGCTGAATATTACAGAGTGGTCTCAAGAGTTAATTGATGAAAAAACCATTATGAATGTTCAAAAGGAGCTATTTGCTTTGAATATTATCCCTGAGATTGTTGATTATAATAAATTAACACAAAAGCTCTAGTCATTTTGCTTTTCGCGAAATGTTAATAATTTATCAAAATAAATTGGAGCAGTATCGCAATTCCCTATTTTTGAACTTAAATAAATAAAAAAATGAAAAAACTACTTTTTATTGCTTTTGCAATAGCATTAATTGGATGTAAAACAGAAGCAAAGCTTGATTATGCCATTATTTCTGGCAAAATAGCCAATAAGCAAGCTGGAGATTTAACTATAAACAGCGAGGATAGAACATTTAAAGAAACACTTTCTGTTACTGCAGATGGAACCTTTACCGATACGCTAAGCACAGATATCAGTTCATATATACTTTATGATGGAACAAACCCTATATTCCTAAATATTGAACCTGGTAATAATTTAAATATAACTTATGATGCTAGTGATTTTGATAACACTATAGCGATATCTGGAGTTGGTTCTGAAATCAATAATTATCTGGTTGCTAAAAGAAAAGTAGAAAAAGAGCTCTCTAAAAAGAACCAAGAAATATACTCATTAGAAGAAGATATGTATTTAGAACGAATGATGGCGTTTAAAAATTCTCAAGAAGAATTATTAAATAATTCTGAAGGTTTACCTACTGAATTTGTTGCTAAAGAGAAAAAGAACTTGCACTATGCCTATCTAAGCAAATTAAATGAATTTGAAAGAGCGCATAAATATTTCACTAAGAATGAAGATTTTAAAGTTTCCGATGACTTTTTAAAAGATGTTAAGAGTATAGATTATTCTAATGTTGAAGACTTTGAATTTTCTGGTAACTACAAAGGTTTAGTCTCAGATCATTATGGTGATAAGGCAAATAAATTGAGTGAAAAAGATTCTATCGCTTATGATATGGCTTTCCTAAAAACAGCAAGTGCTATTGAAAATGAAACTATAAAAAATTCATTATTATTTGATTATGCAAATTACAACATGTCTTATTCTAAAGATATTGATGGTTTTTACAATATTTTTACTAAAAGCTCCACAAACAAGAAAAACAACGCCATAATTACTGAAAAGTATAATAATTTAATGGGGTTAACTAAAGGTAGACCCTCTCCTAAATTTGTTGGTTATGAAAATTATGCTGGAGGTAAAACATCTCTTGATGATTTAAAAGGAAAGTATGTTTATGTCGATGTTTGGGCAACTTGGTGTGGACCATGTAAGAGAGAAATTCCGTTTTTGAAAGAAGTAGAAGAAAAGTATCACGGAAAAAACATTGAATTTGTAAGTATTTCAATTGACAAAGCTAGCGACCATAAAAAATGGAAAACTATGGTAAATGAAAAAGAATTAGGTGGCATACAATTATTTGCTGATAATGACTGGAATTCGGCTTTTGTAAAAGATTATCAAATTCAAGGCATTCCAAGATTCTTATTAATTGATACTGAAGGTAATATTGTTGATTCTAACGCACCGAGACCTTCAAGTTCAGAACTTATTGATTTATTTACTGAATTAAGTATTTAATAAAAAATATTTGACAACTATAAAAAGCCGCTAATTGCGGCTTTTTTGTTTTATTCATTTTGCGGTTTTTATTCAGCTTCTTTTTCTTCTTCTTGTTGTGAGGGTTCCGGTTGTTTAAATAAATCGATATAGGCCTCACCTAAATAATCAATAACATGACTAGCAATTAAACTTTGATAACCGTAATCTTCAACAGCTATATCCGCAGATTTTCCATGTAAATAAACACCAAAGATAGCGGCCACTAAAGGGCTATAACCTTGTGAAATCAAACCTGTAATAATACCCGTTAATACATCTCCACTTCCAGCCGTAGAAAGCCCTGGGTTTCCTGTAGTATTTACATAAAGTTTGTCTTCAAAAACAGTAATGGTATTGGCGCCTTTAATAACTACTATGACTTTGTGTTTCTTTGAAAAAGTTTTTATTTTTTTCAATTTATCAAAATCATTTTTCCAAGCGCCTATTAAACGTTCTAACTCTTTTGGATGTGGGGTTAAAACAGTTTGTTCTGGTAATAATTTCAATAAGGTTTTCTTTTTGGAAAGTAAATTTATACCGTCAGCATCTATTACTAATGGTGCTTTATTTATTTTTAAAAAGGCTCCAAAAGCACTGGCAGTTTTTGTGTCGGTCCCTATTCCTATTCCAAAACCAACTACGGTTGGTTCAATATCAAATTTAATAGATGTAATTTTTTCTTCATCAACATCGGTAATAACCATAGCCTCTGGAAAAGATGCTTGTAATGCATGATATCCACATTTTGGAATATAAGCAGTTACTAATCCTGCACCAGCAGATAAAGCGGCTCTACTCGTTAGAGTAACGGCACCTATTTTCCCGTAACTTCCACCAATAATTAGCGCATGACCAAATTGACCTTTATGCGAATATTTTTCTCTTGGAATATAATTAGGGAGCACTTCGAGCTTACCAATTAATTCAACTTCAGTTTGTGTTGTAAATAAAAATTCTTGATCTAAACCAATATCTAAAACTTCCCATTGCACAGTATACTTAGCTGTTTCAGGTAAAAAGAAAACTAATTTAGGAGATGCAAAACTTAAAGTAAAACCAGCCCAAACTACCGCATTTTCATCTGTTGCGGGTTTATCTAAGAAAAGTCCAGAAGGAATATCAATAGCTAGAGTAAATGCTTTACTTTCTCTAAAATGCATAAATAATTTTTTTACCCACACATCTACCTGTCTATTTAATCCAATACCAAAAACGGCATCAACAATAATATCATCTGGCTTTATTTCTGGAAAATCTTCAGCGCAACTTAAAAGCACTGGCCATTCTTTGGTAACGTTTTTAATACGATCATAATTCACCAAAAAATCCTTTGATCGCTTATCACTACAATTAATAATGAATGTATTAACATTATAGCCATGGGTTATTAAATGGCGCGCCAAAACAAGTCCATCGCCTCCATTATTACCAATGCCACAAAACACATGAATGGGAACTTGAGCACCTTGCATTCGCTTGTGTATCCAATCAAAAATTTGGGTCCCTGCACGCTCCATTAAATCGGTAGATGCGATGTTTTGTTTTTCTGCGGTTAGCTTATCGCCTTCGTAAATCTGTTCTTTAGAAAATACTTTCATGTATACGCAATTATAGATTTTTCATTTCTTATTACAATTAGTCGTTTTTTTTAAACGAATAGTCATAGAAGGTAAGAATATTGTAAAAAAAATATTTTAGTTTTTTTATTAGGTTAAATGTAATACTTTTGGAGTGTATTATATAACAATAATGAATCATTTCAGCCAAAACAGACGTACTTCAGTTTCTTTTTTATTAAAAGAAACGGTGTCTATTTTTGCTACAACTACAAATATCACAACCCTTTGGGGTTACTAGTTATATATATTCCGCAGACTATTTTTGTGATTTCAAAAATCACATCATTTCAAGCATTATTTTTAATTATACAAGACATTAAAACATGAAAGTTTTAAAATTCGGGGGAACTTCGGTAGGTTCTTCTAAAAATATAAATAGCGTCATCAATATTTTAGAAAACTATGGTGAAACTGATGCTATAGTATGTGTGGTTTCGGCTGTTGGTGGTATTACAGATAAATTACTTTTGGCCGGTAAACAGGCACAAAGTAAAGATCGTGCATTTGTTGATACTTTTTCAGGTATCAAAGAAAGGCATTACACTATTATAAAGGAATTAAATCCTACCAATAATAAAGGTATTTTAAACTATATTGATGATAGACTAAGCGCATTATATAGTTTACTGGAGGGTATTTATTTGATTAACGAATTATCTCCTAAAACATCAGATAAATTAGTGAGTTATGGCGAATTGTTGTCTTCTTATATCATAGCAGAAACTATGAAAAACAGAGGGCTTTCTGCCGAACGAAAGAACTCACATGAGTTGATTATTACAAATTCAAATTTCACAAAAGCAGAAGTAGATTATAAGATTACCGATAAGAATATTCAAGATTATTTCAAATCAGCTTCACAACAAATTACGATACTTCCCGGATTTATTTCAAAGTCTAAAACTGGAGAACAAACAACGCTTGGTCGCGGTGGTTCAGACTTTACTGCTGCCATTATTGCGGCGGCGTTACATGTTGAGCAATTAGAAATTTGGACAGATGTAAGCGGTATGTTTACTACGAATCCTAAATTAGTAAAACAGGCCTACCCTATTGATAAAATATCCTATCAAGAGGCTATGGAATTATCTCATTTTGGGGCAAAAGTTTTATATCCTCCAACCGTGCAACCTGTATTGAGTTTAGATATACCAATTCATATTAAAAACACATTAGATCCTGATGCTGTCGGTACAATAATTTCAAATGAAGACACGAAGTCTTTGTCTCCTGTAAAAGGTATCAGTAATATTAGCAATATTGCCTTGTTAACTTTAGAAGGAACAGGAATGGTAGGTATTCCAGGGTTTTCAAAGCGATTATTTGAAACTTTATCTCAAGAAAAGATAAATGTAATCATGATTACCCAAGCCTCCTCAGAACATTCTATTTGTTTAGGTATTGATGAAAAAGATGCTCAGGCAGCAAAAGCAGCTATTGATGTTGTTTTTGAAAATGAAATTGCTTTAGGCAAAATAGAACCTATTATTATTGAAAATGGATTATCAATTATAGCATTGGTTGGTGATAATATGAAAAACCACCAAGGCATTAGTGGTAAAATGTTTAGTACTTTGGGAAGAAACAATATTAATATCAGAGCTATTGCCCAAGGTGCTTCAGAAAAAAACATAACTGCTGTTATTGATGAGAAAGATGTAAAGAAAGCACTTAACACATTACATGAGCAATTTTTTGAATCAAAAACAAAACAGCTAAATGTTTTCATAACTGGTGTTGGAAACGTTGGAGAACGCCTAGTTGAACAAATAAAACAACAAAATAAATATTTAAAAGACCACTTAAAAATAAACATTAGAGTTGCTGGCCTTTCAAATTCGAGAACTATGATATTTGACGAAACTGGTCTTAATCTAAAAGACTGGAAAACGCGGTTGGCTAAAGGGGAAAAAGCATCTTTACAAGACTTTTTTGAAAACACTAAAGCTTTGAATTTGCGTAACAGTATTTTTGTTGATGTAACCGCAAATAAGGATATTGCCGATTTGTATGCTCAGTATTTAAGACAAAGTATTGCTATTGTTGCTTGCAATAAAATTGCCTGTTCAAGTGATTATAATAATTATAAAGAATTAAAAAGATTGTCTCTAAAATATAATGCACCTTTCTTATTTGAAACGAATGTTGGTGCTGGATTACCAGTAATTGATACGTTGAATAATTTGATTGCTTCTGGCGATAAAGTCAACTCCATTCAAGCGGTATTATCCGGGAGTTTAAACTTTGTTTTTAATAATTTTAATGAT
>NZ_CAJQQI010000033.1 GCF_905480415.1 uncultured Algibacter sp. | reverse complement strand
AGGCACAATATTACTATGGTGTTCTAAAGCGGAAACTATAATATCATCTCCTTTTTTTAAAAGAGAAGAAAAACCATTTGCTACCAGATTAATGCTGTGTGTAGTACCTGATGTGAAAATGATTTCATGTGAAAACTTTGCATTAAAATGTGATTGTATTTTAAGACGCGCCTGTTCGTATAAATCTGTGGCTTCTTGACTTAAGGTGTGTACACCACGATGAATGTTGGCATTATAATTTGAATAGTAATCTACAATAACATCAATTACCTGTTTTGGTGTTTGTGAAGTTGCAGCATTATCGAAATATACTAAAGGTTTGCCATTGACTTTACGAGAAAGAATGGGGAAGTCTTTTCTTACGGCTTCTACGTTGAACATGGCATTTATGTCTAGCCCCGATTGAGGCATTTGTTGGAGCTCCTCGCCGAGAGCGACTGCTGAAGGCGGGATTAGCTTCAAATTAAATTTTTACTGATACTGAAACCAGTTCAGTACTAAAGGTCAAACCCAATATTAACACCTAATTTGTTGGCGATAATATTGGTGATACGTTGTTTTAATTCGGGTATTTTAACCGATTTAATCACATTATTACTAAATGCATACATTAAAAGTGCCTTGGCTTCCTTTTCTGGAATACCACGTGAACGCATGTAAAACATGGCGCTTTCGTCTAGCTGACCAATAGTACAACCGTGTGAGCATTTTACATCATCAGCAAAAATTTCTAATTGTGGTTTGGTGTTTATAGATGCTTTATCACTAAGTAAGATGTTGTTATTAGCTTGAAATGCATTAGTTTTTTGCGCTTCTTTATCGACCAAAACTTTACCATTGAAAACGCCTGTAGAACTATCGGCAAAAATACCTTTATAGTCTTGGTGACTTTCGCAATTTGGTTCTATATGGTGTACCAAGGTGTTATGATCCACATGTTGTTTGTTGCCAATAATAGTGATGCCTTTTAGTGTAGAATCGATACGCTCTCCTTCTTGAAAGAAGCTTAAGTTGTTACGCGTTAATTTACCGCCAAAAGTGAAGGTATGCACTGAGGCTAAACTTTCTCGTTTTTGTTTTATAAACGTATTATCTATCAAAGATGCATTTTCGTTATCATTTTGAATTTTATAATAATCGACAATGGCACGTTTGTTAGCGAAAATTTCGGTAACACTATTTGTTAATACTGGGTTGCTTGTTAAACTTTGATGACGCTCTAAGATTTGCACATGTGAATTCTCTTCAACTACAACTAAATTACGTGGTTGTAACATGGTAGCAGATTCATTTCCTGTTGAAAAGTGTAAAATTTGAATTGGTTTTCGTACAATTTTGTTTTTAGGAATATGAATGTAAGCACCTTCACTTGAAAAGGCTGTGTTTAATGATGATAAACTATCTTTTGTGGCAGCTTTATTGAAGTAATTTTCAATAATTAGTTGGTATTTTGGTTTGTTTAAAGCTGATGACATCAAACATACATCTATCCCGTCGTGTGTAGTTTGAGATAAATGAGACGAGTACTTACCATCAATAAAAATGATTTTATAGGTATCAATATCGTGGATAAAATACTTTTTTATATCCTTATACTCTAAAGCATTCTCTTGTTTTGGAAAAACGCTGTAATCTTCTTTTAAAATACTGTTTAAAGAGGTGTATTTCCAATCTTCTTCCTTTTTTGAAGGAAAGCCTTTTTCTTCAAAGACCTTTATAGCATCAGTTCTAACATCATGAACATATCCATCTAAATCGACATGGTTTTCAAATGCTAAAAATGATGATACTAATTTTTCTTTTAAATCCATTTGCTTGGTATTAAGCGTTCACTTCGTCTTTAATCCAATCGTATCCTTTTTCCTCAAGCTCGTGAGCTAATGCTGCAGTACCTGATTTTACAATTCTTCCATTATAAATTACATGAACAAAATCTGGAACAATATAGTCTAACAAACGTTGATAATGAGTAATTACAATAACAGCGTTATCTTTGCTTTTTAATTTATTAACACCATTTGCTACAATACGAAGTGCATCAATATCTAAACCAGAGTCTGTTTCGTCAAGTATGGCTAATTTTGGTTCTAACATGGCCATTTGAAAAATCTCATTACGTTTCTTTTCACCTCCAGAAAAGCCTTCGTTTAACGAACGCGATAAAAACTTTCTATCAATTTCTAATAACTCCGATTTCTCACGAATCAATTTTAGCATCTCTTTAGCAGGCATATCTTTTAAACCTTTTGCTTTACGAGTTTCGTTGATGGCAGTTTTCATGAAGTTTGTTACAGAAACCCCAGGAATTTCTACAGGATATTGAAACGATAAAAACACACCCTTGTGAGCGCGTTCTTCGGCCGCTAATTCTTCAATGTCTTCTCCTTCAAAAATAATAGTTCCATCAGTAACTTCGTATTCCTCTTTTCCTGCAACTACCGATGCTAATGTGCTTTTTCCAGAACCATTTGGCCCCATAAGAGCGTGAACTTCACCTGGTTTTATCTCAAGATTAATACCTTTTAAAATACTTTTACCTTCAACACTTGCGTGTAAATTGTTTATTTTTAACATGCTATTGATTTCCGAATTTTATAACTTTATTTTCTTCTTTTGAACCTGATTGTACATTCAAAATTTCCACAACTTCTACCTTGTTCTCCCAAAGAATTTTTTCGTCTTTTTGATTTGTAATTTTTCCTCGTATTTCTACCTGAACCATATCAGTTGGTTCAGATTTATGTTTTTCAGCTTGTTTTTGAAGCTCCTCTAATTTATCGGTAAGCAAAACACCATAAATTTCAGAATTTGTTTGAAGAACAGCAGCGCCATTATAGTAAACAAACTCACCTTTTAACAGCGTAAGTTTATCACTTTGTTTTGCAGTTCTTTCTTCAACACCATTGATGATAGTATCTTCTGAATTTTTGGATTTCACATCTTTTTTGCAGCTTATAAAAACTGAAAGACATGCTGCCATTAAAATTAATGTTTTTTTCATTTTTATTAAATTATCCGACACTTCCTTCTAAACTTATTTCTAACAATTTTTGTGCTTCCACAGCAAACTCCATCGGAAGTTTATTTAGAACTTCTTTACTAAAACCATTTACAATTAATGCAATGGCTTTTTCGGTATCAATACCACGCTGATTACAGTAAAAAATTTGGTCTTCGCCAATTTTACTTGTCGTTGCTTCGTGTTCTATTATTGCTGTTTTGTTTTTAGCTTCTATATAAGGGAATGTATGTGCGCCACATTCGTTACCCATTAATAAGCTATCACACTGTGAAAAGTTACGGGCATTTTCTGCTCGTGAGTTTATTTGAACTAAACCACGGTAACTGTTCTGGGATTTCCCTGCTGAAATTCCTTTTGAAATAATAGTAGACTTTGTGTTTTTTCCTAAATGTATCATTTTAGTTCCTGTATCGGCTTGCTGATAGTTGTTTGTTACTGCTATTGAGTAAAACTCACCAACGGAATTATCACCTTTTAAAATACAAGAAGGGTATTTCCAAGTTACTGCAGAACCGGTTTCAACCTGTGTCCAAGAGATTTTTGCATTTTTCTCGCACAATCCACGCTTGGTTACAAAATTGTAAACTCCACCTTTGCCTTCAGTATTTCCAGGATACCAGTTTTGCACTGTTGAATATTTGATTTCAGCATCATCTAAAGCAATAAGTTCTACAACGGCTGCGTGTAATTGATTTTCATCTCTACTTGGTGCTGTGCAACCTTCCAGGTAACTTACGTAACTACCTTCGTCAGCAATTAAAAGGGTTCTCTCGAACTGACCTGTTCCTGCTTGATTAATTCTAAAATATGTAGACAATTCCATTGGGCAACGAACTCCTTTTGGAATATAACAGAATGATCCATCACTAAATACGGCAGAGTTTAATGCCGCATAAAAATTATCTTTTGTAGGAACTATAGTTCCTAAATATTTTTTCACAAGTTCTGGATGTTCTTTAATAGCCTCAGAAATACTCATGAAGATAATGCCTTTTTCTCCTAATGTTTTCTTGAATGTAGTTGCAACAGAAACAGAATCAACAACAATATCCATAGCAATATTGTTCATCTTTTTTTGTTCATCAACAGAAATCCCTAATTTTTTATACATTGCAAGTAAATCTGGATCTACGTCGTCTAATGTTTTATTTGGGTCTACAGCTGTTGGTGCAGAGTAATAAGCTATGGCTTGAAAATCTGGTTTCTCATAATTAACATTTGCCCATTCAGGCTCTGTCATATCTTTCCAAACTTTAAAAGCGTCTAATCTCCAATCAGTCATCCATTGTGGCTCTTCTTTCTTTTTAGAAATGGCACGGACAATATCTTCATTTAAACCATTAGGAAATGTTTCTGATTCTATATCGGTATAAAAACCGTATTCGTATTCTTTAGTTTTTAGCTCTTCGCGTAAATCATCCTCGGTATATTTCGACATAATGCTTTCTGAATTTTAGAGTGAAAATGATTCGCCACAACCACAAGTGCGGTTAGCGTTCGGATTATTAAAGACGAAACCTGTTCCGTTTAAACCACCTGAATATTCTAATGTAGTTCCTATGAGGTATAAAAAGCTTTTTTTGTCAACTATAATTTTTACGCCATTGTCTTCAAAAACCTTATCACCTTCTTGTTGTTCTTTATCAAAATCTAAGTCATAAGATAATCCAGAGCAACCACCACTTTTAACACCTACCCGTACATAGTCTGTAGAGGCATTATAGCCATCATCAGTCATAAGCTCAACCACTTTATTTTTAGCTGTTTCAGAGACTTTTATCATATTTTATATTTATTAAATTTAGTTTTGAATTAATAATTTTATTAAGACAGTTTCTAAATAGAGCACAAATATACAATATAAGTCAATGAATATAGAACAACCTAACATTATATTAATATATAGTTTGATAGGTTTTTCTTATCAATTTATGAAGGTCTCAATTAAAGGTTGTTACCTTTTGGGGTTTGATTTTTATTAAGGAAAACTTTGGAAGATTAAGCAATTCTTCTTTTGAAAAGTATTGACGAGAATTTGTCGTTTTCTATGAGAGAAAGCAGAGTTATGGAGCCATCTTTTTGAAATTTAAAATAACTATTGCAGCATTTGCATATAAGCTCCGGCGTATGAGCAGTAGCTTTACTCAAGCGAAAATAGTTATGCCCATACGTTGAGCAAAAAATGTTAGATATTATTTTTCTATTCATAAAAGAACTCTTTGATGGGTACAATGTAACAAGAATGAACCAACTGATGGGTGAAAAACTTATTTTTTCGATTAAGTGTAATTATTTGTAGTATTAATCATATTTTTTATTTACTATTTATAAAATCATAATCCGAAAGAGATAGTAAAAAAGCTTTTAGATCAGCTTTGTCTTTATCTGTTAAGCCAACACCTCCTTGATCTACTTTTTTCATTAGTGGATCTATAGTCGAAGAGTTTTTTAAGCCTTGGCTGTAGTGGTTAATAACATCGTCTAAAGATGCAAACCTGCCATCATGCATATATGGTGCGGTAAATTCTAAATTTCTTAGCGATGGTGATTTAAACTTACCGTTATCCGCAGGGTCTCCTGTTACGGCTCCTAACCCCAAATCGGCAAACGTTTCATCCAAACCATTGTTATGAAATATATTGTCTGTCCAAAGTGGATTTTTATCGCTTCCATGGCAATGAAAACAATCTCCCTTTGCTTCATCCATAAATACATTAAAACCGTTAAGTTCTTCTGGACTTAAATTCAGTTCTCCTAAAAGAAATTTATCAAATTTTGAATTAGCAGAAATTAAGGTGCGTTCAAATTGTGCTATAGCTTTGGTAACTAAACTAGAATCTATATTTGAAGCTCCAAACGCTTTTTCAAATAAACTAGGATATTCTGCGTGTTGTTGTAGTTTTGATTCCACATCGGTCCAATTGCTTTTCATTTCAAATGGATCGGTAACAGGAACAAAAGCTTGATGTTCCAAACTAAACGTATTGCCATCCCAAAAGAATTTTTCATCATAATTCCAAGCCAAATTAAAAAGAGGCATAGAGTTTCGATTGCCAAAAATGCCATCAACACCATCGCTAAATTTGTCTGAATCGGTAAAAGCATTTTCTGGAGCATGACAGTCCACACATGCTAATGTATTGTCAATAGATAAAATAGGATCAAAAAACAACTTCTTCCCTAGGGCAATGCCTTCAACCGTTTGTGGATTATCAATTGGAATTACGGGAGCTAATATGTTATCCTCAAATAGTTTTGGGATATCAAGGGAACTTGGGGTGGCGAAATAGCGTTCGACAGATTCGTTATCGCAGGAAAAGCAAACAAAAAATATGATGATAATATGTACTTGCCATGTTTTCAATAGATACTATTTATTGGTTAACGGATTCTAAATTAAACACATTCTGACCATTTTCATACATCATTATTTGAGCTGATGAATTTGGCATTAGCATTTGGTTTAACACATTTAAATCCCAAGTGTTTGGATTTTTAAACCATTCAGCAATATTCATTTCTATATTAAAAGTAGCATTGTTTGTAATGTTAACAGCCCCTACATCAACTTCAAAAAAGGTGTCTTGAAATACTTGTGTTGCCCCAGAATTGTCTACCGCTCTAATGGTATGATAGGCATATCCTGTTTCAGTTGTGGTGTTATCAATAAATTTCCCTTCTAATTGCATATAATGATAGCCGCCACCCAGTAGTTCTGGAACATTCCATGAAGCTGAGTTTAAATCGATATAGTTTTCGTTGTAATTATCATCATTATCAAAACCAAATGTAAATGAAACTTTGCTGTAATCTCCATCGGGAATTGTGGTAATGGGTGTGAATGATTGATTGGTGTTATTGGTTACATCTACTAAATTATATCCATCTAAGATAAAAGTCTCACCACTTGATTTTTCAAAGGTTATTTTCGAGATGAGATAACGTAATTTGGTAATACTTAAATCTTCACCGTTCGCATTAGTATAAATTATGCTATTAAAATTTGCGTTTGAAACTGCTGTTCCATCCCAATTATGAGAAAATTTAAATGTAATTTGAACTTGTGAAACGCCATTATCTTTATTACAAGACGTAAACATAAATAGTACCAGAATAATGAGGATTATTCTTTGCATTAATTTAATTTTAAAATTAGTAAATCACTAAAACCTTTATTTTCTAGGATATCTATATCCCTACTACTAGACTCTCCAACGGCTATTACTGTTCCATCATTCAATTCAACAGCATCGTATGCAAAATCAATTTCTGAACCTCCAATGGTTTTTTGCCATTTTAATTTACCATTACCATCTATTTTTATAACCCAGGCATCATTCTGCCCGTTGTTATTTGTTAAGTCGCCATCTATACTTCTTGAACTTCCTGAAATAATAAAATCACCATCTTGGGTTTTTGATATGGAACGCGCTACATCAAAACTATTACCTCCAAAGGTTTTTTCCCAAATAAGTTCGCCTATCGGTGATATTTTAATTGCCCATAAATCTGCTCCTCCGCTATTTATAGAAACGTCCAAATCGCTACTTCTAGTATCTCCAACAATAATATAATTTCCGTCGTTTGATCTTGTTATACTTCTTGCCTCATCGGTTTGTGATCCTCCAAAAGATTTTTCCCAAAGTAGGGTTCCAGTCTCTGAAATCTTAACTACCCAAAAATCATATGCTCCTTTACTGTCTTTAATATCTACATCTGCACTGTCAGAAGATCCAACCAAAATATAACCGTTATCTTCAGTTTGTATGGCATCATAAGAGGCATCAGTGAATGTGCCTCCAAAATATCGGCTCCATTGGTTTTCGCCTAAAGCATTTATTTTAATCACCCAATAATCACCGCCAGCATGTCTTTTTGAAAATGCGGATTTACTGTTTTTACTATTGCCTTCACCGTTAGAAGCTGAAACATCTAAAACACCGGTTAAAAGATAACCACCGTCATTACTTTGAAGTATGGAGTTACCAATATCTGCACCTAAAAAACCAAAAGATTTTTCCCAAGTAATACTTCCATTTGCATCTAATTTTGAAACCCAAAAATCATGAGCGCCACTGTTTTCTGAAACATCCCCATCAATACTTTTACTAAAACCTGTTATGGCATATCCACCATCGGAAGTTTGGATAATATCATTACCTCTATCATCATCACTCCCTCCATATGTTTTTTGCCATTGAAGCAAGTCATTTTGGTCATATTTGAGTAGCCAATAATCAAAAGATTCATCAGATTTATTGGTTATGTCTCCGTCCATACTTTGGGCATAACCTAGAATAGCATAGCCACCATCAGAAGTTTTTGCTAGCGCTTGGGCACTTTCGTTTTTTGTGCCACCTAAGGTTTTTACAAAATCAATTGCAACGATTTCAAGTGTGCCTTTGGAGTCATTATCTTTTTTAGAACAATTTAAAAAGAGTAATGCTATTGAAAGAACGCTTCGGGCAATTATGTGTTTCTTCAAATAAATTGACATTTTAGAAGGGTATTAATCGCTTTTTCTGATAACGAATAAACCTCTATCAATATCGCTTATTATAATATTGCCACTATCGAAAAAAGGATATACATTCCAAGCACCATTAAATTCCGTACTATTATCTGCAGGGTAAGTATCAAAATAGCCTATTTCTGTAATCGAGCTACCTGCTATTTGAGAAATATCTAACATACGTGCTCCAGCCCGGTAATTCGCAAAATAATATACATTATCCTTCACATATCCGTTGTGGTCAATGGCTGCGCTTGAACCAAAATAATCAAAATGATAAGCTGGATTATCCAAATCAGTGAAATCAAAAATAATAGTTCTTGTGTTACCTCCAACTTGAATTTCATCAACTTCATCACCTAGTATAAAGTATGTCATATCTTCAGTAAACCAGCCTTGGTGAGCATATCGCACATTATTATAACTTATGGTCGAAATAATTGTTGGGTTAGATTTATCAGTAACATCAGCAATTACCACCTCATTTTCGTTACTACCAATTAATATTTCTTTTCCCGTATAATCTGAATCAGGACCATTATATGTTACCACTTGTGCATCATGAGAGTATCCGCCTTCTATAAAACCTCCTTCAGCTACTGGGTTTTTAGGGTCTTGAATGTTAATGAATATGGGACCGCCCTCAAAAGTAGAACTTCTATTTGCACCAACGATGTATGCATATCCGCTAGCTTCATTTATTACTATGTTATGCGAACTTCCAAACTCAGTAAAATTTGTATCTGCAGTAAATATTTCAGGAGGGTTAGCAAC
>NZ_CAJQQI010000032.1 GCF_905480415.1 uncultured Algibacter sp. | reverse complement strand
TTGTTTTTCATGAAGTAGATAAAAAATATCTCGTGCTGAATGCCCTGTTGCTAGAATTAATTTGTCTACCGTTATTTCTTCTTCATTTTTAAGTTGAATCGCTTTAATTTCATTGTTCTTTATAATGAAATCGGTAACACGCGTTTCAAAATAAATTTCACCACCGTATTTAAGAATGGTTTCACGAATATTTTGAACCACTTTTGGTAATTTGTTCGTTCCAATATGTGGATGTGCGTCAACAAGAATTTGATCGGTTGCACCGTGGTAAACTAGATTTTCAAAAATGCGTCGGACATCACCACGTTTTAAACTCCGGGTATATAGTTTCCCATCACTATAGGTTCCTGCGCCCCCTTCACCAAAACAGTAATTAGAATCTTCGTTTACAAAATGGTCTTGATTGATTGCTTTTAAATCTCTACGGCGATGTTGCACATTTTTACCGCGCTCTAAAACAATGGGTTTAAAACCAAGCTCGATACAGCGTAAAGCCGCATACATACCTGCAGGACCAAAACCAATGATATGAATGGGTTTTGCTTTCGAAACATCTTTATATTCAAATTTATATGCTGAGGTTTCAGGAAGCAGTTCTTTAATATATACCGCTACTTTGTAATTAAGAATAATTTTAGGTTTTCTGGCATCAATAGACTTCCTAAGCACTTTAACTCCGGTGATATCTTTTCTATCAATATCTAACTTGATAGCAGATTTTAAAACCAGAATATCAGGATGTTCTTCCTCTTTTAACGTAATACGAAGTTGTATTTCTTTTACCATGACGCAAAATTAATGAAAATTGGAACAGGAGTTAAAAAGAATTTTTGAGGTTTGTTTAACTTCAGCGGATATAAAAACGTTTTAAATTTTGTATTCTACGTTAAAAAAAATAATATTTTTTTATAAAAGTTGAGTATAATTACTTCCTTTCATAAGTCAAAAAGGAAAACTCATAATCGTGTCCTTCATCTTTCTTATGAAACACATTTGAGGTTTCTTTCCAAATGGTTGTATCAATTTTCGGAAAAAAGGTATCAGCTTCAAAATCATGGTGTACACGAGTCAACTCTATTTTATCTACTAAGCTCATAGCTTGCTTGTAAATTTGACCGCCACCAATAATAAACGCCCTTGAATCGTTTTTGGCAACATCAATAGCGTCTTCTAAGCTATTAACTAGAATGACACCCTGCGGTGCGCTGTAATCTGCTTGCCTAGTAATAACGACATGGGTTCTGTTTGGTAAGGGTTTTGGGAAACTCTCAAAGGTTTTGCGTCCCATGATGATATGATGGCCACTAGTAAGCGATTTGAAACGTTTTAAATCGTCGCTTAAATGCCAAATTAATTTATTGCCTTTTCCTATGGCATCATTTTCTGCGGCAGCGACAATAACAGTGAGTTCAGATTTTAAACTTTTAGTATTTGCCATTTGAGTATCAGAAGTTGCTGCGCTATCAACTTCAGTTTGTGCTATTAAAGTTTCCTCTTTTACAAGACCCGCTTTAAGTTTATCTACACGATTTTGTTGTTTAGCAACCAATTTGTCAAGTTGTTCTTTCTCCCAAGCTTTACCCATAAACTTCTGCGTAACAAATACATTTAAGAGATGGTAAATAAATAGGAATAGCCAGAATAATATACCAAATACAAACCAATCAATTCCAAAGAGTTTAAAATCCTTACCTATCCCCAAAACGGTATTAGCAATAATTAAAAAAATGGCGCCTATTAAGAAAATTACAAAATGAGCATACAAACGTTTTTTCTGTTTGATGCGTTTTTGAGCATTTTCAATAAGCTCTAATTGGTCTTTATCTATTTGTGGTGTGGGTTTCTTTTTTCCGAACATATTAGTAAAATAATGAACGTAAAGTTAAGCCTTTTTAGTGATATTAAAAACGATATAGAAATACTTGACGATCAGGGTTTGGCTAAAACGTTTTCGCTTCTAAAAGCTTTGATAATCAGGTGAAAGCGTAAATCTGATGTTGATAATAATATAAATATTTTCCCAATTTTTTATCTACTTTATTTTTTTGTAGAATTCAAATTGTCAAATTGATAATTCTTTAGAAGTAAAGCGTCTTAAACAGTTTCTGATTAGAATTTGTTTTTAAATTTGTAGTACAATTAAACGTTAAAGTTAAAATATTAAATCATATAATTATGGCAATTAAAAAACAATTCTTAAAAAGTAAACCAGTTTGTAAAGTGACTTTTTCTTTACCTGCTGAAGAAGCGAAGAAGGTTTCTGTTGTTGGATCTTTCAATGAATGGAATGCTAAAAAAGCACCGCTTAAAAAATTAAAAAATGGTACATTTAAAGCAACTCTTGATTTAGAAGCTGGAAGTTCTTATGAATTTAAGTACGTTGTTGATGGTGTTTATGTTAATGACGACGCTGCCGATGCTTACGCATGGAATGATTTTGCAGGTGCAGAAAATAGTGTTGTAAACCTATAATTACTGAACTAATTTAAGCTTAAAAAGCACCTTGTTTGAGGTGCTTTTTTTATTTTAAAATTATTTTAGATGTTAATGAAGGATCGGGCTTTTTTATAGGTCCCGGACGTGGCTCTTGCTCAGTTTTTTATTGCAGTCCCTAACGCATCATCTGCTGGGGGTTAATCCAAAATTTCAAGATTATTAAACAGCTACAATCCCTTTAATATGCGGGTGCGGATTGTAATCTACCAAAGTAAAATCTTCAAAATCAAAATCAAATATATTTTTAATTTCAGGATTTAGAATCATTTTTGGCAGCGGTCTTGTATCTCTTGAAAGTTGCAATTCTAATTGCTCATAATGATTACTGTAAATATGAGCATCTCCAAAAGTATGGATAAATTCTCCAGCTTCATAACCACAAACTTGTGCCATCATCATAGTGAATAGGGCATAACTTGCAATATTAAAGGGGACACCTAAAAATACATCTGCACTACGTTGGTATAACTGACAAGATAGTTTACCATTCGCTACATAAAACTGAAAAAAGGCGTGACATGGTGGTAAAGCAGCTTTACCATTAGCTACATTTTCACTGAAACTTTTTGAAGTATCTGGCAAAACGGAAGGGTTCCAAGCAGAAACCATCATCCTACGACTATTCGGGTTGTTTTTTAGTGCGTGTACAACCTCTTTAATTTGGTCAATCTCATCATTATTCCAGTTGCGCCATTGATGACCGTAAACAGGGCCTAAATCACCATTTTCATCTGCCCAATCATTCCAGATACGTACGCCATTTTCGGTTAGGTATTTTGTGTTTGTATCACCTTTTAAAAACCAAAGCAATTCATAAATAATAGATTTTAAATGAAGTTTCTTAGTTGTCACCATTGGAAAACCTTCACTTAAATCAAATCGCATTTGGTGTCCAAAAACACTTTTTGTACCAGTGCCTGTACGATCTCCTTTTTCATTACCGTTTTCTAAAACGTGTTTTACTAGGTCGTGATATTGTTTCATAAGCATCATTCCTGCCAAGACAAGAATCTCATAATTAAAAAATTATTGGTGGCGATGAAATATATTTCTCCGCGGGAACGAAATTAAATAAAAAGGGGGTTAAATTATGATTTATACCCTTTATAGATATTAAAAAGTTATTAACGGGGTTTTGAGTTTTGAGAATAAATAATTTATCCGCAGCGATTGACCTCTAGCCAATAATCATTCCAGCAATAGTAGCCGAAATTAAAGACGCAATTGAACCGCCAATTAAGGCTTTCATACCAAATTTCGATAAGGTTTTACGTTGTCCAGGAGCTAATGAGCCTATGCCTCCAATTTGAATACCTATAGATGCAAAATTTGCAAATCCACAAAGCATATAGGTCGCCATAATTATAGATTTTTCATAACTAAGGTGAATCCCATTGGTTACATCTTTTAAGTCTCTTAACTGTATATAGCCAATAAACTCACTTGCGGCTAATTTGATACCTAATAGCTGTCCCATTAAGGCCATATCTTCTCTAGCTACACCTATGAGCCACATAAGCGGAGCAAAAACATATCCTAAAATAAGTTCAAGAGATAAGTTTTTGTAAGTCGTATTAGAAGCTATCCAAGTGTTAATAGATGTAACATCTCCAATCCAACCTAAAATACCATTAAACATGGCAATAAACGCCACAAATACTAAAAGCATGGCGCCAACATTTACAGCAAGCTTTAAACCTTCAGTTGTTCCGTTAGCGATAGCATCTAAAAAATTAGAACCTATTTTTTCTTGTGATACAGATACATCTGTATTAACCTCTTCAGTTTGTGGGTATAATATTTTTGAAATTACAATAGCTCCCGGAGCAGCCATTACTGATGCCGCTAATAAGTGTTTTGCATAAAACAGTCTCAGAACAGGGTCATCACCACCAAGAAAACCAATATATGCTGCAAGTACAGCGCCCGCAACGGTTGCCATACCACCAATCATAACTAAAAGCATTTCGGACTTATTCATTTTTTCTAAATAAGCCTTTATTAAAAGCGGTGCTTCAGTTTGGCCTAAAAAAATATTTCCGGCAACACTTAAGCTTTCAGCTCCAGATATTTTTAAAGTTTTTGAAAGTAACCAAGCCATCCCTTTTACTACTTTTTGAATGAGACCTAAGTAAAAGAATACTGAAGTTAGTGCAGAAAAGAATATGATTGTTGGTAATACTTGAAATGCAAAAATGAACCCAAAAGTATCCATGTCTACAACTAAACCTTCAAATAAAAATTTACTTCCAGCTCTTGTGAAATCTAAAACACTGACAAATAAACCACCTATAAATTCAAAAAGCGTTTTAATAAACTCAACTTTTAAAACACCAATTGCTATAAGTAATTGAAGTGCTAGACCAACACCAACAATTTTCCAATTAATGGCTTTTCTATTACTACTAAAAAGAAAGGCTACAAAAATTAAAGTAATCATTCCAAGAACACCTCGCCATAAACTATCTATAGAAAATCCTTGGCTAGGTATAATAGTGCTTGTGATTGCTTCTGATTCTTTTATTTCTGGTAGAGTTTGACTTTCTTCTTTTAGTTCTTTTACAGTAGAAGAATTTTCAGTTGTATTAACTACTGAAGTATTTTGAATGGTATCAGCAGTAGCCGATTGATCAATTTCTTGTGCTATAATCGTTGATGTAAAACAAAAAAAAAGAGCAACAATGAGCAGAATCAGCTTTTTCATAATTAAAATTAAGGGTTATTCTCGTTTCGAGATTTCATCACGAATATGCGCTGCTTTTTCATAATCTTCGTTATTAACAGCTTCTTCAAGTAAAGTTTGAAGTTCCTCTATAGTTTTTCCTTTGTAGTTTTTGCGAGGTTCATTAGGCTCAAGTTCATTAGCAACCAATTCATCCATTAAAATACTGTCTTGATTTTCTTGGTCTTCATTTTCCTCTTTAGGATTCACTTTTAAGTAAATACCCGCTTTATCAAGAATATTTTTATACGTAAAAATTGGTGCTTGAAAGCGAAGAGCTAAAGCTATCGCATCACTAGTTCTAGCATCAATAATTTCTTCAATTTTATCGCGTTCGCAAATTAAACTGGAATAAAACACACCATCAACCAGTTTGTGAATGATTACTTGCTTAACTACGATATCAAATCTATCAGCGAAATTCTTAAATAAATCGTGTGTTAAAGGTCTTGGAGGACTAATTTCCTCTTCCAAAGCAATGGCTATAGATTGTGCTTCAAAAGCGCCAATAACTATTGGAAGTTTTCGGTCGCCATCTACTTCATTCAAAATCAATGCATAAGCACCATTTTGAGTTTGGCTATACGATATGCCTTTTATATTTAATTTTACTAAACTCATAATTTAAAAAACGCAAAGAACTGCTTAAATTAGAACTTTACCAACTGCACAAGGCTAATTTCAGTCAAAATGCTAATTTAAGCAGTTCTATAGTACGGCACAATTTATAAAAAATAAATTATTGCTGTGCCTTAAATGTTTTTAATTTTTCTATTAACTGAGGAACCACTTGAAAGGCGTCACCAACAACACCATAATCAGCAGCCTTAAAGAAAGGGGCTTCAGGATCAGTATTGATAACCACTTTTACTTTTGAAGCATTAATACCAGCTAAATGCTGAATAGCTCCAGAAATACCAATGGCAATATATAAGTTTGATGCTACAGGTTTACCTGTTTGCCCAACGTGTTCACTATGTGGTCTCCAACCTAAATCTGAAACGGGTTTAGAGCATGCTGTTGCTGCTCCTAAAACATCAGCAAGTTCTTCAATCATTCCCCAATTTTCAGGACCTTTTAGGCCACGACCGGCAGATATTACTGTTTCGGCATCAGCAATAGTGACTTTATCGGAAGCTTTATCGACGGATTCTACAGTAACTCCAAAATCTGCAATAGAGGGTGAGAATTCTTCCGCGGAAGCACTACTACTATTTTCAATTAATCCAAAAGAATTATTAGAAACACCGACAATTTTGACATCGGTATTTATTTGAGTTGTTTCAAAAGCTTTATTAGTAAAAGCTGTGCGTTTTACTGTAAATGGACTAGCGCTTGATGGTGCTTCAACCACGTTTGATGCATAACCTGCTTCTAAACCAACGGCTAGTAACGGTGCTAAATATTTGCTATCTGCAGTAGAGCTCACAATCACAACTTTTGCGCCTTCTTTTTCAGCAGCTTGTTTAATGGCAGATGCATAAGCGTCAGCATTAAAATTATCGAGTTGTGAATTTGATATGTTTAAAATCTTATCTACCCCATAATTGCCTAATGCAGAGGTGTCGGCGGTATTTATAGCAACGGCAGTAACTGTCGTTCCTAATTGACTAGCAACTGCTTTTGCATAAGAAGCTACTTCAAAAGCTGCTTTTTTAAAAGCACCTTGTTCTGATTCTGTATATACTAAAACTGACATATTTTTTAAATTTTGTCTTCCTGAACTTATTTCAAGATATTATTCATGTTTCCGTTAATATTAAAAAAGAGTCCGAAACGAATTCGGAATGATTTAGCAAGCTAAATTACTTTAGCTTCATTATGAAGCAAACTTACCAATTCATCTAAATTATCCGGAGAAACTAATGTAACTGCCCCTTTTGGAGTAGGTTTTTCAAATGAAACAGAAGATGTTTTAGCACTTGTTTCTAAAGGCTCAACAACATTTAATGGTTTTTTACGAGCCATCATAATACCTCTCATATTCGGAATACGTAAATCACTTTCTTCAACCAAACCTTTTTGTCCGCCAATAACTAAAGGAAGTGATGTTGAAACGGTTTCTTTTCCGCCATCAATTTCTCTAATGGCTGTTGCTGATGTGCCATCAACTTCAAGACCAATACAGTTATTTACAAAGTTGGCACTTATTAATCCAGCTATCATTCCTGGAACCATACCACCGTTATAATCAATAGACTCTCGGCCTGCAATTACTAAATCAAAACCACCATTATTAATAACACTGGCTAATTGTTTAGCTACAGAAAATCCATCCGTTGCAGTTGTGTTTACACGTATGGCTTCATCTGCACCAATGGCTAAAGCTTTACGTAAAGTAGGTTCTGTTTCTGCGCCGCCAACATTTGCTACGGTAACTTGAGCACCTTGTTTTTCTTTAAACCACATGGCCCGTGTTAAACCAAACTCATCATTTGGGTTTATTACAAACTGTACGCCATTTGTATCAAATTTAGCATTATCATCACTAAAGTTAATCTTTGAAGTAGTGTCTGGAACGTGACTTATACACACTAATATTTTCATAATTTTTATGTATTAAAATGTCTTATTTTTTGAGTTTACGAAGTTAATTATTTTATTCTGAATATTTACTATGCATGCATAACAAATATTTAAAAAAATCTTATAAGAAGATACCTCATTTATTGTTATTTTTGCAGTTCTAAAAATAAATTTAATGAAGACAATTCAATTTAGAGAAGCTATATGCGAAGCGATGAGCGAAGAAATGCGCAGAGACGAAAGCGTATATTTAATGGGTGAAGAAGTTGCTGAGTATAATGGTGCTTATAAAGCATCAAAAGGAATGTTAGACGAATTCGGAGCAAAACGAGTTATTGACACACCGATTGCTGAACTTGGTTTTGCTGGTATAGCTATTGGTTCTACAATGACGGGAAATAGACCAATTGTAGAATACATGACGTTCAACTTCTCTCTTGTTGGAATTGATCAAATTATAAATAATGCTGCGAAAATCAGACAAATGTCTGGTGGGCAGTTTAAATGTCCGATTGTATTTCGTGGTCCTACGGGTTCTGCGGGTCAATTAGGAGCAACACACTCACAAGCTTTTGAAAATTGGTTTGCAAACACACCAGGTCTTAAAGTAGTCGTGCCTTCAAACCCTTATGATGCAAAAGGCTTATTGAAAGCGGCTATTCGGGATGACGATCCAGTAATTTTTATGGAAAGCGAGCAAATGTATGGTGATAAGGGCGAAGTGCCAGAAGGCGAATACATTGTGCCAATTGGTGTTGCAGAGATTAAGCGCGTTGGAACAGATGTAACCATTGTGTCTTTCGGAAAAATTATCAAAGAAGCATACAAGGCTGCTGACGAATTAGAGAAAGAAGGTATTTCTTGTGAAATTATAGATTTACGTACCGTTCGTCCTTTAGATAGAAAAGCTATTTTAGAATCGGTTAAGAAAACAAATAGATTAGTGGTTTTAGAAGAAGCTTGGCCTTTTGGAAATGTAGCTACTGAAATTACTTATTTAGTGCAATCTGAGGCATTCGATTATTTAGATGCGCCAGTTGTAAAAATAAACACAGCAGATACCCCTGCACCTTATTCTCCAGTTTTATTGGCAGAATGGTTGCCAAATAAGGATGAGGTTATTAAAGCAGTAAAAAAAGTATTGTATAAATAAATCGTAATTTTTTACGTTATATAAACTTCATTAGCACAATTGTTGATGAAGTTTTTTTGTATTATGAATCTAAAACTACTTATCCTTCTTTTCTTCCTCGGAATATGTTCCGTATTAGCACAAACGAAAGTTAGTGGTTATGTGTTTGATGAATTTAATGAACCTGTGTCTTTCGCTACAATAATATTCCAAGGGTCCACACAGGGAACTATTACAGATGAAAACGGAAAATTTTATTTAGAGTCTAAGGAAACTTGGAATGCCTTAGCGGTTTCTTTTATTGGTTATGAAACGTTAAATGTCCCTCTAGAAAAAAAGGTGAATTATAATTTGAAATTCATACTTAAAGAGGAAGCTGCACAATTAGATGCTGTGGTTATTGTTTCAGGAAAACAGTCCAAAAAGAATAATCCTGCAATTGATTTACTACGAAAAATCTGGACAAATAAACGGAGTAATGGTTTAAAGCAATTCAATCAATACGAATACGATAAATACGAAAAAATAGAGTTTGATTTAAATACTATTGATAGTACGCTTATTAAAAGTAAGTTGTTCCGAGGGATGGAGTTTGTATTTGACGAAGTTGATACCTCTAGTGTAACTGGGAAAACATACCTGCCAATTTTTATTAACGAAGCCGTTTCCAAGGTATATGGCAATAATGTTATAAATAAAACTAAAGAAGATTTACAAGGAAATAAAAACTCCGGTTTTAGCAACAATCAAGTTATTATTGATTTTGTAGACGATTTATATACAGACTTTAATGTTTATGATAACTACCTGAAATTTTTCGATAAAAGTTTTGTGAGTCCGTTATCAAAAACAGGAATCAACACGTACAATTATGTGTTGTCAGACAGTACTTTTATAGGTGATAAATGGTGTTACAATATTATCTATTATCCGAGGCGAAAAAATGAATTGACTTTTAAAGGCGATTTTTGGGTAGCAGACACCACTTATGCCATCAAAGAAATTAACCTTCAAGCCTCAAAAAGCGCCAATATAAACTGGGTAAAAGAAATTTATATAGAGCAAGAGTTTGAAGTGTTAAATGATTCACTTTTCCTTGTGACCCGAGATTATATGTTATCAGATTTTGCCTTTAATAAAAAGGAAAAATCTCGAGGTGTATATGGTAAGCGAACCACGTTGTATAATAATTATAAGTTTGATATTGAAAAGGATAAAAAATTCTATGATAAGGATGTTTATAATTATGATAGTGATGTTTACAACAGAGGTGACGAATTTTGGGATGACAATCGTTTAGAGAAATTAAATAAAGACGAAAAAGGGGTCTACAAAATGTTAGACACTTTAAAAACGGTTAAAAAGTTTAAACGTCTTTATAACTTGGGAAGTATTTTGGCTTCCGGTTATATTGAATTTAATGAATTGCCTTTAGATTACGGACCTGTTTTTTCAACCTTTGGATTTAACGAAGTTGAAGGCATACGTTTACGAACCGGCGGAAGAACCTATTTTGGACCAAATGATTTATGGCGATTAGAAGGGTTTTTAGCCTACGGTTTTAAAGACGATAAATTTAAATATGGTATTTCGGGTAAATGGTTGCTTGATAAAAAGAGCCGACTTATTATTTCTGGAGGAAACAGACGTGATGTAGAACAAACAGGAGCTAGTTTAACGACAAGTACCGATGTTTTAGGTAGAAGTTTAGCCTCTTCGTCGGTTGTGGGAACTGGTGCCAATGATAAATTGACAAGCATAAATTTAACCAGTTTAGCAATTGAAGCTGAGCCTTGGCAAAATGTTGTTTTTAGACTAGGAGGAAACTACAGAACGTTAGAATCGGCATCGCCAACATTTAGTTTAGATTATAATACGACAACAGGTGTAGCATCTGAAATTAAGCAATATGAAACCAACGTATCTGTATCGTATTTCCCTGGACGTAAAATGACCGGATTTGGTGTGGAACGCAGAATCGCTAATGATTACTTTGCGCGCCTATTTGCTCAAGTTACCAGAGGCGATAAAAACATTCTTAATAGCGATTTTGATTATACTAAAGTGCAACTTTCATATACACAGCCCTGGCAAATGGGTGGTTTTGGAAGATTATTTACCACCATTGAAGCGGGTAAAACTTTTGGAGAAGTACCACTTGGTTTGTTAAGTGTAATTCCAGGAAATCAAACGTATTTTTCAATATATAATACATTTTCTCAACTTGATTTTTACGAGTTTGTGTCTGATACGTATGCATCATTTCATTTTGAGCATAATTTTAACGGACGCTTGTTTTCAAGGATACCATTTTTAAGAAAATTAAATCTAAGAGAAATAATAAGTGTTCGAGGTGTTATTGGTAATATTTCAGATGAAAATCTAGCTTTGAGTAATGTGCCTAGTAATCCTAATAATCTTAAGTTGGTAGCACCATCAAATGAGCCTTATTATGAATACAGTTTAGGCATTGGTAATATTTTTAAGGTATTTAGAATAGACTTCAATTTTAGAGGAAATTACAAAGATAAAGTAATATATCCTGATGCTAGAAAATTTGGTGTAACGGGTAGCTTTGGGTTTTATTTTTAAAAATTGAATTAGCGACCTGTTTGCTCAATTTCAGAGTGATAGTGTGTCTTACTAACTAAAAACTAACATTTTTATGATTAATAAAACTCTGTCATAAAAGTTTTAACTAAAAAAAGACTGCCTTTAATGGACAGTCTTTTAAAATAATTTTTTATTAAGTATTGTTATTTCTTGCGCAGTTTTCTTATACCAAATATTGCAGCTCCGGCTAATAAAATACTAAGGCCACCATATAATGGTATAGAATCACCGTCGCCACCACTATTGCCGCCGTTACCGTTGTATTGTGCAGAACCACAGGTATCGTTATTCTGCCCATTGTTATTATTTGTGCCGCCTCCATCGCTGCTGTTATTATTATTATTATCCCCATTGTTGCCTTGAATGCCATTTGCATTAGGAGCGAGAGTAAACAAAGCAAACGCTAATACAACACTAAATCGTTTTAATTTATTCAATATTCTTTAGGCTTTTAAAAAAGGACCATTATTTATTAATTATTGAACCTTATCGCAAAATGAAGTTTGTTAAATCGTATTTTAATTTCAATAAAAAAGCCTCATGAAAATATCAAAAGGCTTTATAAGTAGTAGTGCTTAAGTTTATAACTCAAAAATTTCTTTCACTTTATCAACATAATCTAATTTCTCCCATGTGAATAATTCTACATCAAGGGTTTTTGTTTCACCGTTAGGCTGAGAAAAAGTTTTAGTTACTGTTTCGTTTTTACGCCCCATGTGTCCGTAAGCAGCGGTTTCACTATATATTGGAGAACGTAATTTTAAGCGTTTTTCAATAGCAAACGGGCGCATATCGAAAATTTCAGATACTTTTTCGGCTATTTCACCATCGGTCATATTAAAAGCACATGTACCATAAGTATCCACAAAAATCCCCATAGGCTCTACAACACCAATAGCATAACTTACTTGCACTAAAATTTCATCTGCAACACCAGCGGCAATTAGATTTTTGGCAATGTGTCTTGTAGCATAAGCTCCACTTCTGTCCACTTTACTCGGGTCTTTTCCTGAAAAAGCACCACCTCCGTGGGCACCTTTTCCTCCGTACGTGTCAACAATAATCTTACGTCCTGTTAAACCAGTATCTCCATGAGGCCCTCCAATTACGAACTTTCCTGTAGGGTTGATGTGATAGGTGATATCATCATTAAATAATTTCTGAATATTTTCAGGAATATTAGCAACAACTCTTGGTATTAAAATAGCAACAATGTCTTTTCTGATTTTTGCTAGCATGGTATCATCATCTCCAAAATCATCATGTTGTGTAGATACAACAATAGCATCAATACGCTGTGGAATATTATCATCGCTATACTCAATAGTAACCTGGCTTTTTGAATCTGGTCTTAAATAAGAAATGTCTTTGTTTTCGCGTCTTAATTCTGCAAGTTCTTTTAAAATTCTGTGCGATAAATCTAAAGCCAAAGGCATAAAGTTTTCAGTTTCGTTTGTGGCGTAACCAAACATCATCCCTTGGTCACCGGCACCTTGTTCTTCTTTACTGCCTCTGTCTACACCTTGATTTATATCTTCAGATTGTTCATGGATTGCAGATAAAACACCGCAAGAATTACCATCAAACATGTATTCTCCTTTGGTATAGCCAATCTTATTTATGGTATCTCTAGCTATTTTTTGAACATCTAAATAGGTTGTGGATTTTACTTCTCCAGCAAGTACAACTTGACCAGTAGTCACTAAAGTTTCACATGCGACTTTAGATTCTTTGTCAAAAGCTAAAAAGTTATCAATTAATGCATCACTAATTTGATCAGCTACCTTGTCTGGGTGTCCTTCAGAAACACTTTCTGAAGTGAATAAATAAGCCATATTTTCTATTTTATGGTAAGATTTGACGATAACGTCGAAGGAAGTTCACACTGCCTTTAGCATTTTTGTTTACACTTAAATTAGTTTTGTGTAAAGAGGTTGCAATCAGTCAAATCTTTCCTCTATTATTTGTGAGTACAAAAGTAAAAAAATAAAAGAATATCTCGGTTGATTTTTTGTTTTTTAAGTAAATAATGGATTGTTAAAATTTATTTATGAATATTTGTTTGATAAAGATGAAAAGACAAATTTTAATTGTGGTTTCTACTGTTGTCATTATGACTATTTCCTTGTGATAAGGAACGGGATATTAAAAAAAATAACTTTTAAGGGCCTTGCTAAATTTAGAGGGTTTTTTTTATGCTTTTTTTTTTCATTTTGGACATCATAAAAAATGCAGTTTAAGGTATTGATAAACAGATTTTTAGCTTGATTTTTATAGTTGTGGATTTAACCTAAAAAACTAAAGGTAAATGTATATAAAAACCTAATAAATTAATTTCGAGAACTTGTTTTATGCAAATTGAAGAATTTTTACAAAAAATCTTAAAAAGCAATAAAATAATTATCAATCAAGAAGAGAAGCGAAATTTTTTGCAAGAAATATGAAGGAACTTAATAAACATAGTAGAAGATTAACACAAGATGAATCTCAGCCAGCATCACAAGCCATGTTATACGCAGTTGGTTTGACTGATGAGGATATGAAGAAAGCTCAAGTGGGTATTGCTAGCACAGGTTATGACGGAAATCCATGTAATATGCATTTAAATAATTTGGCTGCAGAGGTGAAAATTGAATGTAAAATATCAGATTTAGTGGGCTTAGGATTTAATACTATTGGTGTTAGTGATGGTATTTCAATGGGAACTTCTGGCATGAATTATTCTTTAGCCTCTCGCGATATTATTGCTGACTCTATTGAAACGGTTATGAATGCTCAAAGTTATGATGCGCTTGTTTCTGTGGTTGGTTGTGACAAAAATATGCCAGGAGCAGTTATTGCTATGTTGCGTTTAAATCGTCCATCAATAATGATGTATGGTGGTACCATAGCATCAGGAAAATATAAAGGAAGAAAGTTAAATATTGTTTCAGCCTTTGAAGCCTTAGGTCAAAAAGTTGCAGGAGAAATTGATGAAGAGGAGTATAGAGATATTATAAAAAGTGCCATTCCAGGAGCAGGGGCTTGTGGAGGAATGTATACTGCAAATACTATGGCTTCGGCTATAGAGTGTATGGGTTTTGCATTGCCATATAACTCTTCTATTCCTGCTGAAAACCCTAATAAATTATCTGAAAGCGAAAGAACTGCTAGAGCTATAAAAAACCTTTTAGAATTAGATTTAAAACCATTAGATATTATTTCTAAGAAATCGATTGAGAATGCGATTGCACTGGTAAATGCTTTAGGAGGATCAACAAATGCGGTATTGCATTTCTTAGCTATTGCTCATGCTGCGGATATTGAGTTTACATTAGAAGATTTTCAACATGTTAGTGATAGAACACCTTTAATAGCCGATTTAAAACCTAGCGGAAAATATTTAATGGAAGATGTTCACGGTGTTGGAGGAACTCCTGCAGTTATGAAATATCTATTAGATAATGGTTATCTGCATGGTGATTGTTTAACCGTAACGGGAAAAACCTTGGCAGAAAACTTAGCTGATGTTGAGCCACTTTCGTTTGAAAATGATCAAGATGTTATTTATCCAAAGGATAAAGCTTTAAAATCTTCAGGAAATTTGCAGATTCTTTATGGAAACTTAGCGACTGAAGGTGCTGTGGCAAAAATATCAGGAAATGAAGGCTTACTGTTTGAAGGAAAAGCAGTGGTTTATGATGGCGAGCAAGCTGCAAATACAGGGATTTCAAATGGTGAAGTTGAAAGAGGCGATGTTGTTGTTATTCGTTATGTTGGTCCAAAAGGAGGTCCAGGCATGCCAGAAATGTTAAAACCAACGTCTTTAATAATGGGTGCAGGTTTAGGGAAATCTGTGGCTCTGATTACAGATGGTCGTTTTTCTGGAGGAACACACGGATTTGTAGTTGGACATATTACTCCAGAAGCTCAAGAAGGAGGAACGATAGGTTTATTAAAAACTGGTGATAAAATTAAAATTAGTGCAGAAGATAATTCCATTAATGTATTGCTTTCTGATGAAGAATTAGCAGAAAGAAGATCACAATGGGTTCAACCAGCATTAAAACATAAAAAAGGAATTTTATATAAATATGCAAAATCGGTGGCATCAGCTTCAAAAGGCTGTGTGACTGATGCGTAATAAATTGATTTTTTCATTTCCGCTAAGACGGATATTTAATATAGTGTGATTATGAAAACACAAACCGTAAATAAAACACAAGTGGCAGAAAAAACACAACGGATAGCAGGTAGTGAAGCTATTGTAAGAAGTTTGATGGCAGAAGGCGTTGATATTCTTTATGGATATCCTGGAGGTGCTATTATGCCCGTTTATGATGAATTATACAAATTTAAAGATCAAATTCATCATGTCTTAACACGTCATGAACAAGGTGCTGCACATGCGGCGCAAGGTTATGCGCGTATATCTGGTAAAGTAGGTGTTGCCATGGCGACTTCGGGACCAGGTGCAACTAATTTAATTACTGGAATTGCCGATGCGCAAATAGATTCAACTCCAATTGTTTGTATTACTGGTCAGGTACCATCACACTTATTAGGAAGTGATGCGTTTCAAGAAACGGATATCGTTGGTATTTCTACACCAGTAACTAAATGGAATTGTCAAGTTACCAAATCTGAAGATATTCCTGAGGCCATAGCTAAAGCATTCTATATTGCTAAAAGCGGAAGGCCTGGACCTGTATTAGTAGACATAACAAAAGACGCACAGTTTGGTGAGTTAGATTTTAAATATGAAAAATGTAAAGGTGTAAGAAGTTATATTCCAATACCTAAAACAGATCCAGAAACTATTAATGCTGCTTCAGAATTAATTAATAATGCTAAAAAACCCATGATTGTTTGGGGGCAAGGCGTTATTTTAGGGAAAGCGGAAGCAGAACTTAAAGCTGTGATAGAAAAAGCTGGAATTCCGGCGGCATGGACTATTTTAGGAGCTTCGGCATTGCCAACATCACACCCGTTAAATATAGGGATGGTTGGAATGCATGGTAATTATGCGCCTAATAAATTAACCAATGAATGTGACGTGTTAATTGCTATAGGGATGCGTTTTGATGACCGTGTTACGGGTAGTTTAGATACCTATGCAAAACAAGCTAAAATCATTCATTTTGATATTGACCCTGCAGAAATTGATAAAAATGTAAAAACGGATGTTGCTGTTTTAGGTAATTCAAAAGAAAGTTTAGCGTTACTTTTCGATGCCTTAAATAAAAATACACATGACTCATGGTTACAAGAATTTAAAGATTTATACGCTATTGAATTTGAAAAAGTAATACAAGGTGATATCAATCCTACGAAAGAAGGGTTGACTATGGGTGAGGTTATAAAACAAATAAATATTGAAAGTAAAGGCAATGCTGCAATTGTTTCAGATGTGGGGCAACATCAGATGATTGCCTGTAGATATGCAGATTTTAATGTTACAAAAAGTAATATAACCTCAGGTGGTTTAGGAACTATGGGGTTTGCGCTTCCTGCGGCTATCGGGGCTAAAATGGCAGCTCCGGAACGCGAAGTCGTTGCTGTTATAGGAGATGGTGGTTACCAAATGAACATTCAAGAATTAGGTACTATTTTTCAGCAAAAAGCAGCTGTTAAAATTGTAGTATTAAACAATGAGTTTTTAGGGATGGTACGCCAGTGGCAACAATTGTTTTTCGATAAACGTTACGCTTCTACCGAAATGACAAACCCAAATTTTGTAGCTATTGCAGAAGGTTATTATATCAAAGCTAAAAAAGTAACAAAACGTGAAGAATTAGCAGATGCAGTAAAAGAAATGATGGCTTCAGAAGAGTCTTATTTTTTAGAAGTTTGTGTAGAAAAAGAAGGTAATGTGTTTCCAATGATTCCGTCAGGAGCATCGGTTTCAGATGTAAGATTAAGTTAAGAATAAAGAAATGAACGAAGAAATAAAATCATTTACAATATCAATATATACTGAGAATCATATCGGTTTATTGAATCGTATATCCGCTATTTTTCAGCGTAGGCACATCAATATTGAAAGTTTAACAACCTCCCAATCAGAAATTGAAGGTGTAAACCGATTTGTTATTGTTGTTAACATGACAGAGACTAATACGGTTAAAATTGTTAAGCAAATTGAAAAACAAGTTGAAACAATTAGAGCTTATTATCATGAGGAAGAAGATACTATATTCACAGAATCTTGTATGTTTAAAATTAAGTCTGATCTTCTGTTTAATGAACCTCAAATTCAAAATATAATAAAAGAGAGTTCTGCAAGAATTGTAACTGTCAACAAGGAGTTTTTTGTTTTAGAAAAATCTGGGCGACGAAACGAAATTGAATCTTTACGAAGAGACTTAAATGTATTCGGAATTATGCAGTTTGTGCGTTCTGGTAGAATTGCAGTCACTAAAGAACAAATGAAAATAACTGAAATGCTAACAGCATTCAATAACCAATAATAACAATTAAATATAAAATGGGAAATTATTTTAACACACTATCGCTAAGAGATAAATTAAATCAATTATCGAAGTGTAGATTTATGGATGCTTCAGAATTTACAGATGGAGTAAACGTATTAAAAGGTAAAAAAATAGTTATAGTAGGATGTGGTGCTCAAGGATTAAACCAAGGGTTAAACATGAGGGATTCTGGTTTAGATATTTCTTACACATTACGTGATGCTGCAATTGCAGAAAAGCGTCAGTCTTTTGTAAATGCTTCTGAAAATGGGTTTAATGTTGGGACTTACCACGAGTTAATTCCAACAGCAGATTTAGTATTAAACTTAACACCAGATAAGCAACATACAAGTGTAGTGAAAGCTGTAATGCCTTTAATGAAAAAAGGAGCAACATTATCTTACTCTCATGGTTTTAATATTGTAGAAGAAGGAATGCAGATTCGTAAAGACTTAACTGTAATTATGGTGGCACCAAAATGTCCAGGAAGTGAAGTTCGTGAAGAATATAAACGTGGTTTTGGAGTGCCTACATTAATAGCAGTACATCCAGAAAACGATCCAGAAAATAAAGGTTGGGCGCAAGCAAAAGCTTATGCAGTTGCAACGGGTGGAGACAGAGCAGGTGTTTTGGCGTCCTCTTTTGTA
>NZ_CAJQQI010000031.1 GCF_905480415.1 uncultured Algibacter sp. | reverse complement strand
CTCACCTGGGTGATGTGTATTACCTCTTTGTCTTACGATGATGTTTCCTGCAATGGCAGCTTGTCCACCAAATATCTTAACGCCTAGACGTTTTGATTCTGATTCTCTACCATTTTTAGAACTACCAACTCCTTTTTTATGAGCCATTGTCTTAAGTTTTTATAGTGTTAAACTTAGCGGTTAGCAATTAAGCTTTACCACCATCTAATTCGTCTTGCCATTTTTTAAGTTCATCCCACTTACCTTCAGAAGCTAATTTAGCTTGTGCTGGCCAAGTATCAGTAACGTGGCTTCCACGAACACCTGCGATGATTTCAGATATTGCAGCTGGTTTAGCTTTAGCCAAATCTGCGTAAGTCGCGATTCCTGCTTCTACTAAAGTTGATGCAATCTTTGGACCAATACCTTCGATTTTCTTTAAATCGTCAGGTTTTCCTGAAGCCTTTTTAGCTTTAGGAGCAGCAGCTTTCACTTCTACTTTAGGTTCTGCTTTTTTCACTTCTTTTTTAGGAGCAGCTTTTTTAGCTCCAGAAGCAGCAATACTTTCAATTACAATTTCAGTTAAAGATTGTCTGTGTCCGTTTTTTACACGGTATCCTTTACGTCTTTTCTTCTTGAAAACTATTACTTTGTCACCTTTAAGGTGCTTTAAGACTTTTGCACTTACTAGTGCTCCATCTATAGCCGGGGCGCCTACAGTTACTTTGTCACCATCACCTAAAAGAAGTACATTATCGAAAGAAACTTTCTTACCTTCTTCAGTTTGTAAACGGTTAACAAAAACTCTTTGGTCTTTTTCAACTTTAAATTGATGCCCTGCTATCTCTACAATTGCGTACATAGCGTAACGTTTTTATTAATTAATTTTGTTCAAAAATGAGTGCAAATATACTGCTAATTAATTAATTCACAAACGTTATTACTAATTTTGAGGAATATTTCCAGTCTTTTTAAAAAGTTGCATGACCGTAAGTGAAGAAACCACTGTTGTTGCTAGCCCCATAACAGCAACCACAAACGTTACCAAACCAATACCTGCATTAAAACCACCCTTCATTTTTTGAAGTAATTCTGATAAAAAGACACTATTCAATTCAGTAGCATAAATCAAAAAGAAAATGGTAAAAGTTATAGTAGCAACAAAACCCGTAATAATACCAGTTTTAAATCCTTCGCCATAAGAGAAATTATCCAAATCCTTAAGCTTGCTTAAACGTACTGCTTCATAAATGCCAAAACCTGTAATGATTGCGTTTACAAAACTAAAGGCCGGATTTGTATGCTTATCTACCAATGCTAAAACCAAAAAATAGGCTATCAATACAGCACTTGTAACTAAACCGAAACGAATGGGAAGCGATAAATTTTTCATATTTAAGCGGTGTTGTTTCTTTTAAATTACGTGAAAATTGTTCAATAAAAATAATTTAACAACGAAAAAATTAATTCCAAGAGTTTGATTACGAAGGTTATTGGGTCTTTTTTGATTGGTTTTTATGGGATAAATATACTCCCAATAAAATAATTACACTGGCAATGGCTTGGAGCCAACTAAAGGTTTCACCATCCAAAAAACCCCACATCAAAGCTACGATAGGCATCAAATAAGTTACTGATGACGCAAAAACCGGTGTAGACATTTGGACCAACTTGTTAAATAATATTTTAGCCAAAGCCGTTCCAAAAAAAGATAAAACAGTAATGTAAACCATTGCCATTTTAAAGTCAGGTTGATTAAACGTTTCTTCTGAAAAAAAATCTGTAAAAAGCAACACGATAATGGATGGAATAAAAATACCAACAAAGTTTCCTGTGGCTATCGTTAACGGTTTTACATGTTGCAAATACTTTTTTATAATATTTACATTAGTAGCATACATTAGTGTTGACAAGATTACAAAAATAGCATACCAATAATTTTGATTTGGGTTTAAATCTGCACCTTTTAAAATTAGCAGCGTTGTTCCAATAAATCCAATAATAACACCTATTATTTGCCTTTTAGTAGAAGTAATCTTAAAAACAGCAAAACCCAGCAAAATAGCATTAAGGGGTACTAAGGAATTTAACACAGATACCACTGCGCTATCAATTTCAGTTTCAGCAATCGCAAAGAAGAAAGAAGGAATAAACGAGCCTAAAATTCCAGATATAATAAGCCATTTCCAATCTGCAGTTTTTATTGTTTTTATAGTTTTAAAGCCCATTAAAAACAGAAAAATACCTGTAATAACAACTCTTAATGCGCCTAACTGATAAGGTGTTAGCCCTAAAAGCGCTTTTTTAATTAAGATAAAGGAACTCCCCCATATTAACGACAGAATAAAAAGATATAACCATTTAGAACTTATACCGCTCATTAAATTTAATTTTGGAAGCACAAAACTCTGCTTTTTAATACAATAAACACCATAATTTAGTAGTTTTGTAATATAAACTTTTAAAGATTATTTTAATGAAAACTATCAAGTATATTTTAACACTTACACTAATTGCATCTTTTGTTTTTAGCTGTAAAAACGAAAAGAACCCTGAAGTAAAAACTATTGAAGTTGAAACTGAAGTTGTAAAAAAATTAGATCCGAATGCAACGTATGCTAAAGCGGAATTTACGATTGATGGCATGACTTGTGCAATTGGTTGTGCTGCACAAATTCAAAAAAAAATAGCTAAGATGGATGGCGTAAAATCCGCCACTGTGGATTTTGACAGAAAACTAGCTATGGTTGAATATAACGAAGCTAAAGTAACACCAACAACATTAGAAGAAGCTGTTGCAAAAGTATCGGACACTTACAAAGTAAGCGACATAAAAACGGTTGAAGATTTCTCAGCAAAAAAAACATGTGCTGCTGATTGTAAAAAGGCGTGCTGTGCTAACAAGGACAAAAAAACGTGTGAACCAGGTTGTAAAAAAGCATGTTGTCAAGACGGCGCAAAAGCTAGCGACAAAATAGCTTGCAAAGCGGATTGTAAAAAAGCATGTTGTGCTAAAAAAGAAGCTTAATTTTTAACTAAAAATAAATGAGCAAAAAAGGTTTCTTAATAAAATAAGAAGCCTTTTTTATTTCCAAGTAACAGTTTCCATAATTCGCTTAATATCCTTTTGCAAATAATCAGCAGCTGGTAAAATAGAATCGTAATTGGGTTTAGCCAAGAAATACAAAGATCCTGTTAAGAAATGATTTACACTGTCCGTTACATAAAACTGTGCTGGTGATGCTACATTTCCTTTTACTTCGGATAGCATACCATAAACTTCCCTTTTAGAATCTTCAAAAGGATAGGCTGGTATTTCATCTGCTTTTTTAGTGTGTTCTAAAGTAAATTTTTGAGCGTCTCTTAAAAAAGCTTTAAGATTTTTTTCATCCTTTTCAATAGCTTTGTAAGTTAAAAAAATAGTACCTTTTAACGTCGGGTATTCCAAATTAACACCATAACTTTTAGTTGGAGCTTTCAATTCTTTTGATACCACTTTTGTGGCTAATAAATTTTTTTCAAAAGAAAACGGCAATTCTAAATTAGCATCAATATATTTAGCCCTTGGGTATTCTAATCTTAATTCTGCTTTTGGTTTTGGTATATATTCTTCACCACAAGAAAAACAAAAAAGCAGTAGTACAAATAGAGAAGAATATTTAATCATTAGAGTATTGTAAATTTAACTAGTTTGATTCGTTTTATGTCCATAGCCTCAATAGTAAAAACGTAATTTTCAAAATTTATTTTACTATTCAATTTCGGGAAACTCCCAGATAT
>NZ_CAJQQI010000030.1 GCF_905480415.1 uncultured Algibacter sp. | reverse complement strand
TATCAATCCTAGCGATAAATATCTATTGGTCCCTTCTTCTCTATAAACAAAAGCACTAGTCCCCAGAATCATCCCTTGATTAATTAGCTTTTTCGCATACTCATCAACAGGCACAACACCTTTATCGAATAAAAACTTTTGCCAAAAACGCGAGTACAATAAATGTCCCGTAGCATGTTCGCTTCCACCGATGTATAAATCGACATCTCCCCAATAATCCATAGCTTCTTTTGAAGCCATTTCTTTTTGGTTATCAGGATCCATATAACGAGTAAAATAGAATGAACTTCCTGCCCACCCGGGCATTGTATTTAACTCTAATGGATAAATATTTTCGTCATCAATTAAATCATTTGAAACAACTTCATTTTTCAAAGTATCCCAAGCCCAAACGGTGGCATTTCCTAATGGCGGTTCGCCAGTTTCCGTTGGTAAATATTTTTCAACTTCTGGAAGCTTTATTGGTAAGTGTTCTGCTTCAATCATTTGTGGCATCCCATTTACGTAATACACAGGAAATGGTTCACCCCAATAACGCTGCCGACTAAATACAGCATCACGCAAACGGTAATTCGTTTTTCCTTCACCTTGATCAATTTGCTCCAATTCGTAAATAGCACGTTTGGTCGCTTTTTTATAGTTCATCCCGTTTAGGAAATCACTGTTTCCAATTACGGTTTTTTCTTTATCTGAATACGCTTCTTCTGATATATCAACACCCTCAAAAATATTAGGAATTGAAATATTAAAATGTTTTGCGAAATCATAATCACGTTGGTCGCCACATGGCACAGACATAACTGCTCCTGTTCCGTAGCCTGCTAAAACGTAATCGCCAATCCACACTGGAATTGGTTCTTTTGTAAATGGATGTTCTGCATAAGCACCTGTAAAGGCTCCTGAAATGGTTTTTACATCTGCCATTCTATCACGTTCACTGCGTTTTGCAGTGGCAAGAATATAGGCTTCAACCGCAGGTTTTTGATCTGAAGTTGTTATTTTTGAGACTAACTCGTGTTCTGGCGCGAGTGTCATAAAACTAACTCCGAAAATAGTATCAGGCCTTGTAGTAAACACATCAATAACTGCATCGTGGTCGTTCACATTAAAAGTAACAGACGCTCCAATCGATTTCCCAATCCAGTTACGCTGACTTTCCTTTAAAGAATCTGTCCAATCAATTTTATCTAAACCTTGAAGTAAACGTTCTGCATAAGCTGAAATACGCATACTCCATTGGGTCATTTTTTTTCGAATTACGGCATGCCCGCCGCGCTCTGAAACACCGTTTACAATTTCATCGTTTGCCAAAACCGTTCCTAAAGCTGAGCACCAGTTTACTTCGGTTTCAGCTAAATAGGTTAATCTATATTGTAATAATATTTTTTGTTGCGCTTCTGAAGACATTCCATTCCAATCTTCAGCAGAAAAAGATTCAATAGTATCATCACAAACCGCATTAACGTTTCCGTTTCCTTGAGAGGCAAAAATCGTTTCTAGTACTGAAATATCTTCAGCTTTATCTACATCATTATTATACCAAGAATTGAACAATTGAATAAAAATCCATTGTGTCCATTTGTAATAACTTGGGTCGGATGTTCTTACTTCACGAGACCAATCAAACGAAAATCCAATTTGATCTAATTGACGACGATAAGTTTTTATATTTTCGGCAGTTGTAACCGCTGGATGCTGCCCGGTTTGAATCGCATATTGTTCCGCAGGCAATCCAAAACTATCATATCCTTGAGGATGCAACACATTAAATCCTTGATGGCGTTTGTAACGTGCATAAATATCAGAAGCTATATACCCTAACGGATGCCCGACATGTAACCCTGCACCACTTGGATAAGGAAACATATCCAAAACATAATATTTTGGTTTATCACTGCCGTTTACAGCCTCAAAGGTTTGATTTTCTGCCCAATACTTTTGCCATTTGGCTTCTATCTCATTGAAATTATATGTCATTGTCATGAATTCCGCTTAATAAGGCGCAAATTTACGCTTTATATACAAACTTAAAAACCTTTTATTTTTAATAGTTTATTCAATAAAAAACAAGGCTATTTTAATAATATACATTTACTTTTGATGCCTTAAAACCAAGGTATTGAATTCAAATATTTACAAAGCTCATATTGCGCTTCTGGGCGCTAATTTAATATACGGTGCAAACATCAAAGTGTGCACATGCACACTTTGAGAGCATATCATTGTATGTGAGAGATTGCTGACAAACCTGAATGGCCGTCGCCATTTTGGCTCAAGTAAAACAAGCTGCATTTGCATTTGTGCTGTTTGCTTTACATGGTAGCGGAGCGGGTCCTGTGACCTACTTTGCTTTCCTGCAGTGCTGCTAGCTGTTGCCATTTTTTCTGCGTCTCTTCGAGCAGATGGCGTTCCCGGCGGGCATGTTTGCGCACCTTACTGCGGACGAACAACAGTATTTGAATCAGCAGCGACTTTCAATGGAGGCGATGCAGCAGACGATTGCTGGGCTGACGACCGCAGGCGCCACAAGGTCTGGTACAGGTGGTAGGGGATCTGGTTCGGGAAGGGATGGGGATGAGAGGGGCAATGGGCTTTTAAATCGAAAGGACTTCACTTTGGTGGATAAGTTTGAAGGAAATCCAGCCAAGTATAAAAGTTGGATGTTCGATTTTACAACTGCCCTGTGTTCTGTGAATCGTGAACGCACTGGGCAAGTGCGAGATTTGTTAAAGCACAGACCCAAAATTGCCATGGTGGGGGGCAAGTGGGAAGTCCCAAATAATTTTGAATTGGGAGACGATTTGGATGGGCCCTCAAACCACACAAAGTATAAAGGT
>NZ_CAJQQI010000029.1 GCF_905480415.1 uncultured Algibacter sp. | reverse complement strand
ATTTATTAGATGCTAACCGTCTTCCTTTATCTGAAGAAGCTCAGATGGCAAAAGAAGCTTTGGAATCTGAAATTATAAACATTAAAAGCTAATAATATAACGCTTAAATACTATGAAATATTTAAAATATTCTTTAAGGTTCGTCCTACTTTCCATGTTAATTCTTACCGCATGTGCTGATGGAGATGATTCGGGATTAGAACAAGAGCAAGAAGAAGTAAAAACAGGTGCTACTTTCGATACAAGTAATATACTTGCGAAATTTGAAGGGACTGGTTTATCATATGCTATTAATGGGAATACCGTAACTTTTACTACTGCAGATTTACCAAATCATACAAGTCCCTACTGGGATGCAAGTAATCCATTGTATGAAGTTTATAATGGAAATAATGACAATTGGAATAAAAACCCAGGTTCAATCGGCGCACAAAATATTGTCTTTACAATAACATTAAACCCAGAGGAAGCCACAATTAAGCAAGCTACTAGTTTAGGACCTATCGGTATATCAAGAAATGGTGTTGTGTTTTTTAATCAATATGCAGCAGGGAATTCACCATTAGCGGGCGAAATTAATTCTTTCGATCAGTGGTTGGGTCATCCGGCTATGACAACATATCATTACCATATAGAACCTACTTATTTAACAGATCAATTTGGCGATGATGCTTTTTTAGGATTATTATCAGATGGATTTCCTGTTTATGGTCCTTTTGAAAATGGAGAGATTATTACCAATGCTGATTTAGATATTTACCACGGTCATACATCTGTTACTCCCGATTTCCCTAATGGGATTTATCACTATCATGTCACAAGTCAAGACCCCTATATTAATGGTAATGGATATTTTGGAACACCAGGAAATATATCGCGTTAATTGAAATTTAGAATTTTACATATCTGCATTATTTATCTTATAATTTTTAATTGTAATACGTCCCCAACCTCACAAATAATAGATGCTTTGGATGTGAGTTTGAAGTTAGATAATGGTGTTTTGTTTTATAAAGAAGTTCCTTTTAGTGGTGTATTAGTTACCTATTATGAAACTAAAAAATCAAAATCTAAAATTGAATATGTCGACGGGAAAAAACACGGTTATGAAAAGCAATGGGATGTAACTGGATTTAGGTATATTGAACGCTTTTATAATGAAGGTTTTAAAACAGGTATTCATAAATCTTGGTGGGATGATGGAACTAAAAAGTTTGAATATCATTTTAATAAAAAAGGAGAATTTCATGGTATTGTAAAAGAATGGTATAAATCCGGTCAAATTTTTAGAGACTTTAATTATTTTGCTGGAAAAGAATTAGGGCGTCAGCGTATGTGGAAATATGATGGCACTATCAAGGCTAATTATGAAGTAGTGAATAGAGATCGTTTTGGGCTTATAGGTTTGAAGAAATGCTATACCGTAACAGTTAATAAAGATGAAATTGAATAAAATTATCATTCATATGAATGAAGGAATCACTCATGTCAGAGGAATGAAATATGCTCTGGTAATTTTGATTTTAATATTATGTTTCTCTTGCAAAGAGAAACATACAGAAGAATCAGTTTCAAGTTTACCTTATTTCAATTCCGCAGAATTTACACCGGAATGGAATACTCCAAAACATAAAATTCCTGAATTTTCATTTATAAATCAAGATGGAGAAACGGTTACCAATGCTACTTTTAAAAATAAGATTTACATAGCAGATTTCTTCTTTACAAGTTGCCCAGGTATTTGTCCAAAACTCACAAAAAATATGGCAAGTTTGCAAGAGGCTTATAAAAATGATGACACTATAAAATTACTATCGCATACGGTAATGCCATGGAAAGATTCTGTTTCTGTTATAAAAGATTATGGGTTGAAACATAATGTAAATTCTAATAAATGGCATATAGTAACTGGTGATAAAGGGGCTCTTTATAGCATTGCAAGAACGGGCTATTTTGCTGATGAGGATTTTATCAAAACTCAAGATGAGAGCAATTTTATACATACCGAAAATTTTGTTTTGGTTGATAAACAAGGCTTTATACGTGGCGTTTATAATGGTACTTTAGAAATTGATGTTGAACGATTAAAACGCCATATAAAAATCTTGAAACAAGAGATTTATTTTGATTGATATTTTTTTTGATGAAAAGCCTTAGTTATTTATTCTCCCAGTTTTTCTATTTTTATAGAAATGTAAAGATCATGAAGTGTTTTATTCTACCTTTAATATTAGTTGTTTTTTTGTTTTCCTGTGGAAAAAAGGAAATATTTAAGCCGAGGAATTTTTCTAAAGTTGAAATAGAAATCTTATTGAAAGATTCTTTGTTGAGTATTAGAGCTATTGATATAATGAATGATAATAGTTTAGCATTTGCTGCAAATAATGGTGTTTTTGGGTTGTTTAATAATCAAACTCAATCATGGAAAACCTCTATTCAAAAGCATGACACTTTAGATTTGCATTTTAGGTCTGCAGCGCATACCGAAACCGATTTTTTTATACTAAGTATAGATAATCCTGCATTGTTATATAAAACAGGTGATAAGGGCATCATGGAACTGGTTTATATGGAAGAGGGTGAAGGGGTTTTTTATGATTCCATGAATTTTTGGAATGATGATGAAGGAATCGCTATTGGAGATTCAACTGATGGTTGTTTAAGTGTTATAATAACTCGAGATGGCGGAAAAACTTGGACTAAATTATCTTGCGATGTTTTGCCTAAAGGGTTAGATAATGAAGGTGCTTTTGCTGCTAGTAATACCAACATTGCTATTATTGGTGATTACACTTGGGTAGCAACTACTGCAGGTCGAGTTTATTATTCTTCAGATAAAGGAGCAACTTGGGAGGTAACTAATACACCAATAGTTAAAGAAAAAGATACTGAAGGGATTTATTCCATGGATTTTAATGATGCGCTTAATGGTTTTGCTTTTGGAGGCGACTATACTAAACCCGATGACAACGCGGCTAATAAAATACGAACAAGTGATGGTGGAAAGACTTGGGAGTTAGTTGCACAAAACGAAAATCCTGGATACCGAAGTTGTGTCCAATATATTCCAAATAGAAATGGGAAGGAGTTAGTAGCTAACGGTTTTAAAGGCATAGACTACAGTAACGATTCTGGAAGTACATGGAAACATATAAGTGATGAAGGGTTTTATGCCATTCGTTTTCTTAATGATTCAATTGCTTATGCTGCTGGTGCGGGAAGGATTGCTAAATTGACTTTTAAAGAATAGGGAAAAAGAAAAAATTAATTTCTACCTTTTTTTCTTTTTCTCAACTCAGCCATCATTTTCTTTTTAAAATCATCTTCAGCTATTTTGAGAAGAATTATTTTTTTTGGCGATAAAACACCAGAAAGATTATTGGCAAATTCCAGACGTGATTTATGCATTTTATTTTCAGCCTTACTGAGTTTCTTTAAAAGTTCGTTGGCCTTTTTATCAGTCATGTTTTCGATGTTCTCTCTTATTTCTATGCGTATAGATTTAATTTCTTCAAATCTAATTGCAGAAGTTTCTTTTTCATGTGCATTGTAAATAGGCCAAAACTGTTGTGCTTCTTTTTCAGTGAGGTCAAGTTTTTCAGTAATTACAGATGCCTTTAATGCTTTTATACGTTCTCTATTTTTATGTTGGGCCGCTATGTTTAATGACACAAACAACAAGAGTATGAAGGGGAGTAGTTTTTTCATTATTTTTTATGTTTTATTCTATCATTAAGGCTTCTATATCAGCATTATTTAATAGATATTCTTCAATGTTATCTTCGTTAATAGAATAGTCAATTATTATGTTTTCTTCAATATATTCATCACTTAATAATGCTGCAATTTCATAAGAACCTATATTCTCATCAATAATATAGTTTTCAACAGTTTCAGTTTCTAAATTATCAAAAGTGGGTTTAATATCAAAAATAGAAAGATTAAATAATATTAGTATTGCAGCTGCGATACTCGAAACATAAATTAAGTTTCGTTTGTTAAATAGCTGAATTACTTTTGATTCTTTTCCTTCTAAATTCTTTTCTAAAATAGTATCGCTAAAAGAGTCAAAATAATTATCAGGTACTTTAAAGCCAGTTTCTTTAATCGTATCTAATGGGCTTTCAGTATTTAATTTACTAATAACTTTGTCATTAAAAGATTCAAAATAATCATTAGGTATTTTAAAACCTGCAGATTTAATATTATATATTTTTTTGTTCTTCATTTATTTTTGTTACTACTTATTTGACTAACTTGAATTAAAAAGGTTTAATTATCAGTTAAATAGGCTTCAATCTTTTTTACTGCTATATGGTATGATGCTTTTAATGCGCCCTCACTAGTTTCGAGTATTTCAGACATATCTTTATACTTTAAATCTTCAAAATATTTCATGTTAAAAACTAATTGTTGTTTTTTAGGCAAGGTGGCTATGGCGCTATGTAATTTTATCTGAATATCATTTCCTTCAAAATAAACATCAGACTTAAGATTGTTTATAGCAAGTTGCTGGACCTCTTCATTAGTTACTTGCAAACGTTTTGCTTTTTTGTTTGCGAATGTTATTGATTCATTTGTGGCAATCCGGTACATCCAAGAGAATAATTTACTCTCACCTTTAAAGTTATCTATGTTTTTGAAAATCTTGATAAATGCATTTTGCAATACATCATCAGCATCATCATGAGACTTCACAATATTACGAATATGCCAATATAAGCGCTCCTTGTAAAGTTCTAGCAGCACTTTAAAGGCTTGGTTTTTATGGGCTTCAGATTTTAATTGTTCTAATAGTTGTGTTTCGTCAATCACACACAATTGTTTAGTCTTTAGACTAATAAATATACTAAAAGTTTAAGGGGATTTTTTTTAATTTTCAGACAAATCATAAATAATTGATAATTAGGTGTTTATGTAAATAAACATCGATTAAGTGTAATTTAAATACGATTAAGTGTATTTTTTCTTGTATGATACGCTTTTATACTTTATGTTTGTACCAGAAACCTACTTATGTTGTTAGTCTTCCCCAAGTCTAACAAAAACAAAAAAGGATAGAACCCCCAAGTCTCTATCCTTTTTTAATATTTTATATCGTGATGTTTTATTCAAAGCTCTGCATATCTACTAATTTTTGATACACCCCTTTTTTAGCAATAAGTTCGTCGTGTTTTCCTTGTTCTACAATTTCTCCTTTATTTAAAACTACTATTATATCTGCGTTTTGAATGGTTGAAAGCCTATGTGCAATAACAATTGAAGTTCTGTTTTTCATCATGTTCTCTAAAGCTACTTGCACTAAACGTTCACTCTCTGTATCTAGAGCTGAGGTGGCTTCGTCTAAAAGCATTATAGGGGGGCTTTTAAGAACTGCACGTGCAATACTTAACCGTTGTTTTTGCCCACCAGAAAGTTTGCCGCCAGCATCTCCTATATTGGTGTTTATCTTTTCGGGTAGTTCTTTAACAAACTCCCAGGCATTTGCAATTTTTAATGCTTCAATAATATCTTCATCTGTTGCATCATCATTTCCTAGCTTTAAATTGTTTTTAATACTATCGTTAAATAAAATAGCATCTTGGGTTACGATACCAAGTTGTTGACGTAAAGAGCTTGTAGTTAAATTGTTAATGTTAATACCGTCAATTAAAATCTCTCCTTTGTTAACGTGATAAAACCTTGTGATAAGATTAGCAATTGTAGATTTACCACTACCAGATTGTCCCACTAAGGCAACAGTTGTGCCTTTTGTAATGGTTAATGAAAAGTCTTTTAAAACATATTCGTTTTGATATTTAAATGAAATATTTTTAAATTGTATTTCGGAATCAAAGCTATCTTTTATAATCGCATTTGATATATCTTTTATTGGGTTTTCAGTGTCTATTATTTCCTGAATTCGTTCAGCGGCAGCACCACCTTTCTTAATATTATAAAGTCCCCGGCTTATAGCTTTCGCAGGGGTTAATATTTGGTAGGCTAGGCCCATGTAGACAAGGAATTTAGGACCATCTAGTGTAGAGGTTCCGCTTAAAACTAAATTTCCGCCATACCATAAAAGTATAGCAATAACAGATATCCCAAGAAACTCACTAGTGGGTGATGCTAAGTTTTGACGGTTCAAAAGCTTGTTTGAGAAATGATAAAAACGATTTGTTGATTCCTGAAATTTCTCATTGAATTTCTCTTCAGCATTAAACCCTTTTATAATGCGTAAACCCGTTAAAGTTTCTTCTAGTGTTGATAAAAACATCCCTTGTTCCTTTTGTACACGGTCTGATTTTCGTTTTAAACTCTTTCCAATTCTTGAAATAATAATACCAGTAATTGGGATGAAAATAAAAACAAATAATGTGAGTTCCACACTTAATATAAGCATGGCTATTATTGCAAAAATAATAGTTAAAGGTTCTCTAATAAGAAGCTCCAAAACAGATAAGAAGGAATATTGTAAATCAAGAACGTCACTAGTAACGCGCGCCATAATATCTCCTTTTCTTTGTTCAGAAAAATAGGATAGAGGTAATTCAATTGTTTTTTTATAAACAGCATTTCTAAGATCTCTAATAACACCATTTCTTAAAAAAACAAGGAAATAATTTGCTAAATAACCTGCAATATTTTTTAGTAGAAAAGTAACAATTACTAAGCCAATTACAAATAATAATGCTTTAGAATTATCGCCACCAGTAAACTGATTCATTTGATAGGCCAAATAATTTTCAGCCAAATCACCAAGTTCCATCATACCGGTATACACAGGCTTAATTGAAGGAACCGGTTTGTCTTGTTCAAAAATCACGGTAAGCATTGGCATTAAAGCTACAAAAGAAAGCGTACCAAATAAGGCAAAAAACACATTGGCAATAATATGCCCTATAGCATATCTTTTATACGGTTTGGCGTATTTTAATATATTAGTAAAATGGCTCATTAAATGAGATTCATGTCTTTTAAAATAGCATCAGCTTTAGCATCAAGTTTAGATTCTACATCAATATAGTCGTCTACAGTTTTTAGTTCTGTATTAACACTAACATAAAATTTTATTTTAGGTTCAGTACCACTTGGCCTTAAAGCGACTTGACTGCCGTCTTCAGTGTAATATATGATAACATTAGATTTTGGAATATCAATTTTAGTTTTTACTCCAGTAATCATATTTTTTGAGATAGATAGATTGTAATCCTCAATCTTTACAACCTTAGAGCCATTTGCTATTTTTAATGGATTTTCGCGAGCATCAATCATCATTTGCTTGATTTCCTCTGCACCTTCAATTCCCTTTTTAGTAATTGCAACTAATTTTTCTTTATAACAACCATGTTCTACATATAGTTTGACAAGTTCCTCATAAAAAGAACTACCGTTTGACTTTGCTATAGCTGCAATTTCACAAGCTAATAGAGTAGAGGTTACAGCGTCTTTATCTCTAACAAAATCTCCAACCATAAACCCAAAACTTTCTTCACCACCACCAATAAAATTGAGTTCTGAAAAATCTTCAATAAGTTTAGCTATCCATTTAAAACCTGTTAATACAATTTTGTTTTCAACATTATATGATTCAGCAAGTTTATTAATCATAGGTGTAGAAACAATTGTAGTTGCAATAAATTCTTCACCTTTAATTTTATCTTCCGATTTCCATTTTTTTAATAAAAAAGCCACCATCATTACCATGGTTTGGTTACCATTAAGTAATTGCATTTTACCTTCAGAATTTCGAACTGCAACGCCTAATCTGTCACAGTCAGGATCTGTACCTATTACAATATCAGCGTTTTCCTTTTCTGCAAGTTCCAAGGCCATTTTTAGTGCAGCTGGTTCTTCTGGATTAGGTGAAGCTACCGTTGGGAAGTCGCCATCTGGTTTTTCTTGTTCTTTAACTAAATTGACATTTTTGTAGCCTGCACGTTTTAAAGTTTCTGGAACCGCAGTAATAGACGTTCCGTGAAGAGAAGTGAATACAATATTTAAATTATCTTTTGCCGCTTGGGTAGCGCCAACATCTCCATTTTTAACAGAAGCATCAATAAAAACATCGTCAACCTCTTTCCCTATATAATGAATGAAATCATTATTTGCTTGAAATTTAATATTAGCATATTCCAAAGCATTAATCATATTAATAACAGCATCATCATGCGGAGGAACTAATTGTCCGCCATCTTGCCAATACACTTTGTATCCATTATATTCTGGCGGATTATGTGACGCAGTTAAAACAATACCACAATGACAGTTTAAATGCTTCACAGCGAACGATAACTCTGGAGTTGCTCGTAAATCTTCAAATAAAAACACCTCGATGCCATTTGCAGAAAACACATCAGCAACTAATTTTGCTAATGATTTACTATTGTGTCTACAATCGTAAGCAATAACTGCTTTTGGAGTTTCGTTAGGGAATGATTTATGCAAATAATCACTTAAACCTTGTGTGCTTTTACCTAAGGTGTATTTATTTATACGGTTTGTTCCTACACCCATGATACCTCGCATACCGCCAGTTCCAAACTCTAAATCTTTATAAAAACTTTCTTGAATATCTTTTGGATTGTTAGCAATACTATTTTTTATAATAGTTTGTGTTTCTTCATCAAAAGCGGGAGTTAACCACGCATTTATTCTATCTAAAATTTTTGGTTCAATGTGTATCATAAGTTTTATAAGATATAGATAGCAAAAGTAATCAATTGTGAAAGAATATGTTTCAAAAAGTCACCATTTTGAAACAAATGAAATCATTTTTGATATATTCTAACTTAAATTTAATTCATCTTTAATTGAATACCTTTTTTTGTCTGTTTTATTGCGTAAAATGAGTTCGCCTAAAAATCCAGCAACAAAAAACTGTGTTCCTATAATCATTGTAGAAAGTGCAATATAGAACTGTGGGCGTTGAGTAATAAGTCTACCAGCTGGATTTAAAAACAGTTTATCAATTCCCAAGTACGTAGCAAAAGCAAATCCGATGGCGAATACTATAAAACCTAAAGCTCCAAATAAGTGCATTGGGCGTTTACCAAAGTGAGATAAAAACCAAATGGTTATTAAATCTAAAAATCCATGTATAAATCGATTCATACCAAATTTTGTTTCACCATATTTTCTGGCTTGATGTTGAACTATTTTTTCGCCAATTTTTGTAAAACCAGCATTTTTTGAAAGCACAGGGATATAACGATGCATTTCGCCATTAACATCAATGTTTTTTACAACATCTAATTTGTAGGATTTAAGGCCGCAGTTAAAATCATGAAGTTTAACTCCTGAAGTCTTTCTTGCTGCCCAATTAAATAATTTAGATGGTAAGTTTTTAGAAATAACTGAATCGTAACGTTTCTTCTTCCAACCTGAAACTAAATCAAATCCGTCTTTCACAATCATATTATAAAGTTCTGGAATTTCATCAGGGTTGTCCTGTAAATCGGCATCCATAGTAATTACAACATCGCCTTTAGCGATTTCAAATCCTGCATGAAGTGCCTGGGATTTACCAAAATTCTTTAAAAAACAAATACCTTTTACGTGGTTGTTTTTTGTGGATAATTGTGATATGATGTCCCATGAACCATCTGTACTACCATCGTCAATAAAAAGAATTTCGTATGTGAAATGGTTGGACTGCATAACTTCTGCAATCCAATCATGTAATTCTGTTAAAGAGTCTTCTTCGTTGAGAAGTGGTATGACTACAGATATATGCATTTAGAATAGTTTCAAAAATAATACTCAAAAATACTGAAATTAATTGAAGTGTTAGCGTTCGTTTTTAACGATTAAACCAGTTACTAAAGAAATAATGAGGCCAACAGAAAGTGTTCTAATTATTAGCATAGCGTAGTTGTAGTTATTCGATGTTGTTTGTTCGGTTATGTAGTTTAAATTTACATAGGTATATAGGGCAGCTATTAAAGCGCCTATTACTGCGATTGCTAGTCCTATTTTAATGGTGTCTACTAAGGATATTTTATTTGCGTTTTTAGTTTTGAATTTTTTAATTCCCGTTATAAAGACCAATAATGTAGCAGAAAAACTTAGAATGCTAAATATAATTTTCTGAGCTATAAAGGGTTCAATAATTAAAGATAAAATAATAACTAAGCCTAAAAACAACCCAAACGTATATGCTATGGGTTTTAAAATTTGTTCTTTTGTTTCCATTATTTGATTATAAATTTCAAGCAAAAATACATTAAATAAAAAAGAATAAAATTTTATTGTTAATTTATAAAAAACACTTAAATTTGCATTTCTAAAATTGTAAAGATTAAAAAGCATTTAGCGATGAGAAAAGGTATACACCCAGAAAATTATAGATTAGTAGCGTTTAAAGATATGTCTAACGAAGATGTATTTTTAACAAAGTCTACTGCAGATACTAACGAAACTCTTGAAGTTGATGGCGTTGAATACCCATTAGTAAAAATGGAGATTTCTAGAACATCTCATCCATACTACACTGGTAAATCTAAATTAGTAGATACAGCTGGTCGTATTGATAAGTTCAAAACTAAATACGCTAAATTTAAAAAATAAGTTTAGACTAAAAGATATTTATAAAAAGCCTTTCTACTGTAGAAAGGCTTTTTTATTTTTACATGAATCTATTTTCAATCATTAGTTCTGAGATAAGAGGGTAAACTTTTAACTTTCAACTTTTAATTTTTTTGTTTTATGAATTATATCCTTTTTGATGGTCCATCGCGTAATAATTTATTGCCTTTTACATTTACAAGACCAGTAGCCGATATTCGTGTTGGTATTTTAACCATTAGAGAAAAGTGGGAATTCTATTTAAAAACAACCACCACCACGGTTACTGAGGATTATTTATCAGATAAGTACCCTATGGTTGAAATGGATGAAAACGTTATGGTTAATGCATCTTATCTTCCAAATTTAGAGTTGGTAGAAATGATTAGAGACTTAAAAGCGAATCAAGCCATTTTTAAAGATGAAGATGTTATAGCGTTTTTTACTAAAGAAGCACAAGACGACATTGATTTTCAGGACTATGAGGCTATTGAGTTTGCTGAAGATATTATCAAAATAGAAAACACTTGGGATATTTTTTCTAAAAACGGAGAAGCCATTCAAGAAGATTTTACGTTAATTACAAAAGAAAAAACATCGCAATCTATTCCTGCAAGTAACAACATTATAGCACCACAAAATATTTTCATTGAAGAAGGTGCGAAATTAGAATTCACAACACTTAATGCTAGTAAAGGTCCAATTTATATCGGTAAAAATGCTGAAATAATGGAAGGGGCTATAATCCGCGGACCATTAGCATTGTGTGAAAACGCAGTTGTAAAATTAGGAGCTAAAATTTACGGACCAACAACTTTAGGATTATCAAGTAAAGTAGGAGGGGAAATTAATAATTCTGTTATTTTTGATAATTCGAATAAAGGCCATGATGGGTTTTTAGGTAATTCAGTTGTAGGCGAATGGTGTAATTTAGGTGCAGACACCAACAATTCCAACTTAAAAAACAATTACGCCGAAGTACGCTTGTGGGATTACCAAACCGAAGGTTTTGCTAAAACAGGCTTGCAGTTTTGCGGACTCATGATGGGCGACCACAGCAAATGTAGTATTAACACCATGTTTAACACCGGCACTGTTATTGGGGTAAGCGCTAATATTTTTGGTAGCGGTTTCCCGCGTAATTTTGTACCTAGCTTTAGTTGGGGTGGTAATAGTGGTTTTACGACCTATTTAACCAAAAAAGCATTTGAAGTTGCGGACGTTGTTATGGCAAGACGTAAAATCGAATTTTCAGACCAAGACAAGGTTATCCTCGAGCATGTTTTTGAAGAAACAAAAAAGTATCGAAGAGAATAGCATATGGGCGTTACCTTAAGGGGCGCGTTTTTCGCTATATCTTCCTGCGAAGCAGTCCCGAATTTATTTCGGGATCTTATTTTTATTAAATTCCTAATTTTAATTAGTGCATAACGTTTCAAAATTTCGCAAAAGGATGCCACTTCGATCCCTAGCGCACTCGTTCGCGATCTTCTGGTCGAGAGCATATAACTTTCTAGTTTGCTAAAACTGGATATTGTTTGCTAAAAATAAGAAAGTGTATTTTAGGAATTTTATTAATCCACTTTATTGGAAAACGATTTTACGATTTATCTACTGAATACAGCCAAATGATAAAAAAAATACTAGAAAACTAATCTTTCTGCACATACCTCAAATCCAATAAATTAATTGGGTTAGTTCCCAATCCTTTTACATTTTTTCGAGTAAACCGTATCACTTCATCATAATATAAAGGAACCATAATCGTTTTTTGCATCACTAAAGAATCCATAGTCGTGTATAAATGCTTTCGTTTTTCAATATCTGTTACTGTAAAAGCTTTGTTGTATAAGCTGTCAAATTGGGTGCTTTTGTAGTGAAAGTAATTAGACCCATCGGGAGCAAAATTTTTGCTATAAAAAATAGACAGATAGTTTTCAGCATCCAAATAATCAGCAATCCAAGAACTTCTAAACATATCAACTTTTCCGTTTGATCTGGCTGATCTTAAAGTTGCTTCTGGCATCACATCAACATTAATTGTTAGTCCAGTTTTTTCAAGTTCACGTTGTATAAATTCACAAAAACTTAAATAATTACTTGATGTAACTAAAGTGATTTCAGGATTTGTGCTACCGCTTTCATTTTTAAATTGTTCAACCAATTGTTTTGCTTTCTCTGGTTTATAGGTAAAACCAATTGATGGATTATGTCCAGGAAGTCCTTTTGGAATAAAGCCACCATTGGCAGGATTTCCAATACCATTTCTTAAATAGATCATCATCTTCTTCCTGTCAAAACCGAAATTTATAGCTTTTCGTATTAATTCTGATTGAATTTCCGGTGTTTGAGAACCTAAGTAAAAACCTAAATATTCAGTGTTTAAATAGTGACCTCTTATCATGTCAACTGTTTCGGCGTATTTACCTCTAAGTTTTCCATCCGCAGTTAACAACTCATCTTTATATGAAGCATCCAAACTGTTTAAAAAATCAATATTTCCTTGAGTAAATTGTAAAAATTCACTTTGTTTATCTGGTAAAAATGTAATGGCCACAGCTTCTAGATACGGCAGCGGTTTACCTGTTTCATCTTTTTCAAAGTAATGATTGTTTTTTCTGAAAACGAGTTTAATATTTTCTTCCCAACGCTTAAGTTTAAATGGGCCTGTACCTATTGGGTGCGATCTAAAATCAGTTCCATAAAATTCTGCAACCTCTCTGGGGATTACAGAGCAATACTTCATGCTTAGTAAACCTATAAATGCAGGAAAAGGTTGTTTTAAGCTAATCTCAAAAACAGTGTCATTAACAGCTTTAAAACTATCAACCTTATTTAAAACCCAACTTCCAGGAGCCGCAATTTTTTCGTCTTTTAAACGATTTAAACTATAGGTAAAGTCTCTCGCAACAACGGTTCTGGTGGAGTCTTTACCAAATAGTTTATGTTTATGAAAGTAAATATCGTTTCGTAAATTGAAAGTATATATGAGTCCGTCTTCAGAAATGATCCAATCTTTTGCAATGGATGGAAGAATATTCAAATCACTATCTAGTTGTACTAGGCCATTAAATAGCTGATTGCAAACCCAGGTGTCTTGGAGTGTTCTTGAAAAGGCTGGATCTAAAGTGTTTATGTTGGCATGTTCGTTATAACGAAACACGAGATGATCTTTGTTAGTGTTTGATTTATTAACACAAGAAAACAATAAAATAAGTATACAACTAATTGATAAATAGCTAATTATTTGTCTTAAAATTGGTTTTATCATGTGACTAATTAGTTGTAAATTTGCAATCTTTTAATCAAAGGAGGTAAAGATAATGAGATTTCCGTCTTCACGGAAAAGAAAATACAATGAATAAAAAAGTCGCATTTTATACTTTAGGTTGTAAACTGAATTTTTCAGAAACTTCTACTATTGCCAGAGATTTTAATAATGAAGGTTTTGATCGCGTTGATTTTTCTGAAAAAGCTGATATTTATGTTATAAATACCTGTTCTGTTACCGAAAATGCAGACAAGCGTTTTAAGACTGTTGTAAAGCAAGCTCAAAAAGCTAATCCGGAAGCTTTTGTTGCTGCAGTTGGTTGTTATGCCCAGTTAAAACCGCAAGAGTTGGCAGATGTTAATGGTGTGGACCTAGTACTTGGAGCTACTGAGAAATTCAAAATTACAGATTATCTAAACGACTTGTCTAAAAATGATTTAGGAGAAGTACATTCCTGTGAAATAGAAGAAGCTGATTTTTATGTAGGGAGTTATTCCATAGGTGATAGAACACGAGCTTTTTTAAAAGTACAAGATGGTTGTGATTATAAATGTACATACTGCACCATTCCTTTAGCTAGAGGGATTTCCCGTAGCGATACAATGGATAATGTTTTGGAAAATGCCAAAGCCATTTCAAAACAAAACATTAAGGAAATTGTACTGACGGGTGTTAATATTGGCGACTACGGTAAAGGAGAATTTGGCAATAAAAAGCACGAACATACTTTTTTAGATTTAGTGAATGAATTAGATGAAGTAGAAGGGATTGAGCGTTTACGAATTTCATCTATAGAGCCGAATCTGTTGAAAAATGAAACGATTGATTTGGTTTCAAAATCTAGAGCTTTTGTGCCTCATTTTCATATTCCTTTGCAATCAGGAAGCAACATTATTCTTAAGAAAATGAAGCGTCGTTATATGCGGGAATTGTATATCGATAGAGTTGCTAAAATAAGAGAAGTGATGCCCCATGCATGTATTGGTGTGGATGTGATTGTTGGATTCCCAGGAGAAACGGAAGATCTTTTTTTAGAAACTTATAATTTTTTAACTGAGTTAGATATATCATATTTACACGTGTTTAAGTATTCTGAAAGAGACAATACTGAAGCAGCAGACATGGATGGTATAGTGCCAAATAATATAAGAAGTAAACGAAGTAAAATGTTACGGGGATTGTCCGTGAAAAAGCGTCGTGCATTTTATGAAAGTCAAATGGGAACTACAAGAACGGTTTTGTTTGAAAGCGAAAATAAGGAAGGTTATATTCATGGTTTTACTGAAAATTATGTAAAAACAAAGACGCCTTGGAATCCTGAATTAGTTAATACATTGCATCAGGTAGAGCTCACTGAAATTGAAGATGATGGATTGGTGCGATTTGAGTTTTTAGAGGTATTGTGAAGATAGTTTCTTTTAGTTTTCGACGAATAAACCTTGAATTTAAGTCATTTAGCTTATTTATTGTGCAAATGTAACTTCTACGTATACTTTTACAATTAATTAATCATGCCCCAATATGAATAAATTACTTTTAAACCTATGTGCTGCATTTGTTCTAGTATGTTTTACTAGTTGTTCTGCTGACGATATGCAAGATTCAAATAATTCATCTATTACAGGTGTTTGGAAATTAACAGCTTGGAATATTGAAGGAGGATTTGATATTAATAACGACGGTATGGTAAGTGCGAATCTTTTAAATGAGATTGAATGTTCGCGTAACGAAACATTGTTTTTTGATAATAATGGTATTGTGTCTTTAAATACAACGTTCAATCCTGATATCGGAATTGCTTTATTAAACGAGACTACTAATATATTTCGTTTTGATATAGCTTGTGATACTGAAGGTGTAATCAGTTTAGCGACAGAATACACAGTTAAGGATTCAGTTATGACGATTGGAGAAAGTGAAGCGATGATTGAAGGCAATCAAATCTATTTAGTTTTTGAGGGTAGAATTAAAATTTACAATGAAGATTTTACAGAGGTTTTAGAAGCCAAAGATTTAACCTTGGTTTACGATAAACAATAAAATAATTAATAGAGAATAAAAAAGCCGAAACTGCAAAGTTTCGGCTTTTTTATTCTCTATTAAAAGAAACTTATATTCTAACCCCGACAGGGAGCATTCGTTTGTACTTTCTGTTACCTCTTACAAACTTTGCTATTTCCGGACATGTCGGCATAACACTTAAATTACGCGATTCTATTTGTTCAAAAACAAGTGATAAAAACTCCTTTTTAAAACCTTCATCTTTTACGCTATCTGGAATAATTAGTTTGGTTAAAAAAATCTTTCGCTCCTGCAAAGAGTATTCAATTTTTGCCAAGTCATCATCAATTTTAATTTCAAATTGACGTAAAAAATCATTGTCAATTAATTCTGCAGCTCCAACCATAGTAAATTTTTGTTTTATTTCTTAGGAATCTAAAATAGTGAGTACTATTTCTCTAACTTTGTGCAAAAGTACAAAAAAGAATCGATAAAATAAACAATATTAAAGGTTAATGCCTTATGGTTCAAGAGATAATACATGTTTATTTAATGCCAGGAATGGCGGCAAGTCCTAAAATTTTTGAACATATTAAATTGCCTGAAAACCAATTTAAAATTCATTTATTGGAATGGATTATTCCTATTGATAATGAAAGCCTCAGTGATTATGCATTGAGGCTTTCCAAACATATTAAGCACATAAATAGTATTTTGCTGGGTGTGTCGTTCGGAGGCGTTTTGGTACAAGAAATAAGTAAACACATTAAAGTTAGAAAACTTATTATTGTATCTAGCGTTAAGTCTATGAATGAGTTGCCAAAAAAAATGCTATTAGCTAAAGCGACTAAGGCTTACATATTTATTCCAACACAATTAGCAAGTAAAATTGAAATCTTTGAGAAGTATGCGTTTGGTGAAAATATAATAAAGCGAGTGGAGCTTTATAAAAAATATCTATCCGTTAACGATAGTAAGTACTTAAGTTGGGCAATAAAAGAAATGGTGTGCTGGGAGCAGAAAGAAGTTATTCCTGATATTACTCATATTCATGGTGATAAGGATCCCGTATTTCCTATTAAATATATTAAAAACTGTATTGTTGTTAAAAACGGTTCGCATATTGCAATTATCAATAAATATAAATGGTTTAACGAAAATTTACCTAAACTACTTTTAGGTAGCTAAACTATTTTTTTTAATTTTATAAAAAAACTTATTAAAATGAAGATATTACAGAAAGTATTGGCGTTTGTAGGATTATTAAGTTTATGTACATTATTTATTTATGCCCTCCAAGATGCCCCTACAGATGAAAATTTTGAAACAAAATTGATAAACGATTATAATGTTTATGCACTTCAAGTGCCGGATGATCTAAATTTTGCTGGCGAATCTATGCCACTAGAAAACCCAGATATTTTAGAGCGTATGGATAGAGAGTTATTAGTTAATACGTATTGGCAATCTAACGGATTATTGATGTTTAAACGTGCTAAAAAATATTTCTCAATTATTGAACCTATTTTAGCAAAAAATGGCGTTCCAGACGATTTTAAATATTTAGCGGTTATAGAAAGTGGTTTAACCAATGCTGTGTCTCCTGCAGGGGCTAGAGGTGTTTGGCAAATCATGCCAGCCACTGGTAGAGAAAACGGTTTAGAAGTTAATAAAAATGTAGATGAGCGTTATAATCTTGAAAAGGCTACAGAAGTAGCTTGTAAATATCTTTTAAATTCTAAATCTAAATTAGGGTCTTGGACACTGGCTGCAGCCGGATATAACGCGGGAAATGCAGGTGTTTCAAGACGTTTAAAAGAACAAGGTGTTGCAGGGTATTATGATTTGTTGTTAGGAGAAGAAACAGGGCGTTATTTATTCAGGATCGTAGCATTGAAAGAGATTTTGTCTAACCCCAAAAAATACGGTTTCAACTTCAGAGAAAAAGATTTATATACTAATATTCCAACATATAAAGTAGAGGTGGATTCTGCAGTTACTGATTTTACTCAGTTTGCACAAAGCTTCGGGATCAACTATAAAATATTAAAACTTCATAATCCGTGGTTGCGCGAGCCACACCTTAATAATAAATCAAAAAAACCATATTATGTAGAAATACCTAAAGACGGGTATTATGGTTTAAACTAGTATAGAAAGTAATTAAACACTATTATCCTCTTCTTTTTTGAGCTCTCACAGAGCCACTAGATCCGTAGTGTTGACTTGGGCCAACAGCACGTTTCATGTTTTGCTTCATCATTTTAATTTGATCTGCAAGCATTCCTTGTTTGTCTAGTTTTTGAGCTTCGGTAAGTAGTTTTTGAGCTTCCTGCTTTCTTCGTTTAGAAAAAGCAATACCAGCCAGGTTTAACTTTGCCATAGCTAAATCATTATCCATTGATAGACCTAAAGAAATTGCTTTTTTGAAATACTTTTCAGCTTCATTCATATTATCTTGAGAAACCATAATACCATGCAGATAGTTGAAATATCCTTGTTGTTTAGTTACTAGAGCTGTTTCAGGATTCTTGATTTTGTTTAGCCATTTTTTGGCACCTTCAAAATCTTGTTTTCGTAATCTTAAAAAAGCGATTAGGATAAATTCATTCTTAAAATACAGAAATATAAAAATTAGCGATAAAAATATAAGTGCAATACCATTTCCAATATAGCTTTCAGTAAATTGATAAACGGCAAAGGCAATTATTCCAAATGCAATTACAAGTTTTATGATTTTATTGTACATAATAGTAAAATTTTGAATGGTAAATAGTAAGGTTTACATGTAAAACAAACTAATTTATAGTTTTATGATTGCAAAGAAACTAAATTTTTATTAAAATGTGCATATAGATTTTTAACAAAATATACGGTTATACCATTTAAATAAAGGTCTTACATAACTTTTATTGACTTAATAAATAAATCAAATTTTTTTCAAAAAATGATTTGCAAAGTAATAAAGGCTTTGTATATTTGCCCTCGGTTTTAATAGAGCCTCTATTCTAAAAATTACAATTCAGATTTAAAAAAATAAGAACATGCCAAAAAGAACGTTTCAGCCATCAAAAAGAAAGAGAAGAAATAAACATGGTTTCAGAGAAAGAATGGCTTCTGCTAATGGTAGAAAGGTATTAGCACGTAGAAGAGCTAAAGGAAGAAAAAAATTATCTGTGTCATCTGAAAATAGACATAAGAAATAATGATTAACAATTGTTGATAATTAAAAGGTGTTACTTAAGTGTAACGCCTTTTTTTGTATCTACTGATTACTATTTTTGCAACACATTAAAGTACAACATATAACCAGTAAAAATGCCAAAAAATCCAAAACTAAAATCGATACTAATTATTGGTTCAGGTCCTATTGTAATTGGACAAGCATGTGAATTTGATTATTCAGGAACTCAGGCCTTACGTTCTCTAAGAGAAGATGGAATTGAAACTATTTTAATCAATTCGAATCCTGCAACCATCATGACTGATCCTACGATGGCAGATCATGTATACCTGTTGCCATTAAACACAAAATCGATTATTAAAATTTTAAAAGAACACCCTCAAATTGATGCGGTTTTACCAACTATGGGTGGTCAGACAGCTTTGAATTTATGTATTGAGGCCGATGAAAAAGGAATTTGGAAAGATTTTGACGTTGAAATCATAGGTGTTGATATTGATGCTATAAATATTACTGAAGATAGAGAGCAGTTTAGAGAGTTGATGCTTAAAATTGGTATACCTATGGCGCCGCAAGCTACTGCTAATTCATTTTTAAAGGGTAAAGAAATTGCACAGGAATTCGGATTTCCTTTGATAATTAGAGCTTCATTTACTTTAGGTGGTGCTGGGGCATCTTTTGTTTATAAAGAAGAAGATTTTGATGAATTATTAACGCGTGGATTAGAGATTTCTCCAATTCACGAAGTTATGATAGATAAGGCTCTAATTGGATGGAAAGAATACGAGTTAGAATTACTTAGAGATTCAAATGATAATGTTGTGATTATCTGTTCTATTGAAAATATGGATCCTATTGGGATTCATACTGGGGATTCTATTACGGTAGCTCCAGCAATGACATTAAGTGACAGAACATATCAGAAAATGCGTGATATGGCCATACATATGATGCGCAGTATCGGTGATTTTGCAGGTGGATGTAATGTGCAATTTGCTATTTCACCTGATGAAAACGAAGATATTATTGCTATTGAAATTAATCCTCGTGTATCGCGTTCTTCTGCATTAGCAAGTAAAGCGACGGGATACCCAATTGCGAAAATTGCAGCTAAATTAGCATTGGGTTATCACTTAGATGAATTAAATAATCAAATTACAAAATCAACTTCTGCATTATTTGAGCCAACCTTAGATTATGTAATTGTTAAAATACCGAGGTGGAACTTCGATAAGTTTGAAGGATCGGATAGACGATTAGGACTTCAAATGAAATCTGTAGGAGAGGTCATGGGCATTGGTCGTTCATTTCAAGAAGCACTTCATAAAGCAACACAGTCTCTTGAAATTAAGCGTAATGGATTGGGTGCAGACGCAAAAGAAAACAAAAGCTATGAACAAGTCATAGAAAAACTTACTTACGCCTCTTGGGACAGGGTATTTATTATTTATGATGCTATTGCAATGGGAATTCCATTAAGTAGAATTCATGAAATCACAAAAATCGATATGTGGTTTTTAAAGCAATATGAAGAGCTTCATTTTTTAAGAAATGAAATTTCAACTTTTACTATAAATACACTTGAAAAGGATTTATTGCTCGAAGCTAAGCAAAAAGGTTATGGAGATAGACAAATAGCACATATGCTAGGTTGCTTAGAAAGTGAAGTGTATAGTAGACGTGAAGCGTTAGGCGTGAATCGAGTTTATAAATTAGTTGATACATGTGCAGCAGAATTTCAGGCAAAAACACCGTATTATTACTCCACTTTTGAAAGTGATATGGAAACGGCTGATGGTAACCGATATGCAGATAATGAAAGTATAGTTACTGATAAGAAAAAAGTTATCGTTTTAGGATCTGGACCAAATAGAATAGGTCAAGGTATAGAGTTCGATTATTGTTGTGTTCATGGCGTTTTAGCTGCCGCTGAATGTGGTTATGAAACCATTATGATTAATTGTAATCCTGAAACGGTATCAACAGATTTTGATACTGCCGATAAATTATATTTTGAACCTGTTTTCTGGGAGCATATTTACGATATCATTAAACATGAAAAACCTGAAGGTGTTATTGTACAGCTCGGAGGTCAAACCGCTTTGAAATTGGCCGAAAAATTAACGAAATATGGTATTAAAATTTTAGGAACTAGTTTTGAGGCTCTTGATTTAGCTGAAGACAGAGGTTTATTTTCAAACCTTTTAAAAGAAAATAATATTCCTTATCCTGAATTTGATATTGCAACGACGGCTGATGAAGCTTCTGCTATTGCTGATGTACTGGATTTTCCAATTTTAGTGCGTCCTTCGTATGTTCTAGGTGGTCAGGGTATGAAAATTGTTATTAATAAAGAAGAGTTAGAAAAGCATGTTGTTGATTTATTAGGTAGAATGCCAGGGAACCAATTATTACTGGATCATTATTTAGATGGTGCTATTGAAGCTGAAGCTGATGCGATTTGCGATGGTGAGGATGTGTATATTATTGGTATTATGGAGCATATTGAACCTTGTGGTATTCATTCGGGAGATAGTAACTCTTTATTACCACCATTTAATCTTGGGCCTCTAGTGATGCAACAGATTATTGATCATACAAAAACCATTGCTTTAGCATTAAAAACAGTCGGTTTAATTAATATTCAGTTTGCTATTAAAGATGATACCGTTTATATTATTGAAGCAAACCCGAGAGCTTCTAGAACCGTGCCATTTATAGCCAAAGCGTATGGTGAGCCCTATGTGAATTATGCAACGAAAGTGATGTTAGGCGAAAAGAAGGTGAAAGATTTTAATTTCCAACCTAAGTTAGATGGCTATGCCATTAAACAACCTGTGTTTTCATTTGATAAGTTTCATAATGTCAATAAAAAATTAGGACCAGAAATGAAAAGTACTGGAGAAAGTATTTTATTTATTGATAGCTTAAAAGACGATGAGTTCTATGATTTATATTCTAGACGGAAAATGTACTTGAGTAAATAGTTCTATTTTTTTAGTTTTAGTAGTGTTTTTATGTTATTTTTATTAAAAAAATTTATAAAATCTAAAGCTATGTTAAAAAAATTACTTTTTACTTTATTATTATCCGCTACCATAAGTTTGGAGGCGCAAACTAATGAGACAATCAATATTGATTGGAGTTTTAATTCAACTCCATCAGCAGCGGGGAATGCTAATTCTAGCAGAACAATAGAAGTTGGTGATACCGTAATTTGGACTTGGTCTGCAAATGGAAGTAGTCATAATGTGAAAAGCACTTCTGGTGAAACTTTCGAGAGTGCATTTTCTGGTACACAAGGAAACACATTTTCGCATAAATTCATTACTGTTGGAACTAGTAATTACGTCTGTCAACCGCATCCTGGGAATATGTTTGGGACAATAACTGTTGTTGCTGAAGGTACGTTAAATGTACAATCTTTTGAAGATGTTCTAAATGCAATTAATTTATATCCGAATCCTGCTTCTTCAAATTTAAAAATTGATATTCCTAGTAAGATTGCAGGCGATGTAACTATAGAGGCATTTGACGTTTTAGGAAAACGTATTGTTGTAAAAGAAGCTAACAAATTATCAAATAGCCTAGACATTGCTAACTGGAATAATGGTGTTTACCTTATGAAAATTTCTTCTAATAAAATAGGTAAGTCTATAACAAGAAGATTTGTAAAGATTTAAATTACACTTATAAAATAAAAAAAGCCTTCATTTTTCAATGAAGGCTTTTTTTATGATTTAGCCATTCTTATTTTTTATTTAGAATAAAATGGAATGTAACAATTACTATCTTCGACAATTTAGAACTAACCACTTTAGGTATTTTAATATCAAAATCGTCAACGTTTACTTCAAATGTACCAGAAAGGATAATATTATTAGCTTCATCTTTTGATAAAGTTAAAGGTAAATTTTCTAATGTTTTAGTTTTACCATGAAACTCAAGGGTACCATTATAAGTCATCTTTCTTTTTGAGGCTTCAAGTGTTTCTATATCAAAATCACTAATCTTACCTTTAAATGTTGCTTTCGGATATTTGTCTGATTCAACATAATTTTCATTAAAATGCTCCTCCATTAATGCATTTTTAAAGCGAAATCCTTTAACAAGTACTAACGCCGCAAACTCTCCGTTTTCAGTATTAATAATGGCTGTTACAGATTTGTTTGTAGCTTTTACTTCTTCAAAAGAAGGTAAAGATGCTTCAAAAGAAACAATTCCGTTTCTAGTGATAAATTTATTCTGAGAAAAGCTAAACAAGCTGATTAATGAGAATACTGTGATTATTAAATATTTCATAAGGTTTCTTTTTGCTTTATTGCACTAAAAAAATGTTACCCGAATTCAAAACAGAAATTAATTTTCTAATAACCCGTCATCCTTCCATTGTTGAATATCATCTCTTAATGACTGTGTCATTAGTCCACCTTGCGGCATTGGGCTTGATGCATTATTAATGCGACCTAATATGTTTTCAATTGAATTTTTTACTTGAGTGTATGTGCTGTATGAGGTTGGCGCACCATTTGATGCTGGACTTCCGTGGCAATTTGTACAGTTATTACTAATAATTGCTTTTACATTAGCATCATAAGTAATTTTACCAATAGGTAATTCTGGAGTTTGTTCGGTTAAATCATCATTACTACTGCTCGAGCAGTTGTAAAAAATAATTGTAACCGCTATTACGTGAATTAAGTTTTTAAATTTCATAGCAAATGTTATTTAAATTATTAAAAAGTTCGACTTAAATTAAATCCAAAATAAATATTTCCATCAGACCAATTGCCTTCTGCTTGCCCCAGGAATCCGTTAGCATTCATAGCTTGAGCATTTGAGAAATGCATTTGAAATACATGACCACCGGTTTCTAAATCAAATCCAATGGAGAGCGGGTTTTTGTATGGAGAATTATTGGCTCTATTTAAATGCCAGCCGTAATCAGCATTTATGGACCATCTTTTCCCTAGTTTATATCTCCCGCCAAACCCCAATGCATATTGTGAGTTTTTTTGTTCATCAATGGCGACATAATTGTCATGAAAAAAAGTGGGAGCAAGCTCCAATGAAAAATCAGTGTTTATTTTTCTAGAAATAAGAAATTGAGCTGTATACCCTAATCGATGCTTAAATTCTAAAAAAGGCAGGTTTTGTTTATCAAGAGCTGTATTTATTAATAAGGCATTAAAGCCTACAATAGTAAATGGAAACCCATTTTTTTCTTGTCTTTTTAGTCTGTATTTTACCGTCACATCATAGACTTTAAGGAACGAGCTTCTAGAAACTCCAATATTAAAGGCATCTGTTATTCCATAAATAAAATTAAGGCGTGTTACGGCATTATCTAAGCCAAAAAAGGTGTCAAATCCATTTTCTATACTCCCAAATCTATGAGAAACAACTAGTGTAAATTCATTTTTATAAACGAGTTTAGTAGATTCGAAATTAACAACTTTTAAACCTTTAAAAGCTGCAATTACATATGAAGTATCTCTAGATTCTGAATCTATATCTTCTAGCAAATCATTTTGAGAATAAGTTAATACTGGGTAACAAAAAAGAAATAGTAATAGGTATTTCATATATATTTAGTGTTTAGGTTTTATAAATCTTTTTGCATTAATCATATACCATTAGATTTTTAATAATTAATATTCTTTAAAATCATAGACAAATACTTTAAGCGCATTTTACAAATCGAATTATCTAATTTAAAATAAAACATTGATCTAACTTGATTTGTTCTAGTAAATCATCAAATCCAATAACACGACCTTTAATTGTTATTTGTGTTTCAATATTCAAAGAAGAATGAGCCAAACTATCATTGATAGTGCAATAAATCCCATCTGACAACAAGAGGCCTCTTGGATTAATTTCTTTAATTATTCCTGAAACTTGAATTGTTTTGTTTAAATATTTTTGTTCTGATTTGCTTGGTTCTTGAATAAACTCGCTAATGATTAAAGCGGATGTGATTATTAATTCTGGTTTTTCATTTTTAATATCTCTATGCTCACGAAACAAGTATAAATAACTACCTGCAGCAGCGAGAAATATAATAGCTAATACTACAATCCATTTTCGCATAAACTCTATTTATTTGAATACATTTTCTAGGTCACAAAAATTAAATCGATACATCCTTACTAAGGCTTATAAGTGATTTAGTATATCTGTTAAGATAATATAAAAAAACTTCCATTACAAGTCCACCTTAGCATTCTGTTTTTTTATAAATTCAATGTGCTCTTCAACTTTAAATTCTGAAGCTTTAAAATTAGATGATCTTTTTCTAGTTTGGTTTTGTCTAGCTATGCTTCTTGCAAAACGTCTAACACTTTGCTCAGTATCTAAAATTAAACCAGGGACTTTTACATTTTTTCCGTTTTCATCCTTCGCAACCATTGTAAAATAAGAGGAGTTACAATGTTTTACTTTCCCCGTTTGGATGTTTTCTGATTCTACTCTTAACCCAATTACCATAGATGTTTTACCAGTATAATTAACAGAGGCTTTTAGAGTTACTAATTCACCTACTTCAATCGGATTTAAAAAATCAACTTTATTGACAGATGCGGTTACGCAGTAATTTCTAGAATGCTTTGATGCACAAGCAAAAGCTATCTGGTCCATTAGGTTTAATATATGCCCACCATGAATTTTACCGCTAAAATTCGAGTGTGATGGCAGCATAAGCTCCGTTAGCGATACTTGAGATTCCTTGACGTGTTTAAACATATTTAATTTTGTTCTTCTTCAACTTTAGTTATGAAATATTTTGTATCTCCAAGCCAAAATAATGTTTTGTAACGCTCAAAATAATGAAGTTTAACAAATTTACCTTGTAATCTATTTAAGTCTTCAATGGTTTGCTTTTCGTCATCTTCAACAGAAAAGATAAATGTTTGAGCCTCAGAAACGCCTTGACTTATTTCTCCTTCCCAAGTTTTAAATAGAATACCCTTATTGCTAAACTTTACAAGTTTTCCTGCTCTTATGCCATCACTGTAGTGCGCAAAATAGACGAAACTGAAAAACCCAGCAAATACGATGAGTATGACTATAAATAGTTTAATTAAAAATTTCATCAAATAAATTAGTTTAATTAGTGTCTTCTTCAGCACGTTTTATAATAGCTTCAGGAAGAGATTTTTTAGCTTTTGCACCCATTTTTTTTAGTTTTTCGACACTTGTAATAAGGTTGCCTCTTCCTTCAACTAGTTTATTCATAGCTGAAGAATAATCACTTTTTGCTGCATCAATTTTTTTCCCAACACCAGTAAGATCTGAAACTAAGCCCTCAAATTTATCATAAAGTGCCCCAGCTTGTCGTGCAATTTCTATGGCATTTTGTTGTTGCTTTTCGTTGTTCCACATGCTGTCAATGGTCCGTAAAGTTGCAAGTAAGGTAGATGGTGTTACAATAACAATATTCTTTTCAAAGGCTCGATTATAGATGGAATTATCTTCATTTACAACTATTGCAAATGCTGGTTCTATAGGGATAAACATGAGTACGAAATCTGGCGATTCAATATCATATAAATCTTGATAATTTTTATCTGAAAGTTGGTCTACGTGTTTTCGAATAGAGTTAATATGGGCTTTTAGAAAAGGTGCCTTTTCAATATCGTCTGCATTAACCAAACGCTCATAATCTGTTAAAGATACTTTACTATCAATAATCATTTTTTTACCATCAGGAAGATGTAAAACTACATCAGGTAAAACACGAGAGCCATCTTCTCTTGTAAAACTTTGTTGAACAAAATACTCTCGGTCTTTTTCTAAGCCTGATTTTTCTAAGTCGTTCTAAAACTAATTCTCCCCAATTACCTTGCATTTTACTGTCGCCTTTTAATGCTCTAGTTAAATTGGTAGCTTCCTTTGTCATTTGTTGGTTGAGGTCTTTTAATCCCAGTAATTGCTCTTTTAATGCCGAATGCATACTGATGCTTTCTTTCTGAGTTAAATCGACTTTCTCTTCAAAAACTTTAATTTTTTCTTGAAGTGGATTCAAAATATTTTTGATGTTTTCTTTATTCTGAATTGTGAATTTTTCAGACTTTTCATCAAGAATTTTAGTGGCTAAAAGTTCAAAATCTTTACGTAATTGCTCTTGTCGTTCTTCTATTTCAGCATCACGTTTTACATTTAATTGTTGTAGATTTTCGTATTCCGAATTTCTTTTAGCTAATTCTGTGCTTAAAAATTCTTTTTCTCTTCGAATCTCTTCACGTTCAGTTTCTATTTTGGTTAAATTTTGTTTTAGCTCTTCAATGGTTAAGCCCATTTGGTTTTGCCGTTCTTTAAGCGTGCTTTGGTCACTTTTACTTTTAAGTTTTGTGTAAAGCATGCCTAAATAGGCCCCAATAGCTGCAGAAATTAAAATGGATATAATAAGAATAAGACTGTCGTTCATTTAGAAAGGAATATAATCAAAGATAAATTTTTAAGTTGAAAGATTAAAGACTGGTACAGAAGATTTCTATTAGAAATCTATTTTTATGAATTCTTATTTTTTTATCCTAAAACTACCTGTTTTTTCATCAAATGCAATTAAATCCTTTGGGAATAATGTTTCAAAAGTGCCTTTAGAAATAAGATTACATGGTTCATCTGAGACCACTTCATTATTTGTCATCACGATTAAATTATCACATAACTGAATAGCTAAATCTATTTCATGTGATGAAAACAAAATAGTTTTATTGGTTTCCTTAGCCAGTTTCTTAAGTAATTTTAAAATGTACGCTTTATGATACATATCTAAATGCGTGGTGGGTTCATCAAGAATAATCAAATCGGTATCCTGAGCCAAGGCACGAGCAATCATCACTTTTTGTAATTGACCATCACTTAATTCAAAACATTTTTTATGTTTTAAGTCAGTAATATTAGTTTGTTCTAGCGCGGTATTGACTATCTCGATATCATTTTGAGATAAGTTGCCAACCCAGTTTGTATAAGGCTGTCTTCCTAAAGCTACGAGATCTAAAACAGATAAGTTTTTTGCAGCTAAAGGTTCGGTTAAAACTAAACTCATTACTTTGGCTAAATCAATTGGAGCGTATTTCAGGAAATCAGTATCATTAATCAAAACTTTTCCGCTTAAAGCGTTTTGAACATTAGTAAGTGTTCTTAAAAGCGTAGATTTACCAATGCCATTCGCTCCAATTAGACCTACAAGGCTCCCTTTCTTTAATGCAATATTGATGTTTGAAGCAACTATAGTTTTTCCTTTTTTTGAAGTATAACCAATTGATAAATCTTTAGTTTTTAAAATGATATGTTGGTTTTTGCTTTCCATTTAAAATACTATTTTTCGTTTTCTAACTAATAACCAAATTACAACGGGAGCACCAACTAATGATGTAATGGCATTTATAGGTAAAGTGAAATCACTGTTAGGTAGTTGAGCAATACTATCACAAATTAACATCACTATAGCTCCAAATAAAAAAACAGCAGGTAGTAAAATTTTGTGGTTTGAAGTATTAAAAATTTGTCGAGTTAAATGTGGAATAGCCAAACCAATAAAGGCAATAGGTCCTGTAAAAGCAGTAATAGTTCCTGCTAATAAACTTGTGGCTATAATTATTACTAAGCGACTTTGTTTTATATTTAATCCTAAACTTTTAGCATAGTTCTCTCCCAAAAGTAAAGTGTTTAAAGATTTGATTGCCGAAATACCAAGCGTAATGCCCAAAGCATAAATCAAGAATAAAATGCCAAGATCTTCCCATGATACGTTACCTAAACTACCAAAGCCCCAAAAAACGTATTGTTGCAATTGTTCCGCAGACCCAAAATAGGAGAGTACACTTACAATTGCTGAAGTTATGCTTGCGAACATGAGTCCAATGATAAGAATTGCCATTGTATCACGAACTTTTAAAGATACCATCAAGACGGCGAGTAAAACTAAAAAACTACCTAGACTAGCAGCAATAACTACGCCCCATTTCGAGATTAAAAGAGAAGCTAAAACGCCTCCAAAAATACTAGATCCCAATATGACTAAAGCTACACCCAAACTTGCACCAGAACTGATACCTAAAACAAAAGGACCTGCTAATGGATTTCTAAATAGTGTTTGCATTAATAAACCTGAAATCCCCAAACCCGAACCAACAATTACAGCAGTTAAAGCTTTTGGTAATCGGTAGTTTTTAATAATGTGTTGCCAGGGCTCTTGTTCCGTTGCATGTCCAATAAGCCCCTTAAATATATCTTCTAATGGAATTGACACTGAGCCTAAACTTATATTCACAAAAAAACAAGCTATTAAAATAACTATCAATATTAAAAAGGGTATTCGATATGTCTTTTTGTTTCCCAATTATTTCAAAGGTTTAAAGAAGAAAAGTTCGTAATTTTCTAATAGTTCTGGATGACAAATTTTGGTAATATCTTTTAATACCAAATCTGGTCTTGTCATCCCTAATTCGTAATACAAAACACCTTCAGTAGCTCCAGTTGTATTGGTAAATGTGTAAATATTTTTATTTTGAAAGGCTTTAAACATAGCGTGATTTTCATTGCTATTTTTTAAAGCCTCAAAACTTATATAATTTGAGGGGCTCAACCAGATATCGGCTTCTTTAGCTTTCACATAAACGGATTCAAAGTTCAACTTCAAACTTCCTGAACCTTTTGTGCCGCTCCAAAGATAGTTTACATTGGCATCTTTTAATAATTGTGCTTCCGTACTCGTACCATTTGGTAAATACCAAATATCATTATGCATCGCACCACTCAAAACGGTTGGTTTTGTTTTCACGTTTTGGGCTAATTGTTTCACTTCTAAATAGTCTCTTTCAATTTTATTGAAAATGGAATCTGCTTCTTTTTCTTTTCCATACAAAATACCGAAAAACTTTATCCATTCCGCTTTAGCTAACGGAGAATTTTCAACCCAGTCGCCATTAAATATGACAGGAATTCCAGAATTTTTAATAGTTTCTAATGATCGGTTTCCTCCATCAATTTCAAAGCCAACAACAAGGTCAGGATTAAGCTCCAAAAGTACTTCTGTGTTTAACCCTTCATTTTTGCCAAGTTCTCTTATTCCTCCGTTTTCTAAATTATGTCTTACACTTTCAGAAGAAATATATTCGGTTCCGGGAAAGCCAACTAATGTATGTTCAACACCTAATAATTCTAAAGCTGGAATATGGGTTGTTGATGTGACTACTATTTTTTTGATCGGATTTATAAGGATGCCATCGTATTCATTTTTTGAAAAAGTTGTTTTTATAGCATGTTCTTTATCTATTAAAACATAACGATATTGCTTCTCAGTTTCTGGCCATGGATTTATTATTTCCAGTATTTTATGTGTTCCTAAATCTTTTACAGAAAAACCTTCGGCATATTTAAGGTCAATAAAGGTGTTATCAATAGGGACTTCTAATTGCTTTTTGATTTTATTTTTACAATTTAATAAACCTAATGAAATAATTAAAATAAAAAAAATATGCTTCATAAATGTAATCTGACATTTGTCACGCTTAATTATTTGATAGATATCTATTTTCAAAAAAAAATAATATCATGCGAGACTGTTCAAATTTAACAATATATATAGTAGGTGGCGTTATAATAGCTCATTTTCTTATCGGCTTTATTTATCTTATTTATTAAATGAATCAGAAAAAGTAGAATTTGTTTATTTACTTCTATTTAAATCATCTACTTTTGCATCGAAATTTTGGTTCTGTTTAATTTTTGATTGAATGGATTAAAAGGGAATCTGGTGAAATACCAGGACTGTTCCCGCAACTGTGAGCTACAACGCTTCATGTTCAACTTCAATGTCACTGAAGATTATTCTTTGGGAAGACCAACATGAAGACGCAAGTCAGGAGACCTGCCATTTTCAAAACAAATAAGTTAAACTTTCGGGATAAAAGTTTGCGTATAGATTTATACGATTCTCGAGTAATTATTCATTAAAATGAAAAAAGCAAATGTTTTTGGATTCCTATGTTTAGGATTCTCATTGGTTGGTTTTGCGCAAGAGCAAATCGATTCAACAAAAGTAGAGCAACTTGATGAAGTTGTTGTTTCAGATTCACGATTCAAATTAAAACGTGAAAATTCAGGTAAAACGGTTATTAAAATCTCACAACAGGAGATCGAAAGAAACCAAGGTAGAACTGTTTCAGAATTAATTAATACTAAAAGTGGTATTGAAATTAATGGTAGTCGCGGTGTTGAAGGCCAAAATTTAGGAACCTTTATAAGGGGCGGGAACAATAGGCAAGTTTTAGTACTTATTGATGGCGTACAGATTAATGATCCTTCAATTGTAGCTAATGATTTTGATTTAAGATTATTAAATTTAAACACTGTTGAATCTATTGAAATAATAAAAGGAGCTTCAAGTACACTTTATGGTAATGCTGCTGCAACTGCTGTGATTAATATAACCACTAAAAAATCGTCAAAAAAAGAAATTTCTGCTAGTTTTTTATCAGTAGTAGGTACAAATCAAACACAAGATGATTTAAATTATAATGGCTCAAATTTTACTAACAATGTGTCTGTGAATGGTACACTAAATAAGTTTACATATTTAGCGAGTTTTGGTAATCGTTATGCTGATGGTTTATCTGCTTCAAAATCAGAAAACCCAGAGAAAGATCCTTTTTCAAGATATAATACCAATGTAAAATTAGGTTATGAATTCTCTGATAATTTTGAAATAACAGCTTATGCTGGTTATGATAAATTTAAAACTGATATTGATGGATTCCCGGCGCCAGCTTATGCTTTTGCTGATACGGATGATGAATATATTTCCCAGCAAAAAAGAGTAGGTGTATCACCTAAATTTACTTATGAAAATGGAAGCTTTCAAGTAAATGCTGCGTATACTAAAATAGATAGAGAAACTATTTCTGAATTTGGTTCTGTTAATGAAGCCGATAGCTATGTTATTGATGCTTTTAATAAATATATTTTTGATGAGTCATTTTATACGATAGTAGGTTTGAATTATAGTGATTACAATAGTTTGTTTACCACTGAAGAAAGTTTCACAAATACAGACCCTTATTTGAATGTTGTTTATGTTTCTGATTTTGGATTGAATTTAAATGCAGGGGGAAGACTAAATAATCATAGTGAGTATGGTTCACATTTGGTTTATAGCTTAAACCCTTCTTATGATATTGCTGTAAATGAGGGTTATGCTAAAGCATTTGGTTCTTATGCTACATCGTTTATTGCGCCTAATTTGTCCCAATTATTTGGCTTTTTTGGAGCAAATCCAGATTTAAAACCAGAAGAAAATCAAACCATAGAAGGTGGTTTAGAGTTCAATACAAAAAAAGGATTCCGTATAAATGGTGTGTATTTTAATAGGAAAGAAGCCAATACCATTATTTATACTTCAGCTTATGAAAACGCAACTACAGATGCTACTGTGCATGGTTTTGAATTGGAAGCTCAAGTTGATGTTGTAAAAGATTTATCAATTTCTACTAACTATACGTTTACCGAGTTAAAAGATGGTGTGAGATTGAGAATACCAAAACATAAAGCGAATGCAAGTTTAGGATATGATTTTTCTAAAACGACATATGCATCTTTAAATTATCAATTTGTAGGGAGTAGAACAGATACTAATTTTTCAACATTTTCAAATGAAGAATTAAGTTCTTATTCATTAATCGACTTATATTTTAGTCATAAATTAATTAACAATAAATTGAAGCTTTTTGCAAATGTCACTAACGTATTAAATGAAGATTATTTTGAAATTTTGGGATATACAACAAGAGGAAGAAATATAAGTTTAGGGTTGAATTTAAATTTATAATAAGCAAAAAAAGAAATATAAAAAGGTTGCTTTAATGTATTTTGAAGCGACCTTTTTTATTTTGGTCTTAAATCGCAATAACAAACCCCGTATTTTTCGTCGTCGCTTTT